>NZ_JBKEVI010000001.1:0-537547 GCF_056357035.1 Bifidobacterium sp. LH_417
CAGGTGCACCGCGTTCTGGCCGACCGGCACGTGCGCGAAACGGCGCCGCCACGAGGGACGGACACGTCCCGCGGCCCCGCATCCGCCGCAGTACCGGGCGGTCTCGTCCGTCGGGTCGCAGCCGATCAGCCATACGCCCGCACGCGAGCCCGACGTGACGTGGCGTTGCGAGACCGGATTCAGCCCGAGCCTGTCCAGACCGAGCAGCACCCGGCCGTCGAACGCGCTAGACTCGGAACCAAGCCGCGCGGTTTTCTTCACTTTTTCGATCACACACCGAATAAAACCGCACGGCCCATACACACCAAAATGCGAAGAGCCGGTTTTCCGATGGGGCCGATTGTGAAACCGGTTCCATCGGAATGGGGATATCGTGTATGGATGCGACGGAACCGTTGGAATCAATGGGGATTCGGCGAATCGGGCGCATAGGGGTTGTGAACTGCTGAGGCTTTGGTTTGTTTTGCCTTGTTGGTGTGTGATATGATTTGCCTGTGCGTGCGAAGGAATGGGCGGCTCGTGAGGGTTTGAACGAGCAGACGGTGTGGAAGTGGTGTCGTGAGAACCGTATGCCTGTTCCCGTGGAGAAGTCGGGGAGTGTGTGGCTGGTTCA
Organism: Bifidobacterium sp. LH_417; assembly: GCF_056357035.1. Taxonomy (NCBI): domain Bacteria; kingdom Bacillati; phylum Actinomycetota; class Actinomycetes; order Bifidobacteriales; family Bifidobacteriaceae; genus Bifidobacterium; species Bifidobacterium sp. LH_417. The sequence continues at coordinate 614 of NZ_JBKEVI010000001.1, forward strand.
CGACCCGAAGTATGAGAAGACGGATATGCCGGCGACCGGTTCGCGCGTCGTGTGCTATGCGCGTGTCTCGTCCTCCGATCGGAAAGCCGACTTGCAGCGTCAGGCGGACCGGTTGAAGGCGTTCGCCATCGATCTGGGAGCGAGGGACATCGAGGTCGTGTCGGAGACCGGTTCCGGCATGGACGACAAACGTCGCAGATTGAACCGCGTCCTCGCCGACCCGACCGTGGGTACGATCATCGTGGAGTATCGGGATCGTCTGGCCCGTATGAACGCGGGACTGGTCGAATCCGCGTTGAACGCGCAGGGACGACGACTGATCGTCGTGGACGATTCGGAGTCGGACGACGACTTGGTGCGTGACATGACCGAGGTGTTGACCTCGTTGTGCGCCCGACTGTACGGGCGGCGTGCGGCGAGGGGCAAGGCGGAGGCCGCGTTGAGGGCGGCGCGTGATGCTTGAGGCCGTCAGGGTGGCGTTGGACCCGACGTCCATACAGGAACGGTTGCTGTCGTCGCACGCGGGAGCGGCTCGGTTCGCGTACAACGCGGGCCTCGCCCACGTCAAAACCGCCATCGAGGCCGGGGAGAGGCCGGAATGGTCCCTGTATGCGCTGCGCCGCTGGTGGAACGCGAACAAGGACAAGCTGGCCGTAGGTGCGGACGGGAGACCGTGGTGGCGGGAGAACTCGAAGGAGGCGTACGGCAGCGGGCTCGGATCGTTGGCGGACGCCCTGTCGAACTGGTCGAAAAGCCGCAAGGGCGAACGGAGGGGACGCAGGGTCGGCTTCCCGAGGTTCAAGGCGAAGGACCGCGCCACGCCACGGTTCGCGTACACGACCGGCAGCTTCGGCCTCGTCAAGGACGACCCGAAAGCATTGCGACTACCGCGTATCGGCCGCGTGCACTGCATGGAGGACATAACGAGACGCGTGGACGGGGCCAGAGTGCTGCGCATGACGGTCTCGTGCCGCGCGGGACGCTGGTACGCCTCATTGACCGTCGAACGCGCCGACCCGACGGCGAAACGAACCCCGCAGGGAGGGGCGGTCGGCGTCGATCTGGGCGTCAAAACGCTCGCCACGCTCTCGGACGGCACCGTCATCGACAACCCGCACACGCTCAGAACGGCCGAACGCCGGCTGAAACGCGCGCAGAGAGCGTTGAGCCGCAAGACCAAGGGGTCGAAGCGGCGTCTCAAGGCGCGAGACAAGGTCGCCCGCATCCACGCGCGCATCGCGAACCAGCGGCGCGACCTGCTGGACAAGCTCACCACCTGGCTCGCCGGAACATACTCGGACATCAGCATCGAGGATCTGAACGTGACGGGCATGGTCAGGAACCACCGGCTCGCCAAGACGATCGAGGACGCGTCCTTCGCCGAACTGCGACGCCGACTCGAATACAAGACCGCGAGAACCGGTACAAGACTGCATGTGATCGACCGCTGGTATCCCAGCAGCAAGATGTGCTCGGACTGCGGGAGCGTGAAAGCCAAACTCTCCCTCGACGAGCGAACCTACCACTGCGAGAAATGCGGCCTGACCCTGGACCGTGACCTGAACGCGGCCATCAACATCATGGTCGCCGGGAGTGCCCCGGAGACCCTAAACGCGCATGGAGGGGACGCAAGACCCGCCGTCCGTCAGGATGGAAGGCAGACCCCTGTGAAGTGCGAACCAAGCAGCCGGGCGACCGGCGTCAGACTTGGAGCGGACGGCCGCAAGACCGTCCTGCAAACTAGAACAAACTAGCTTGCAACGGTGGATGGCATCGTTATCAAACGGTTATCGATGAGCCCTGAAATGCCCGGAAAAAGCGGTTGCGCAGCATCGGAATCGTACTAGGTTATGGCGATGTCGAAACAGTCCGGCACAGCGTGAACCGGACGAAAATGATGTGATCGTTTCCTGAGGTAGTCCTGCGGAATGCGTCCGGCGTGCGCGCCGGCCGCACCTTCCGCATGCTGTCGTGTAAGCGATTACATCGCCGTGCAGTCCGGACGACATCGACGCGCGTCCGGTCCAAAGAGGGAGGAAACCTATGCCGACGACAGTGTTGGCAGCCGCGGACAGCAGCATCAAGCTGAGTCTGCAGCCCATCGATTACGCGATTCTCGTGTTCTACTTCGTGGTGGTCATCGCCATCGGCTGGATCTCCGGCCGCCGCATGAAGTCCAGCACCGACTTCCTACTCGCCGGCCGCTCCATGCCGGCCTGGATTACCGGCATCGCCTTCATGGCCGCCAACCTCGGCGCCACCGAGATCTTCGGCATGGCCGCCAACGGCGCCCAGATCGGCATGTCGACGCTGCACTACTACATCATCGGCGCCATCCCGGCCATGGTGTTCCTCGGCATCTTCATGATGCCGTTCTACTACGGTTCCGGCGTGCGCTCCGTGCCTGAATTCATGTACCGCCGCTTCGGCAAGAGCGCGCATCTGGTCTGCTCGCTGTGCTTCGCGACCTCCACGCTGCTGATCTCCGGCATCAACCTGTACGCCATGGCCATCATCATCGAGGCCATGCTCGGCTGGTCGCAGATCGCCGCCATCATCTTCTCCGGCGTCGTCGTGCTCGTCTACACCTACCTCGGCGGCCTCAAGTCCGCCGTGTACAACGAGGTCATGCAGTTCTTCGTCATCCTCGCCGCCCTCATCCCGCTGACCGTCGTGGGCCTGCGCAACATCGGCGGCTGGGAAGGCCTGAAGACCTCCCTGGCCGCCACCCCGGGCATCGGCGACCTGCACCTGAGCACCTGGCAGGGCACCGGCATCGGCAACGTCACCAACCCGATGGGCGCCGACTGGTTCACCATCGTCATGGGCCTCGGCTTCGTGATCTCCTTCGGCTATTGGACCACCAACTTCACCGAGGTCCAGCGCGCCTTCTCCGCCAAGGACATGACCGCCGCCCGCCGCACCCCGATCTACGCCTGCTTCCCGAAGCTGTTCGTCGGCTTCCTGGTGATCATCCCCGGCTGCATCGCGGCCGCCGTGCTCTCCAAGCAGTTCGCCTCCGGCGCGCTCACCTACAACGAGTCCATTCCGAAGCTCATCCAGATGTACCTGCCGTCCGGCGTGCTCGGCATCGCCGTCACCGGACTCATGGCCTCCTTCATGGCCGGCATGGCCGCGAACGTCTCCTCGTTCAACACCGTGTTCACCTACGACCTGCTGCAGAACTACATCAAGCCCGGCCAGCCCGACTCCTACTACTTCAAGGCCGGCCGCGTCATCACCATCGTCGGCGTGTTCATCTCCGTCGGCACCGCGTTCGTGGCGTCCCAGTTCGGCAACATCATGACCTACATGCAGGTGCTGTTCGGCTTCTTCAACTCGCCGCTGTTCGCCGTGTTCATCCTCGGCCTGTTCTTCAAGCGCATCACCCCGGCCGGCGCCACCGCCGGTTATGTGGTCGGCATCCTCGCCCCGTTCTGCGTCTACCTGTGGTACCTCAAGTCCGTGGCCGACGGCAACCCGATCTTCCCGACCGCCACCTCCGGCACCCTGTACCAGGCCGAGATCTCCCTGGCGTCCGCCATGGTCGTCGCCATCGTCGTCAGCCTCGTCACCAAGCCGAAGCCGGATTCCGAGATCGAAGGCCTGACCTTCGCCACCGGCGGCATGAAGTACTTCCGCTACGACATCATGGAGGACGCCGAAGCCCACGACAAGGGCGAGGTCCTCGACAAGGCCGCCCGCACGGCCGCCGTCGAGAAGGAACGCAAGGACAACCACGTGACCATCTTCCTGGGCATCCTCGCCCTGGTCATCAGCGTCGTCCAGTACGCGATCTTCTTCTGATCCATCCGCAGAACAGTCAGCAAACGATTCGTGAGGAGTGATTATGATTCAGGAAACCTCGCAGCAGCAGGCTGCGGCCGCGGAACCGGATTCCGCGAAGAAGGAGTACTTCACCGAGGCTGAGAAGGAAGAGATGGTGCGTTCGACGCATCGTTCCGACCTGCGCCGCATCCTCGGCATGATCTTCGTGGTCTACGGCATCGTCGTGTTCGCCGTCGGCCTCATCGACCCGGCCGCCGACGTGGCCAAGACCACGGGACTGCCCATCAACCTGTGGACGGGCGCGCTCATGTTCGTCGCCGGCCTCGTGTTCTTCATCTGGGACCACTTCAACCCGGTCCCCGCCGAGGACATCATCGCCTCCGCCGAGGCGTCCGCCGCCCAGGCCGCCGCCCAAGGCGACAAGGCCGAGTGATCCGACGGCGTGGCGCGAAGACGTCCCGTCCATGAAGGCGTTCCATCCGATTCGATCGGGCGGAACGCCTTTGTCGTGTTCGGCACGACGTGTCGGAACGGCCCGCCCGTGCTGCGGCCTATCCGACGAGGCGCTTCAGCTCGGCGCGCACCTTGCCCAGTTTCGCGAACGCCTCGTTGCGTTGCGCCGGATTCTTCGCCCGCGCGTGGTCGCGCACGAGTTTCGCCTCCTCGGCGTGCAGCGCCACGATACGGTCGCGACGAATCAGCCGCGCGTCCAGATCGGCGTGGTCGGCCGTGCCGAGAATCGCCTGCGAGCACAGCGACTCCCACGCCTCATCCATCGTGCCGCCCGTGATCTCCAGCAGCAGATCACGCGGGTCGGACCAATCGGAGACGTGCACGGCGTACTGCGCCGTATGCCCCGGGCGTCCCGGCACCTTGCGGCGCACGGCGAGTGCGCACTGCTCCACGGTTCCGCCCGTGCCTGGTGCGGTCGCCGTCGTTCCCGTCGTTGCGGACGCGCCTCCCGGCCCCGGTTCATGACCGTCGCGCACGCATGCGAACAGCACGCCTGCGCCGGGGCGCTGCGCCGCGATATGCTCGACCACATCGGTGGGAACCTGCGCGTCGACGCCGTTCAGCCGCAGTCCGAGCACGAGGATCTCCTTCACGCGCGTACCCGCGTCGACGCCCGCGTTGGCGGGGCGTAGGAGCGCGAGCATGTGGATGGAGCCCACCGTATGCACGAGATGCTGTCTCAACGTGTTGGAGATCGGGCCTTTTCCCGCGAACAGGGCCTTGGGGAGAACACCCTTCGCCGCCGGAATCGCGGATCGTTCCGGCAATCCCAGCTCCAGCGCGGTCACCGTGCCGCAACCCGCCACGCCCGCTGCACCCGCGGCACCCATTCCGGTGTTGGTGCCGGTCCTGACGCCCGTCGTCTCATCGGCCATCGTCGGCCTCCCTTCCCTCACGTCGCATGTCGCCGCGACGCCTTCGGATATTGCTACGACAATACACCGTGCGGCCCGACCGCGAACCGCGCGGATTCACCGCTGAAGCATCGCGCCCTGTGTGGGGATGCCGGTCCGGTCGCGTGGGAATGCCGGTCCGGGCCGGTGAAACGGGGTAAGGTTGGGCTCATAAGGTCCGGTTCCGATGCGCGGCTTGTCGGCGCGGTGGCGGGACGGACGCCATGCCTCGGCATCGATGCCGTGGCACGATACAGGAAGGGAATCCCTCATGCTCGACTTCTTCCATCTAGGTTCGTTGTGGATCGTCATCCCCGTGGTGATCGTCCTGATCATACTGGCGTTCGCCTGCTATACGGTGGCGCCCACCGACCGCGTCCTCGTCATCACCGGGCCCGGCGGGCGCCGTTTCGTGACCGGCAAAGCCGCCATCATCATCCCGTTCCTCTACCGTCGCGACTGGCTGTCACTCGGCGTCGTCCAGTCCGAACTCCACACCGACACGCCCATCCCCACGAAGGACGCGATCCTCATCGACGTGAGCGCCGTCGCGAACTTCCAGATCGGCGTCGACCGGTTCACCGGCCATGACGGCGTCGAACGCGACCCGCTGGAGATCGCCGCGCGCAACTATCTCAACCAGGACAAGAAACGTATGATGGCCGACGTCACCCAGGTGCTGCTCGGCAAGATGCGCGAGGCGATCGGCAAAACCGAGCTGAGAACGCTCATGGAGAACCGCGACGAGTTCTCCGAAACCGTGGCGACCGCCGCGCGCGCCGACATGGAGGCGCTCGGCCTCGAACTCGTCACGTTCAACGTGCAGGACTTCGCCGACGGTCAGGGCGTGATCCGCGACATGGGCGCCGACATGGCCGCGCAGATCAGCCGTGACGCGCAGCTCGCCCGCATCGCCGCCGACCAGCAGGTCGCCGAACGGCAGAATCAGCTCGATCTGAAGCAGGCGGAGCTCAAGACCACGGCCGACAACGCCAAGGCGAAGGCCGACATGGTCTACGAGATCACCAAGGCGGAGCGCACCAAGGAACTCAATATCGCCCAGCAGGATGCCGAGATCGCCGCCGAGGAGCGTCGCATCGAGCTCGCCGACCGTCAGGCCGCCGTCAAGGAGAAGGAGCTCAACGCGACGGTGCGCAAGCAGGCGGAGGCCGACCGTTACGCCGCCGAGCAGCGTGCCGACGCGCAGCTGTACACCACGCAGAAGAACGCGGAGGCCGATTTGTATCGTCAGCGTCAGGAGGCGGAGGCCGTCAAGGCGACCGCCGACGCCGAGGCGCAGGCCACCCGCGTCAAGGGCGAGGCGGAAGGCGCCGCGCTCAAGGCGAAGGGCGAAGGCGAGGCCGCCGGCATCGAGGCGCAGGGACACGCGTACAACGCGATGAACAACCAGCTCATCATCGCCCAGCAGTACATCCAGATCATGCCGGAGATCGCGCGCGCCATCGCCGAACCGCTCGCCAAGGTCGATTCGATCACCATGTACGGCGAAGGCAACACCACCAAGCTCGTCGGCGACACCACCAACGCGCTGAGCCAGATCAGCGAAGGATTGTCGAACAGCGTCGGTCTTGACCTGAAGACCCTCGTCAACGGCGCGTTGGGCGGCCATATGGCCGGCAAGGCGTTCGCCGACGAGATCAAATCCGGTGTGTCCGGTGCGGCTGACGCGGTCGCCGGTGCCGCCGAAGCTGTGGCCGACGCTGCCGACGCTGCGTCCGGCGACGACGGCTCGTCCGCGCCTGCGAAGGCGTGATCGGCCGAAACAATGGGAAAACCCTTGGAACCATTACGGTTCCAAGGGTTCGACGTGCCCCGGATCAGATTCGAACTGACGACACCCGCTTTAGGAGAGCGGTGCTCTATCCCCTGAGCTACCGAGGCGACGGCAACTCATTGTACACGGTTCGGGGCCGTCGGCGCGCATGACGTGTTGCGGGACGGATTCCTGTGCGGCCGATCCGCGCCATGGAGACATTGCGGTGGCTGCTGTGACGGTTCGTGCGGTATCCGTTGTGGCGGCTCGTGCGCGATGGGCCGCGCATATTCGCTGCTCGCCGCGGTAGAGTGATGGGCGTGCCGAAGGGAGGCTCCGTGGCGAAACGAACCCGAGACGACTATCTCACGCCCGAGGAGGCGAAGGCCGATGCCCGGCGTGAACTGCTGAAACGCGCGGGAACGAAGGGGAGCGGCGGCCGTGCCGCGAAAGGCGCCGGCAGGACATCAACGACGAAATCCGCATCATCCGGATCGAAGAGGAAATCGTCGCACACGTCCCGGTCGTCTCGTGCGCCGAAACCATCGTTGCAATCATCGTCGAAACCGTCGTCGTCCAAAGCTCCGTCGCGCGCACACGCATCACGCACCCGCGGCGGTGGTCGTTCCGGCGCGTCCGCGAGCACCGGAAACGCGCGCGGGCGCACGGCGTCGCGCGGCATCGCCGTGCGCGGAGGCTCCCGCGGCGCGTCCGGCGGCGGACGGCGCGCCGGGGACGCCTCCCGTTCGCCGCGTCGCCGCGTGTTCGGCGTTCTGGCGGTCGCGTGCGCGGGACTGGCGGCGCTCGCCGTCGCCGCCCGCGCACTGCCCGCCGGCCTCCAGTCGTTGCCGTATGTGCCGGTTCTCGTGTCCGCGACACCGTGGTTCGCGGTGCTGTCCGTCGTCGCGTTGATGTGCGCGCTCGCCTCGCGCCGGTTCGTCGTCGCGCTGGTGGCGGTCGCCACGTTCGCCGTGAACGCGTGGTGGCAGGTGCCGTTCTTCCACGCGACGCAGCCGTTGACGCGCGCGGCCGATGCGGCGACCGGTCAGGCGCATGCGATCACCGGCGACGGTTACGCGCGCGTGATGACCTGCAACGTGTATAAGGGACGCGCCGACGCGCGGAGGATCGTCGACGTGGTGCGTGACGAGCGGGTCGAGGTACTCGCCTTGCAGGAGACCACCGACGCGTTCGTCGCCGCGCTCGAGAAGGCGGGTATCGGCGATTATCTGCCGTACGCCAAGGTCTCCAGTTCGGATGGCGTGTACGGCAACGGGTTGTGGTCGGCGTCGCCGCTGATCGGTCCGGCGGATGATGACGTGAACTCCAGTGCGTCGTTCATGCCGGGCGGCACGGTCGCGTTCGCGGGAGGGGCGAGGATACGGTTCGTCTCCGTGCACACGACGGCGCCGGTGCCCGGTTATTGGGGGCAGTGGCGGCGTTCGCTCGACGAGTTGGGCGCGATGAAGGCTCATACGGATACGCGGTACGTGTTCATGGGGGATTTCAACGCGACGGTCGACCATGCGCCGTTCCGGGATTTTCTGGGCGATCGGTTCCGTGACGGGGCGATGATGGCGGGGCGTGGGTTCACGTTCACATGGCCGTCGAACCGGGGGATGCTGCCGCCGCGGTTCGCCGGCATCGACCATGTGGTCGTGGATCGGGGAATCGTCGCGGGACGGCTGAAGGTCGTGCCGATCGACGGTTCCGACCATGCGGCGCTGCTCGCCACGCTGGCCGTGGCATAAAAACCGGTAAAGATATACCGGTCACTGGGGCCGGCACTATAGTGAGGGGCATGAGTTACGACATGAATGCCAACATGCGGGGCGCCGGCTCCGGGGCCGGGTATGGTGCGCCCGGGGGTGGCCGTGCGGTCGCCGGCCCCGGCCCCGGCGCCGGTGCGTCTGCGGCCGTGGACCTGAGTCGGCCTCGGCCGCTCGACCAGCTGCCGCGGATGGCCGCCGACACCACCGCCGAGAACCCCTGGCCGGTGAGCGTGCTGAGCCAGAAGTTCCACAACGCCGTCGCGAAGTGGCCGGCCGCGTGGATCTGCGGGCAGATCACCGAAATCAACACGCGTCGCGCAGGCTCCGCCTATCTCACGGTGCGTGACGATTTCGAGGACATCGCGATCTCCGTCTCCGGCTGGCGTGCCTTCGCCGCCGCGGCAGCGCAGTTCCGCCAAGGCGACCGGGTCGTCATCCACGGCCGGGCCGACATCTGGGTCAAACAGACCCGATTGAGCTTCATCGGCGACGAGATTCGCAAGATCGGCGCCGGCGGACTCAAGGAACAGATCGACGAGCTGCGCAAGAAACTCAAGGGCGAGGGGCTGTTCGACGCGGAGAACAAGGTGCCGTTGCCCGAATTCCCCAAGTGCATCGGCCTGATCTGCGCCCCGCAGGCGCGCGCCGAAGGCGACGTGGTCACCAATGTGAATCTGAGATGGCCCGTCGTGCGGTTCAAGATCATGCACGCGCACGTGCAGGGAGCGCAATGCCCGCCCGACATCATCGAGGCAATCCACAGACTCGACGCCGACCCGGAGGTGGACGTGATCATCGTGGCGCGCGGAGGCGGTGCGTTCGAGGACCTCATCGGATTCTCCGACGAGGGCGTGGTGCGCGCGGCTGCCGCATGCGTGACGCCGATCGTCTCCGCCATCGGCCATGAGGACGACTGGACGCTCATCGACCTGGCCGCCGACCTGCGCGCCTCCACGCCCACCGACGCGGCGAAGAAGGTCGTGCCGGACGTGCGCGAGCAGTGGCAGCTGATCGACAACGCGGTGCAACGCATGCGCATGCGCATCTCCTCCCGCGTCGAAGGCGAGGTCCGGCTCGTCGAAGGCTATGCGAACCGGCCGAGTCTGACGAGGCCGCTCACGATGCTCGAACCGCATCAACGGTTCCTCGACGACGCGGTCGGTAGGCTTGACATCGGCCTGCGGCGCATCGTCGACGACGCCTCGCTCACCATCGAGAAGGCGCACGCCTCGCTCACCGCGCTGAGCCCCCAGTCCACGCTGAACCGCGGGTACGCCGTCGTGCAGGCCGCCGACGGGCATGTGCTCGACGACGCCTCGAAGGTGCATGCCGGCGACGCGCTCACCGTGACGCTGAGGAAGGGCGTCGTCACCGCCACGGCGGACTGAGCGACGATGGCCACGAGCGATCATCGGCGAGCATTGACAATCATCGAAGACCATTGACGAACGAGAAGCAAAGGAACGAACCATGACCGAACAGAACACGACCGAACAGAACACCGTCGGCGAGGGCGGGACGAACGTCGCAGCCCCCGCCTCGACGCTCACCGACAAGGAGCGCGCCGCCATCGCGCAGATGCCCTACGAGGAGGCGCGCGACAAGCTCATCCAGGCCGTGCAGGCGCTGGAGGCCGGCGGACTCGACCTCGACCAGTCGATGCGCCAGTGGGAGATCGGCGAGGCGCTCGCGCGGCGTGCGCAGGGCCTGCTCAACGACGTGCGCGCCCGACTCGACGCCGCGCAGAACGCCCAGGCGGCCACGGCGGATACGGCCGGCACGCAATCCAACCTGGACTGAGTGTCCTGCGGCTGGAACGGGGATGTCCGGGCGGGTTGGCAACATGCTTGGCGGCTTGTTCCAGCCACGCCCGGAAATCGTCCCGAAACGTCGGCCGCGGCTGAGCCGCGACACGCGCGACCGATGATTGTTACGTTAATCACACAGATGCGATTTGGCGGTATTCCGCCGAAAACCACTACCGATAGTGTTTGAACGGCGTGCCGCAACTAGATATAGGGGTGGGGATGCCGTACAGTATCTGAGGCTCCGGAAACGCAGGGCGTCGAACCTCCTGCCGAACCCGGGGAGAAGACGTACGACACAGGCCCCTCGGGGCCGGGATGGAGATGTGAGATGGAGACAGCAGTCATCAGTCCGACGACCACCACCGTCAAGGCCGTCGGCCGCCCGGTGCAGGTCGAGAAGCGTGACGGCCGCGTCGTCGACTTCGATCCGATCAACATCATCTCCGCCGTCAAGGCCGCGTTCGGCGACCTCGACAAGCAGGTCGGCCCGGAGGAGGAGAAGCTCATCCGCGGCTTCGCCGACCAGGTCGAGGGTGAGATCAAGGAACGCTACGCCGGTCCCGCCAAGATCGAGGACATCCAGAATCTCGTCGAGCACGCGCTCATCGACGCGCACCTGTACGACGTGGCCCGCGCCTACACCACCTACCGCCTCGACAAGGACATCGAGCGCGCGAAGGCCACCGACGTGAACGAGGCTGTGTCCCGCTTCATCAACCAGGATCCGACCCTCATCCACGAGAACGCCAACAAGGATGCCAACGTCTACGCCACCCAGCGCGACCTGCTGGCCGGCGCCGTCTCCAAGGCCGCGGCGTTCAACATGCTGCCGCCGGCCGTGTCCAACGCCCACATGAAGGGCGACATCCACTTCCACGACGCCGACTACTCGCCGTTCACCGCGCAGTCCAACTGCTCGCTGCCCAACTTCTGGGACATGCTCGCCAACGGCTTCACCCTCGGCAACGCGCCGATGGCCTCCCCGAAGTCCATCGCCATCGCCGCCACGCAGATCACGCAGATCATGAAGGACGTGGCCTCCAGCCAGTACGGCGGCCAGACCGCCAACCGCGCCGACGAGCACCTCGCCCGCTACGCCCGCCTCGACTACGACAAGTTCCTCGAAGAGGCCCGCGAGATGATTCCGGACGACATGCCGATCGAATTCGCGCGCCGCCAGGTCGCCAACGCGAAGGCCAACGAGCCGGCCAAGCTCCACTTCGAGAAGGGCCGCGAGCCGCTGCCGATGGACACCCCGTTCCACACGGACGTCGACGAGATCGAGCAGGAGCGCGAGATCCTCGCCAAGATCCGCACCCGCAAGGCCATCTACGACGCCATGCAGACCATGGAGTACCAGATCAACTCCAACCGTGTGTCCAACGGTCAGACCCCGTTCGTCACCGTCGGCTTCGGCCTCGGCGTCGACTGGTTCGCCCGCGAGATCCAGCGCGCCATCCTGCTCAACCGCATCCGCGGCCTCGGCCGCGAACACCACACCGCGATCTTCCCGAAGCTCGTGTTCACCGTGCGTCACGGCGTGAACGCCGACCCGGGCGACCCGAACTACGACCTCAAGCAGCTGGCGCTCGAATCCGCCACCAAGCGCATGTACCCGGACGTCGTGTTCTACGACAACATCGTCAAGATCACCGGCTCCTTCAAGGCCCCGATGGGCTGCCGCTCCTTCCTGCAGGGCTGGATCAACCCGGAGACCGGCAAGGACGAGGAGGACGGCCGCATGAACCTCGGCGTCGTCTCCGTGAACGTGCCGCGCATCGCCCTCGAATCCCACGGCGACAAGGACCGCTTCTGGAAGCTGTTCGAGGAGCGTATGGAGATCGCCCACCAGGCCCTGCAGTTCCGCATCATGCGCTGCAAGCAGGCCACCCCGGTGAACGCGCCCACCCTGTTCCGCTTCGGCGCCTTCGGTCGCCTCGGCGCCAACGACAGCGTCGACGCCCTGTTCAAGAACGAGCGCGCCACCGTGTCCCTCGGCTACATCGGCCTCGCGGAGACCACCGCCGTGTTCTACGGCAAGAACTGGATTCGCGACCACGGCTGGGATCCGGAAGGCAAGGAATTCGCGCTGTCCATCGTCAAGCGCATGAGCGAACTGTGCAAGCAGTGGAGCAAGGCTGAGGGCTACCACTACTCCGTGTACTCCACGCCGGCCGAGTCCCTCACCGACCGCTTCAACCGCATGGACCGCGAGAAGTTCGGCCGCGTCGACGGCGTGACCGACCACGACTTCTACACCAACTCCTTCCACTACCCGGTGTGGCTGCAGCCCACCCCGATGGAGAAGCTCAACTACGAGAAGGACTTCCCGTACTACGCGTCCGGCGGCTTCATCAACTACTGCGAGTACCCCTGCCTGCAGGACAACCCGAAGGCGCTCGAAGCCGTGTGGGACTACGCGTACAACGTGGGCATCGGCTACCTCGGCACCAACACGCCGATCGACCACTGCTTCGTGTGCGGCTTCCAAGGCGACTTCGAGCCCACCGACGAGGGCTTCAAGTGCCCCGAATGCGGCAACTCCGATCCGGACAAGTGCAACGTGACCAAGCGCACCTGCGGCTACCTCGGCAACCCGGTCCAGCGCCCCATGGTGCACGGCCGCCACGAGGAGATCTCCCACCGTGTCAAGCACATGAGCGGCGAAACCGGCCACGTCACCCTCGACGACGGTTCCACCCGCGAATGGTTCGAGGAAGCCAAGTAACGGCCCATTGATTCCGCTCCCGCCGGCGGAGCGCTGTCGAACGAAGCACAGACTGAGGGTGGTTCGCGCAACGATCGCGACCACCCTCAGTCCGTCTGTCATGGACAGCTCCCGCCGGCGGGAGCGAACACATAGGTGAGGAGACGAATATGGTCGACAACGGAAGAATGACGCGCCGCGACTTCGCGGCGGGGGAGACCGGGCGCGGCCCCTCCGTCCCCTCCGACGGACTCGCCAACGATCCGCGTGCCGGACAATGGGACGGCCGGCGCATGTCCAAGCGCATGATCGCCGACTACAAGACCTTCGTCGTCACCGACGGCGAAGGCGTGCGCAACTCCCTATACGTCTCCGGATGCCCGTTCCACTGCGTCGACTGCTTCAACTCGTCCATCTGGGACTTCCAAGCCGGCCACGAGTACACGCAACGACTCGAAGACAAGATCATCGACGACCTCAAAGCCCCCTGGGTGCAGGGCATCACATTCCTCGGCGGCGAACCCCTGCTCAACACGCCCGTGCTCCTGCCACTCGCCCGCCGCATCCGCGCCGAATTCGGCCACGACAAAGACATCTGGTCATGGACCGGCTACACATGGGAGGAACTCATGCGCCCCGGCGAAACCCCCGACAAGCGTGAACTCCTCCAATGCATCGACGTGCTCGTCGACGGCCGCTACCTCACAACCCAGAAGGACTCGCTCCTCCAATTCCGCGGGTCCAAGAACCAGCGCATCCTCGACGTGCCCGCCTCCCTCGCCCAAGGCCGCCCCGTCATCTGGGGCAAGCTCCACGACCAGGAGCGCGACATCCCCGAGATATATCTTAGGGACCGCGAGGCCGGCGAAGGCGCCCAGGCGTCCTGAACGGCGCGTCGCCTGCGTTGCTCCTCGGTCGACGTACCTTCGTACGCCTTCCCTCGGTGCGCCTTGGCGCCGCGCGCGTTCAGGCCGCCTGTTCGGCGTCGTGTGGGGGTGCGTCGCCTGCGTTGCTCCTCGGTCGACGTACCTTCGTACGCCTTCCCTCGGTGCGCCTTGGCGCCGCGCGCGTTCAGGACGTCTGTCGGTATCCTGAGATGGCGTGTCATCCGCGTTGCTCCTCGGTCGACGTACCGTCGACGGTATTCCGACAGAACACGCGAAGGCGTTGCGTTTCGCGGCTTCCACTGTTAGATGAATCACGCTCCCGCCCCGCGTGACCCGCGCTCCTTGGGCGGGGCTTCAGACTACAGTAATGGATTTGAGTGGCCGGGCCATACGCGATTCCTGCACGACTCGCAAGACGCGTCCCGGAAATCGGTTGAAGAGGTTTACATGGTGAACGAAGCACATACCGTGGCGACGAACCACGATACGAAGCCGTTGCGCGTGGGATTGGACATCGGCTCCACCACCGTCAAAGCGGTGGTGCTCGACCAGTCCGACTCCCTCAAAGACACCCTGTTCTCCGACTATCGGCGCCACCACGCCAACGTGCGCGCCACCGTCGCGGGACTCCTCGTCGACATCCACAAGGAACTGGAACAGCTCGGCCGCGGCGACGAGCCGATCCGTCTCGCCATCACCGGTTCCGGCGGCCTCGCGCTCGCCGACAACCTGCACGTGCCGTTCGTCCAGGAGGTCATCGCCGAAACCGAGGCGATCGACAAGGAGTACCCGCAGGCGGACGTCATCATCGAGCTCGGCGGCGAGGACGCCAAGATCACGTACCTCAAACCCACGCCGGAACAGCGTATGAACGGTTCGTGCGCGGGTGGCACCGGCGCGTTCATCGACCAGATGGCCACCCTGCTCGACACTGACGCGGCCGGCCTCAACGAGATGGCGAAAAGCTACGAGAACCTGTACCCGATCGCCTCACGATGCGGCGTGTTCGCCAAGACCGACCTGCAGCCGCTCATCAACGACGGCGCCGCCAAGCCGGATCTCGCCGCCTCGATCTTCACCGCCGTGGCCACGCAGACCATCGCCGGCCTCGCCTCCGGCCGCCCGATCCACGGCACCGTCATCTTCCTCGGCGGCCCGTTGTTCTTCATGAGCGAGCTCCGCGCCGCGTTCCAGCGCGCGCTCGACGGCAAGGTCGACGAGTTCATCGTCCCCACCGACGCCCACCTGTACGTCGCCTACGGTTCCGCGCTCCAAGCGGACATGGACTCCGACGACGAAGGCCACCATTTCGAGGCGCACACCTGTGGCGAGATTCTGAAGCGTCTCGACGAGCTCAAGAACCTCCCCAGCAACACGCCCACCATGCCGCCGCTGTTCCCCACCGAGGCGGACCGCGAGGCGTTCAACAGGCGCCACCACCGCGAGCACGTGCACATCGGCACGCTGGAGGGCGCGCACGGCCCCCACTTCCTCGGCATCGACGCGGGATCCACCACCATCAAGGCGACGCTCGTCAACGACGACCGCGAAATCGTGTGGTCGAGCTACGCGAACAACGAGGGCAGCCCGCTGACGGCCGCCATCAACATCGTCAAGAAGATCCAGTCCGAGCTCCCGCCCGAGGCGTGGATCGCGCGCTCCTGCGCCACCGGCTACGGCGAGGGCCTCATCACCACCGGCCTGCACTTGGACGAGGGCGTCGTCGAGACGATGGCCCACTACCGCGGCGCCGAAATGGTTAGCCCCGGCGTCACCGCCGTCATCGACATCGGCGGCCAGGACATGAAATACCTGGCCATCACCGACGGCGTCATCGACTCGATCGCCGTCAACGAGGCCTGCTCGTCCGGCTGCGGCTCGTTCCTGCAGACCTTCGCCATGTCGATGGGACTGACCATCCAGGAGTTCACGCAAAAGGCGCTCGCATCCACGCATCCGGTGGACCTCGGCTCGCGCTGCACCGTGTTCATGAACTCGTCCGTCAAGCAGGCGCAGAAGGAAGGCGCGTCCATCGAGGACATCGCCGCCGGTCTGTGCTATTCGGTCGTGCGCAACGCCCTGTACAAGGTCATCAAGCTGCGCGACTCCGGCGAACTCGGCGACACCGTCGTCGTGCAGGGCGGCACGTTCCTCAACGACGCCGTGCTGCGTGCGTTCGAACTGCTCACCGAGCGCGAAGTGACCAGGCCGAACATCGCTGGCCTCATGGGTGCGTTCGGCGCGGCCCTCACCGCGCGCATGCACTACGAGGACATCGCGGACGACGGGCGTGGGCTCGTCGGCGCGGACGGCGAGACGGTCGCCGAGAAGACCACCGAAGCCGAGGAGTCCGCCGCCGGCGACGTCCCGAACGCCGTCGCGCGCGAAGGCGAGGTCGTCGTCGACGGCGTGCGTCACACCGCATCGTCCATCCTCACCGGCGACGCGCTCGACAACATGTCGATGACCACCGAACGCGACGTGTGCAAGCTGTGCCAGAACCACTGCAAGCTCACCATCACCACGTTCTCCGACGGCTCGCGCTTCGTGACCGGCAACCGCTGCGAGCGCGGCGGCGACGCGAAGAAGAAGCGCTCCGACCGCCCGAACCTGTACGACTACAAGTACAAGCGCTGCTTCGCCTACCGCAGGCTCACCGACAAGAAGGCCACGCGCGGCGAGATCGGCATCCCGCGCGCGCTCAACATGTACGAGAACTACCCGTTCTGGTTCACGCTGCTCACCTCGCTCGGCTTCAAGGTGATGATCTCCGGCCGCAGCTCCCACGAACTGTTCGAGACCGGCATCGAATCGATCGCCTCCGAGAACATCTGCTACCCGGCCAAGCTCGTGCACGGCCACATCAAGTGGCTGCTCAACAAGGGCGTCAAGACGATCTTCTACCCGTGCGTGAGCTACGAGGACAACCTCGTGCCCAACACGGACAACCACTACAACTGCCCGGTCGTGGCCAACTATCCGCTCGTCGTCGGCGCGAACATGCCCGAACTGCGCGGCGAGGGCATCCGCTACATGCACCCGTACTTCAACCTCGCCAACCATGAGCTCATGGTCGACCGCATCGTCGAGGAGTTCGCGTGGGCGAACGTGACGCGCGAGGAGGCCGAGACCGCCGTCAAGGCCGCCTATGCGGAAGACAAGGTCTTCAAGCACGACGTGCAGCAGGAGGGTCTCAAGGCCCTGGCGTACATGAAGGAGCACGACTGCCGCGGCATCGTGCTCGCGGGACGCCCCTACCACATCGATCCGGAGATCAACCACGGCATCCCCGAGACGATTTGCTCGCTCGGCATGGTCGTGCTCTCCGAGGATTCGATCTGCGAACTGCAGCCGGGGGAGAAGCTCAACCTCACCGAATTCCTGTCCAAGGGCGAGGAGGACCCGAGGAAGAAGAACGCGAACGGCTTCCGACACGTCGGCGACCGCAAGCTCACCGTCAAGCGTATGCCGCTTCGCGTCACCAACCAGTGGGCCTACCATTCGCGCCTGTACGCGGCGGCCCACTTCGTCGCCTCCTATCCGGGCCTCGAACTCGTCCAGCTCAACTCGTTCGGCTGCGGCCTCGACGCCATCACCACCGACCAGGTCGCCGAGATTCTCGCCGACAAGGCCGACGTGTACACGCTGCTCAAGATCGACGAGGTCTCCAACCTCGGCGCGGCGAAGATCCGTCTGCGTTCGCTCAAGGCCGCCGTCGAGGAGCGCGAGGCGAACAAGGCGCGTCTCGCGGCGGTCTCCGCCGGCACGTCGGCCGACACCGTCGCGCGCGGCGCGGCCGTGGACGAGACCGCGCATGCGGCGCAGGAACAGGCGGAGGCCGATCTGGCTGCCGCGAAGGCCGCGCTCGCCGCCGCACAGGCCGCCGTCGACGCAGCCGAGGCGAAGGTCAAGGCGACGGGCGCCGCCGACGCCGATGCGTCCGGCGACGTTCCGGCGAACGCGCCGAAGTCCACCGGATTCCGCAGAACCGGAACGAAGGCGCCGACGCCGGGCCGTCAGGTCCTGCTCGACACGACGATGGCCGCCAACCCGAAACTCACCGAAGCGATGCGCAAGGCGTCGAAGCGCGCCGCGAAGCGCGACGTCGAGAACGCGCGTCTCGCCGCGCTCGGCGACGGCACCACGTCGGGCGCCCGCACGGACGGCAAGGGACGCAAGGCGAAGCAGTCCGGTCATAACAACGCCACCATGTCCCGCTACGCGCACCGCGAGAAGTTCGTCAAGGACATGAAGAAGGACTACACGATCGTCGCCCCGCAGATGAGCCCGATCCACTTCTCGCTCGTCGAATCGGTGATCCGCTCCGGCGGCTACAAGTTCGACATCCTCAAGCATGCCTCCCGCGAGGACGTGGAGACCGGCCTCAAATACGTGAACAACGACGCCTGCTATCCGGCGATCATGGTCATCGGCCAGCTCATCGACGCGATCGAACAAGGCCAATACGATCCGGACAAGGTGTGCCTTGCGATCACGCAGACCGGCGGCATGTGCCGTGCGACCAACTACTTCGGTCTGATCCGCAAGGCGCTGATCGACGCCGGCTACCCGCAGATTCCGGTCATCGCCATCTCCACGCAGGGTCTGGAGGACAATCCGGGCTTCAAGGCGACGCCGGCGCTGCTGCACCGCGCCGTCAAGGCGCTGATCCTCGGCGACCTGCTCATGAAGTGCCTGTACCGCGTGCGTCCGTACGAGGTCGAGAAGGGGTCAGCGAACCGCCTCTACGAGCAGTGGGACACCATCGTGCGCGAGACGATCGAGCACCATGGTTTCTCGAAGACCGCGGCGAAGACCCCGTGGCTGAGGAAGGGCTACCTGCCGTACGGCCGCCTCGCCAAGGAGATCGTCAAGTCGTTCGACGCACTGCCGTTGAAGGACGAGCCGCGCAAGGTACGCGTCGGCGTGGTCGGCGAGATCCTCGTCAAATACCAGCCGGACGCGAACAACCACGTGGTCGATGTCATCGAATCGCAGGACTGCGAGGCCGTGGTGCCCGGCATCATGGAGTTCATGACGACCCGCCCGTACATCACCGACTGGAACGAGAAGCATCTCGGCACCGGCGGCAACAAGACCCTGTACGCGCTCATGCGTTGGGGCCTCGACCGATACAACGCGCCGATCCGCGCCGCGATCGCCACGTCGCACGGCAAGTTCAAGCAGGACGACCCGATGCCCGAGCTCGTCGAGAAGGCATCCGAGGTCACGTCGATCGGCGTGCAGGCCGGCGAAGGCTGGCTGCTCACGGCCGAGATCCTCGAACTCATCGAACAGGGCTGCCCGAACGTGATCTGCGCGCAGCCGTTCGCCTGCCTGCCCAACCATGTGACCGGCCGCGGCATGTTCGGCAAGATCCGCCGTCTGCACCCGGAGGCCAACATCGTCTCCATCGACTACGATCCGGGCGCCTCCGAGGCGAACCAGCTCAACCGCATCAAGCTCATGATCGCGGCCGCCAAGAAGGCGCACAAGGCGAAGTTCGCCGGCGGCGACGAGCCGCAGGGCTTCACCGCCGCCGACTGACGGCGGTTCCGGGCGGTGTCAGTCGGTTTGGGACGGTTTCCGTGGTTCACGATTTTCCCTCTGTGGGAATCGTGAACCGGAACCGCACACGAACGCACACGACCGGAATCAGTGTTCGGCCTGATTTTCGGGCGTTTCCATGTTCGTTCGCACAAGGGCCCAGTTCACGATTCGGAGAAGCCGATAATCGTGAACCGGGGCAGCGCGCCCGCTATCGGTTTTTCATATAGCCGATTCGCGGGCGCGCGGCGGGGCGTGTAGACCGGCTCGCCTACCATACCGCTTATGGTTACTCCCAGAATCAGCTATGCGCATCTGCTCGCCAAGCCGAACCCGAAGCATGTGGCGAGCCTCCTGAAGTTCTTCGAGGACGGATGCTCCAAGCGGGGCACCGGCGGCTTCGGCGTCGAGATCGAGCACCTGCCGGTGCATGACTCCGACGACACCGCCGTGAGCTACTACGAGCCGAACGGCATCGAGACGTTGCTCAAGCGACTCGCCCCGTACTACGACAGCAGCAAGGAGTATTGGGAGAACGATCATCTGGTGGGACTTTCCCGCGAGGGCGTCTCCGTCTCGCTCGAGCCGGGCGGGCAGGTCGAGACCTCGATCGGTATCCTGCACGAGCCGGCCGACCTCAACCAGCTGTACGGTCAGTTCCGCCGCGAGGCCGATCCGATTCTCGCGGAACTCGGCTTCCGTCTCGTCAACTACGGCTACCAGCCGAAGTCGAGCTATGCGGATGTGCCGGTCAACCCGAAGGACCGCTATGACGCGATGACCGACTATCTGGGCCGCGTCGGCCAGTTCGGCCCGTGCATGATGCGCTGCTCCGCCTCCACGCAGGTGAGCATCGACTTCGTCGATGAGCAGGACGCCATCGACAAGATGCGCGTCGGCACCGCCATCGGTCCGATCCTCGCCTGGTTCTTCCGCAACACCCCGTACTTCGAGGGGCGCGTCAACCCGTACCCGCTGCTGCGCCAGCGCATGTGGGACTACCTCGACTTCCAGCGCACCAACGTGATCCCCGGTCTGTACGACCGCCGCTTCACGTGGGAGGACTACGCGGTGGACGTGCTGTCCACGCCGCTCATGTTCGCCGACCTCACGCACACGCCCGAGGCCGTCGAATCCGGTCTGAGCCGCAAGGAGCTGCATCGCGCCGCCTTCCGTGAGAACGCGGGCGACGTGTATCCGGACCGCGAGCTCAACGCGTACGAGATCAACCACATCATCTCCACGCATTTCAACGACGTGCGTCTCAAGAACTTCATCGAGTTCCGTCATTGGGATTCGCTGCCGATCGAGCGCGCGGAGCGTCTTACGGAGATCATCGCCTCCCTGTACTACGTGCCCGCCAACCGCATCCGTTTGGAAAGCTACTTCGACGGGCTCACCGAGGAGGACGTGTTCGAGGCCAAGGCCAACATTCAGGCGCATGGCCGCGAATCCAACCCGTACGGCCAGCCGCTCGACTTCTGGCGTGAGTTCCTCGGCCTCGAGGGTCTGCTCGAGGACATTCCCGGCGACCCGAAGCACCCTGAGGTGTTCCAGCGCTGACCGGGTTCCATGCATCGGCCGTGATTCGGGCCGGAGCGTCCTAGCGGGCGTTCCGGCCCTTGTCGTACCGGCCGCGGCCTGCCAGGGTGACCGGTCGGGTCCGGTCTGGTCCGACCGGACGTACCCGGGCCGTCAGTCCGTGTCGGCGGGCGTCCTGCGGGTGGAGGCGCGACGGACCAGCGTCGGTTCGAGCAGCATGGTGCCGTGCACGTGAGTGACGGGATTCTCCATGTAGTCGAGCATCTGCATCATCGCCTTGCGCCCCATGTCCACGCCCGGCGCCTGCATCACGGTCAACGGCATCGGGCTGACGGCCGGCAGATGCGCCCCTTCCGATCCGATGACGGCGACGTCGTCCGGCACCCGCAGCACGCCGCGCTCCTCAAGTCCGATGATGATTCCGACGGCGATGGCGTCCGCGCCCGCGACGATGCCGTCGGGCACGGCGTCGCTGCCGGGGAAGGGGGTGTCCCCGTCCGCGGAGCGCGCCCGCTCGGCCCGGTCGGACAGCGTGAGTCCCAGCTGGTAGCCGTCCTCGAGCATGAGTCCGCCCGAGTCGATGAGCATGAACGTCGCGTCGCCACCGGCGGTCATCACCGCCTTCTGCACGCCGAGCTGGCGGTCCTGCACCTGTTCGTAGTCGAACGAGTGTGCGGCGAAGGCGATGCGCCTGCAGCCGGTGCGGATGAGCTCCTCGGCGGCGACGCGTCCTACGGACAGGTTGTTCTCGAGGATCGCGCACGCCGGTTCGCAGCCGTGCGGGTGCGAATGGTCGATGACGATGACGGGGATGCCCGCCGCGCGTGCGGCCGCCACGTCCTGCGCGGAATCCTGCACGGTGCTCAGCAGGATGCCGGCCACCTTCATGTCGATGAGGATTCCGACCAACGCGTGCTGGCGTTCGAGATCGGACGAGGCGTTCAGGGCGATCACCTGCATGCCGTTCTCCTCGCACACCTCCTGCACGCCTTCGAAGACCGAAGTGAACAGCGAATGCTCGATGTCGGTCATCACATAGCCGATGACCGGCGTGCCCTTGGCGGACGGTTCCGGCGCGGGCGCGGAACGGCGGGGCACGTAGCCGAGTTCGGCGATGGCGGCGCCGATCTTGGTCTTCAGGGTGTCCGAGACGCGTTCGGGGTAGTTGAGGTAGTTGGAGACGGTGCCGATGGAGACGCCCGCCCGTTTCGCGACGTCCGACACGCCGACCTTCCTGCGTGCTGGCATGATGCCTCCTTTGCGGTTCCGCGGGGATTGTGAGTGCTCACATCATTGGAACCCCGCCTGTTCATGCCTTCACTGTACGGCATTCAAGCGTGAAACATTCAATGAAACACGCCGGTATTTTTCAATCTGGATTGAAATATTCAATTTGAAATGGTATATTCGTCTTAACGAAATCACCGAGGATTGTCGGCCGGCGATGCGGCGGGTCTGCGGGGAAATCGCGAAAGTTCAAGTATTGATGACGATTTGTTGAACCATCTGAAAGATTGAAATCGTATTGAAATACTTGAAACAACTGAAATGGAAATCGTCTCCGTTCCGTACGAAGACGAAGGGAATGGATTCAGCAGTAAGGAAGAACACATGAACGCTTCAACGAAGCAGGGCAATGGCCTCGGCAAGTACATGCCGCTCGCCTTCGCCGCCGGCATCGGCTCGATGCTCGGCTCCGGCATCATCGTCGGCCTGTCGGCCACCATCGTCGTCTGGCAGGACGGCCTCGGCCTCGACGCCACGCAGGTCGGCCTGCTCTCCGGCATCCTGACCTTCGCCATCGCCTTCGGATCCCTGTTCGGCGGCCGCATCGCCGACCGCATCGGCCGCGTCCTGTTCTTCAACTGGATCAACCTGTTCTACGCCATCGGCGCCGCGATCTGCATCTTCGCCGGCGACTTCACCATGCTGCTCGCCGGCCTGATCGTCGCCGGCCTCGCCTCCGGCGCCGACCTTCCGGTCTCGATGACCGTCGTCTCCCACGACGCGCCCGACGACGCCACCGCCGCACGCCTCGTCTCCACCACGCAGGTGTTCTGGCAGGTCGGCGTGTTCATCTCCTTCATCTGCGCGTTCCTCGTCTCCACGATGAGCGGCGCCGCCGGCGGCCGCGTGGTCTTCGCCATCCTCGCCGTGTTCGCCGTCGTCGCATGGCTGTGGCGCGTCGCCTCCCCGACCTTCCGCCGCTTCCACGAGGAGGCCGACGCCCGCGACGCCGCCCGCCCCGCCGGCATGGCCGACTCGGGCAAGGTGTCCGTGACCAAGGTGCTGTTCGGCGCCGACCGGAAGATCCTGCTCACCTACTTCCTCGCCATCGTGGTCTTCTACGTCGGCTGGAACCTGCTGGCCAACACCTGGGGCCAGTTCCAGACCTACATGTTCTCCAAGGCCGGCGCCACCCAATCGCTCGCCACGGGTCTGGGCATCATCCTCAACTTCGTCACCCTCGTGCTCAACATCGTCTTCGCCTCCATCGCCGGCGGCAAGTACCGCAACAAGGCGTTCTTCGCCGGCATCGTCATCAGCCTCATCGCCATGGTCGCCATGGCCATGGGCGGCGCGAACCTGTGGGTCATCGTCGGCGCCACCGCGTTCATGAACTGTGGCTCCCCGCTCGCCGGCGAGGCGCTGTACAAGGTGTGGACGCAGGAATCCTTCCCGATCGAGATCCGCGCCTCCGTGCAGGGCTTCATCAACGGCTTCTCCCGCCTGTGCTGCGGCCTGTTCGCGCTCGTCACCCCGGCGCTCGTGCTGCCCGGGACCATCCAGATGACGATGTGGGGCTTCGCCGCCATCGTCGTCATCGAAGGCATCGCCGGCACGCTCATGATCCGCGCCCAAAAGAAGTACGGCACCGACGAGGAACGCCAGCTCGCCAAGGCCGCGCAGGCCGCCTGAGCCACCGTTCCCGGCTCCCCTCCGTCAAGTGGAGGGGAGCCGGTCGCACATCGCGCGTCGCCGCGCGTCTCCCCGAAACACACGTCCGAACCCCACCGACAAAGGAGTCCCAGCCATGACCGGCACCACCAACGACACCACACGCGACGCGTCCGAGCCCCGGATCGTGCCCGCCGCCCCCGCCGACGGCCTCGACATCGCCGCCTTCACCGTCGAGCATTACCCCGGCGACGTCCTCGGCATCCCCAACGCCAGGCCACGCCTCAACTGGACCTACGCGCGCGAGGTCCCCTCCGACGCGCAGATCCTGCTCACGCTCACCCGCCGCACGCCCGGCTCCGCCCCGCGCGAACAGCACACCTACCTGCCTGTCGACGGCAACGTGCTCGTGCCCTGGCAGTTCGAGCCGCTCGTCTCGCGCGAGGAGGCGTCCGCCACCGTGCAGATCGTCTCCGCCTCGCACCAGCCACTCGGCGCCCCCAGCGCCACCCTCCGCTTCGAGGCCGGCCTGTTCGACGAACACGACCACGTCGCCGACTTCGTCGGCCCCTCCTGGCCCGAAGCGGAAAGCGACCATCGCCACCTGCCGCTCGTGCGCACCGAGGTCGAACTCAAGGCGGACCCCGTGCGCGCCCGTCTCTACCTGACCGCGCTCGGCCTGGTCGAAGCCGAGATCAACGGCGGCAAGGTCGGCCACGACGCGCTCACGCCCGGCTGGACCAACTACGACGAACGCGTCGAGATGTGGACCTACGACGTGACCAACGCCCTGCACGCCGGCGCGAACGCGATGGGCTTCTGGCTCGGCGACGGCTGGTACCGCGGCCGCCTTGGCTTCGACGGCGGCTATGCGAACTACTACGGCGACCGCATCGGCGTGTTCGCCCAGCTCGAGGTCGAATACGCCGACGGCACCGTCGACGCCGTCTACTCCAATTCCTGGGACCGACGCTGGAAGACCGCGCTCGGCCCGATCGTATGCTCTGACCTGTGCGAGGGCGAACGCTATGACGCCCGCCTCGAGATGCCCGGCTGGTCCAAGCCCGGCTTCGACGACTCCGACTGGAAGCCCGTCGCCGAGGTCTTCTACGACCCCGCCCGTATCGAGAACCCGTCCTGCTCGCCCGTGCGCGCCCACGAACGCCATGAGCCCGCCTCCATCGAGCGCATCGGCTCGACCGACGACGGACGCGGCGTGTGGCTCGTCGACTTCGGTCAGAACTGCACGCAGCGCATCCGCCTAAACATGCGCGGCCTCGAAGCCGGCCAAAGCGTCACGCTGCGCCATGTCGAGGTACTCGAACCCGACGGGACCATCGCCACGCGCACCCTGCGCCGCGGCCAGCAGTGCGACGTGTACACCTCCGACGGTGCTGACGCCTGGTGGGAGCCGCGCTTCGCGATGCACGGCTTCCGCTACGCGCAGATCGAAGGATTCGCCGGCGAGCTCACCGCCGACGACATGGACTGCCGCGTCTACCATTCCGTCATGACGCGCGCCGGCGGCCTTGAGACCTCCGACCCGCTGCTCGACCGACTGCACGCCAACGCCGTGTGGTCGATGCGCTCCAACTTCGTGTCCATCCCCACCGACTGCCCGCAGCGCGACGAACGCATGGGCTGGACCGGCGACATCTGCCTGTTCGCACCCACCGCCGCCTACCTGTACGACGTGCACGGGTTCCTGTCCGGCTGGCTGAAGGACGTGCGCGCCGACCAGGTCAAGTGGGGCACCGTGCCGTTCTATGTGCCGTTCGTTCCGCTCGGCGTCTGGGCCCACCCGCAGGCCATCTCCACTTGGGGCGACTGCGCCGTCGAGGTGCCGTGGACCCTCTACATGGAATCCGGCGACCCGCAGGTGCTCGCTGATTCCTGGGAGCTGAGCCGCGACTGGATCGACGAGGTCGCCGGATACCTCTCCGCCGACGGCGTCTGGGACCGCAGACCCGACTACCCGCTCGGCCAGCTCGGCGACTGGCTCGACCCCACCGCCCCGCCGGACGACCCCACCCAGGCCATGACCGAAAAGGAGCTTGTCGCCACCGCCTTCTACGCCCGCTCCTGCGCGCAGGCCACGCGTATCGCCGAAATCCTCGGCCACGACGAGGATGCGCGCCGCTTCGCCGCCCTGCGCGACAAGGTGACCGCCGGCTTCCTCGCCCGCTTCACCCGCCTCGATGGCACGATGACATCCGACACGCAGTGCGCCTACGCGCTCGCCATCGCCTTCGGCCTGCTCGACGGCGAACCGGTGCGCAAGGTCAAGGCCGGCAACCGCCTCGCCTGCCTCGTGCGCGAATCCGGCGGCAAGGTGAGCACCGGCTTCGCCGGCACCCCGTTCGTATTGCCCGCCCTGACCATGACCGGCCACAACGAGGAGGCGTACGCGCTGCTCACCTCCACCGAATGCCCCAGCTGGCTCTACCAGGTCACGATGGGCGCCACCACCACATGGGAGCGCTGGGATTCGATGCGCCCCGACCGCTCGCTCAACCCCGGCGGCATGACCTCGTTCAACCACTACGCGCTCGGTTCCGTGGCCGAATGGATGCACGCGCACATCGGCGGCCTCGAAGCCATCAAACCCGGCTGGAAGCGGTTCCGCGTCGCGCCCGTCGTCGGCGGCGGCCTTACCCACGCCTCCACCTCCCACGTCACGCCGTACGGTACCGCAGCGGTCTCGTGGGCCCTGGCCGACGGGGAGGCGGACGCGCTCGACCTGACCGTCACCGTGCCGGTCGGCGCCACCGCCGTCGTGGACGTGCCCGGACACGAGACCGAGGAACTCGCCTCCGGCGTACACCACCTGCGCCTCGCCCGCTGAACCGCATCATCATCACATCAACGCCCGGCGCATAGGAGCCGAACGCCCGTCCGTGTGGCATACCGGACGGGCGTTCGACCCCACGCACCATGCATACGAAAGGGAATACACATCATGGCACTCAAGGAAGAGACCGCCGCCAACGTACCGTCGGACATCGCCCCGGACAGCGGGCGCCCGCTTACGACGGCCGAGAAATGGCGCTTCGGCATCGGCTTCGCGCTGTTCTCGCTGATCTGGATGACTGCCGGCACCTCCGGCTCACAGGTGCTCCTGCCGCAGCGGTTCACCGAACTCGGCATCGGCGTGCCCGAGGTCATCCTCGGCACGATGAACTCGGTCGGCTGCGTGTTCGCGCTCGCCGCCAACATCATCTTCGGCGCGCTGAGCGACATGACGCGCTCCCGCTTCGGCAAACGCACCCCATGGGTCGTGCTCGGCGGCTTCGTCACCGCGGCCGGCTACCTGTTCGCCGCCAACAGCGTCTCGCTCGCCGGCATCGTCGGCGGATGGTGCGTCGTGCAGATCGGCGTGAACATGATGATCGCGCCCGCCGTCGCCGTGCTTTCCGACCGCATTCCCGAAAGCACGCGAGGCATGTTCTCCGCCTTCTATGGCGGCGCGCAGATCGTCGGCCAGTCCGCCGGCACGTTCCTGGGGGCGCAGTTCATCAAGCACATGGGCGTGGGCTTCCTCACCGGTGCCGTGCTGTTCGCCATTACCGGCATCGTCGCGGTGCTCATCTGGCCGCGCGAACGCTCGTCCAAGGATGCGGGCGTGGCCGTCGAACGCCGCACCGCAGGCGACATCGCCCGCTCGTTCATCCCTCCGACGCGCAACTGCCGCGACTTCTACCTCGCGCTCGTCGGCCGGCTGCTGCTCATGGTCGGCTGGTCGATGGTCGCCACCTACCAGCTGTACATCCTGCAAAAGTACGTCGGTCTGTCCGTGGACGACTCCGGCGTGGCGATCTCCACGATGTCGGTGATCTCGATGGTCGTGCTCATCGTCACCTCCGTGGTCTCCGGCCCGATCTCCGACCGTCTGCAGCGCCGTAAGATCATCGTCGCCATCGGCTCGGTGATCATCGCCGCCGGCATCGCCATCCCGATTGCCATGCCCACCACGCTGGGCATGATGCTCTACGCGGGCGTCGCCGGCACCGGATACGGCATCTACATCGCCGTGGACCAGGCACTCAACGTGGACGTGCTGCCCAGCCAGGAGGAGGCCGGCAAGGACCTCGGCATCCTCAACCTCGCCAACACGGTCGGCCAGGTGCTCGCCCCGGTGCTGGTCGGCGGCATCGTCGTGGCGACGAACAGCTACAGGCTGATCTTCCCGATCGCCATCGCCTGCGTGCTCGTCGGCGCCGTGGTCATCATGCTCATCCGCAAGGTGAAGTGACTGTCTAGGATTACGAAAATCCCGGTCGGCGGTCGGCTGGCCGGGGTTTTCGTATGCGGTGCTGGTTTGCCGGGTACGGAAACTCCGGTTACTTGGTCGCTGGCCGGGAGTTTCGTACATGTCGGTGGCCTGTCGGGTACGAAAGTTCCGGTTGCGGACCGGACCGGGTAACCGGGGTGGACGACGTGCCGGTATCGAACGGATATTCGATATACTGGCGTGCATGGCTACGGTGAAGCAGAAGAGGGTGCGCAAGAGTCCCGAGGAGAGGCGCGCGGAGATCATGGCGGCGGCGGTCCGTCTGGTGGGGGAGCGGGGCTACTACGGCACGTCGCTCAAGGATGTGGCCGACGCGGTGGGCATGAGCCAGCCCGGCCTGCTGCACTACATCGGCAACAAGGAGGGGCTGTTGTCGATGCTCATCACCGACAACTACGACGTGTACGGCACCCCGGACGACTTCATGTGCTCCGGCCTGCCCGGCAGCGACCCCGACCGCCTGTTGTTCCCCGCCTACCTGCGCTACCTGGTGCGCTACAACGCGCAGCGGCGGGAGCTTGTGCGCCTGTACATGATTCTGGAGTCCGAGGCGTTCGGGCCCGACCATCCGATGCATGAGTACTTCGAGAACCGGCCCGAATCGGTATGGGACCACTATTCGAAGTATCCATGGGCCATTCCGCCCGAGCTGGGGGCGTGGGAGGATTCGATGCGGACGGTGGTGCGCCGCTGCATCGAGGCGATGGATGGCGTGCAGCTGCGCTGGATGCGCAACCCCCCGGTCGACCTGTATGACGAATGGCTGGCGTTCGAGGCGATGATCTTTCCCTCGCCGGTGTGGGACAACTACCGGTAGGCGGCATCGCGCGCAGGCCTGGATGGTGTGGGCTGACTGATGCGTGGGAGTGGGCGCCGTTCCCGTTTCCTGCGGTCGTGTGCACTCCGTCGGATTTTGGCTGGTTTTTTTATCGACGAGTCAATAGATAACGTTGTGGCATGACACGCCGAACATCGGTTTTGACAACGTTTGCTTCGTGGGAATATTGCCGATTTCACTGTCTAATGGGTATTAGATAACTGCTTGACAAAGGCTTATGCCCCTTGGTATGCTCGCGTTATATCTAATGAACGTTAGATAGAAAAGTCAACGCAGACAACGGAAGTAAGAAACAGAGGTTCAAGGATGAGTGCTTCAACCGCAATCCCCGCCGACGAGCGTCTGGCGGCGTACAACGCGAACATCGCCGCGGCCGACAAGGACCCGGCCCTGTCGCCGGAGACCGGCAGGCCGATGGACAAGGTCACGCTGTTCCGCTTCGGTGCCGGATTCCTGGTCTTCGGCCTGCTGTGGATGAGCGGCCTGGCCATCGTCTCCTCGGTGCTGCTCACCAAGCATCTGCAGTCCATCTTCGGCCCGGACGTGGAAGGCCTGACCGGTGTGATCAACGCCTGCACCGCCGTGGCCTCCCTGGTCTCCAACCTGCTGTTCGGCACCCTGTCCGACCGCTCCCGCTCCAAGTGGGGCCGCCGCACCCCGTTCGTCGTGCTCGGCGCCATCCTCGGCGGCGCCACGCTGTTCCTCACCGGCATGGTGACCAACCCGGTGGCCATCACCGTCATCTACTGCCTGTGCATGTTCGGCCTCAACGCCATGATTGCCCCGCTGGTGGCCATGATCTCCGACCGCATCCCGATGAATGTGCGCGGCACCATGTCCGCGTTCTTCGGCGCCGGCCAGACCTGCGGCGCCCCGATCGGCACCCTCATCGGCTCCGCGTTCATCCTCAACGCGTTCCCCGGCTTCGTCCTCGCCGGCGTACTCATGTTCCTCGGCGGCATCGTCGCCGTGATCATCGTGCCGAAGGAATCCTCCGCCGACTTCCTGCCCAAGGACGAAGGCAAGGCCACCGACGTGCTCAGGAGCTTCATCCCGCCGAAGTTCTCCACCGCCCACGACTTCTACAAGGCCTTCGCCGGCCGCCTGTGCATGCTGCTGAGCTACCAGATGATCACCGTCTACCAGCTGCTCATCTTCCAGAAGTACATCGGTCTCGACGATGTGGCGGCGGGCGCCGCCATGGCCACCATGTCCGTCATCACCATGATCGTCTCCCTGTCCGGCTCCGTGGTCGCCGGTCCGATCTCCGACGTCATCGGCCGCCGCAAGCTGCCCGTCGTCGCCGCCTCCGTGCTGTTCGCCATCGGCATGGCCATGCCGTGGATCATGCCGACCACCATGGGCATGTTCCTCTACGCGGGCATCGCCGGCCTCGGCTACGGCATCTACTCCTCCGTCGACCAGGCGCTCAATGTGGACGTCCTGCCCAACAAGGAGGAGGCCGGCAAGGACCTCGGCGTCCTCAACCTCGCCACCACGCTCGGCCAGATGCTCGGCCCGGTGCTCATGTCCGTCATCACCATCACCCTCGGCTACGCCGCCGCCTTCCCGATCTCCATCGTGTTCGCGCTGCTCGGCTGCGTGTTCATCATGATGATCAAGGGCGTCAAGTAACCACCCCAGAAACCTTCCGTCCCGTCCCGCGCGTCCGGCGGACCGCATCCGAAGCGGTCCCGCCGGGCGTGCGGGCATCCCGTATCGCGGCGGCGTCCCGTTTCGCCCCGCGCCTCCCGACCCCGCAACCGACGTCACCAGCAAAGGAGCCAGACACATGGGCAGGAACAGCGTGGACCACATCCTCTTCGGAGCGGCCTACTACGACGAATACATGCCGAAGGGCGAGGACCGCATCGACACCGATATGCGCATGATGCGGGCCGCCGGCATCAACCTCATCCGCATCGCCGAATCCACATGGAGCACCTGCGAGCCGCAGCCCGGCGTGTTCGACTTCACGCACGTCGACCGCGCGCTCGACGCCGCCGCCCGCCACGGCATCGACGTCATCGTCGGCACTCCCACCTACGCCGTTCCCGCATGGCTGGTGCGCATGCACCCGGACGTGCTCGCCGACACCCCCGCTGGCCCCGGCAAATACGGACCCCGCCAGATCATGGACATCGTCAACCCCGCCTACCGCTTCTACGGCGAGCGCGTGATCCGCCGTCTTATCGAACACGTGGCCGACCATCCGGCGGTCATCGGCTATCAGGTGGACAACGAGACGAAATACTACGATTCCGTGAGTCCGGACATGCAGGCGCTGTTCGTGAAACACCTGCGCGCGAAGTTCGACGACGACCTCGACGCGCTCAACGCGCGCTTCGGCCTCGACTACTGGTCCAACCGCGTGGACGCCTGGGAGGACTTCCCGGACGTGACCAACACCATCAACCAGTCGCTGCGCGGCGAGTTCGACCGTTTCCGCCGCGCGCAGGTCGCCGAATACCTCGCCTGGCAGGCGGATATCGTGCGCGAATACGCCCATGACGACCAGTTCGTCACCCAGAACTTCGACTTCGAATGGCGCGGCTACTCGTACGGCGTGCAGCCGGCCGTCGACCACTTCAAGGCCTCGAAGGGCGTCGACATCACCGGCGTGGACATCTACCACCCCACCGAGGACGAGCTCACCGGCACCGAGATCGCGTTCGGCGGCGACATGACCCGCTCCACCAAGGACGGCGCCAACTACCTTGTGCTCGAAACCGAGGCGCAGGGCCAGCACGGCTGGGTGCCGTTCCCCGGACAGCTGCGCCTGCAGGCCTACTCGCATCTCGCCTCCGGTGCCGACATGGTCGAATACTGGCACTGGCATTCCATCCACAACTCGTTCGAAACCTACTGGAAGGGCCTCTTAAGCCACGACATGGAGCCCAACCCCACCTACGAGGAGGCCGGCGTGTTCGGCCGCGAGGTGGCCCGCCCTGAGATCGGCGGCCGTCTCGCGCACCTGCGGAAAGGCAACAAGGTCGCCATCATGGTGTCCAACGAGTCGCTCTCCGCGCTCGACTGGTTTCGTGTGGAGACCGGATTCCCGGATGACGTGGGCGTGAACTACAACGACATCGTGCGCCGCGTCTACGACGCGCTCTTCCAGCTCAACGTCGAATGCGACTTCCTGCCCGTCGACGCGCCCGTCGAGCGTCTCGCCCGTTACGCGATGATCGTCACGCCGGCGCTCTACTGCACGCCCGCCGCGACCATCGAACGCCTGCGCGCCTGGGTGGCCGCCGGCGGCCACCTGGTCTCCACGATGCGCTCGTTCGTCACCGACGACGAGGTCACCGTCTGGCACGACAAGGCGCCGCACGGCCTGACCGACGTGTTCGGCATGACCTACAGCCAGTTCACCCGCCCCAAGGGTCGTGTAACGGTCGACTTCGCCGACGGCGCCGCGCTCGCCGGCACGCCGTCCTCCCAGGCGGAGGCGCTCATCGAGCTCGTGCGTGCGGACGCCGCCGCCGGCACCGAGGTCCTCGCCCGCTACGGCCACTACGCGTGGAGGGACTATGCGGCCGTCACCCGCCACGCGTTCGGTGAAGGCAGCGCCGAATGGATCGCCACGCTGCTCGACGCGGACACGATGCGCGCCGTGATGCGCGAGGCCGTCCGCCACGCCGGCGTCGAGGTGCCCGGCCTGCCGCTCGCCGGCAGGGTCGCGGTGCGTCAGGGTGTGAACGCGCATGGCGAGACCGTCACATACCTGCTCAACTATTCGGCCGATGAGATCACGGTGCCGAGCCCCGTCGCCGGCGACGTGGTCGTCGCGCCGCAGGTCATCGCCACCGACGGCACCGTCGACGAGGAGGCCTCCGCCGCGCTCGCCCTGTGCGAGGGCGCGACGGTCGCCGAGGGGGATGCGCTGACCATCCCGCGCTGGAACCTCGCCGTCATCGCGGGCTGACTGCGTGCGTGCTGCGTGACGTGACGCTTGGAACGGTCTTCCGCATCGTGCGGGAGACCGTTTTTCCGTATTCGCGTCGGATTGCATGTCTATTGAGGGGTGGGGTCGTCGACCGTTGCCGCCGGTAACTATCGAAAACTAGATAAAACTATGCATTTCGCGATAGAGGACGAAGACACGCCGTGCATACTCCTACGCGAGAAGCGTTACACTATATCTAACGGTTGCTAGATAACGAAGTCGACTGGTGGCCGCGAGGACATAACTCAACGAAGAGACGCGCGGGCACGGGCACCGCGCACCCGAACAGGAAAGGAAATCCATCATGACCACATGGATCGCCACCACCCCCGACGACAGGCTCGCCGACCGTTCGGCGCAGATCGCCGCCACCGGCGCCACCGCGGCCGCGGACCTCGCGCTCGACGGCACCGAGCACCAGGCGCTGCGCGGCTTCGGCGGCTGCTTCAACGAGCTCGGATGGCTGCCGCTGCAGACCGTCACCGAGGCCGAGCGCGACCAGATCATCAAGGAGCTGTTCAGCCCGGACGAGATGAACTTCACGTTCAACCGCGCGCCCGTCGGCGCCAACGACTTCGCCGACCACTGGTACAGCTACGACGAGGTCGAGGGCGACTACGCGATGGAGCACTTCTCCGTCGAACGTGACGAGCAGACCCTCATCCCGTACATCCACCGCGCCCAGGAATGGCAGCCGGACATGAGCCTCTTCTCCAGCCCGTGGTCCCCGCCGACCTGGATGAAGCGCCCGAAGGCCTACAACTACGGCCGTCTCGTGCGCACTCCCGAGAACCTCACGGCGTACGCGAAGTACCTCGTCAAATACGTGCAGGCGTACGCCGAGCACGGCATCGCCGTCAACCAGCTGCACGTGCAGAACGAGGTGTTCGCCGACCAGAAGTTCCCCAGCGCCCTGTGGGACGCCGAAGCGCTCAAGGAATTCATCCGCGACTACCTCGGACCCGCGTTCGACGAGGCCGGCCTCGACACCGACATCTGGCTGGGCACGCTCAACGGCCCCGAAGACATGGCCTGGACCGGCGGCGGCTACGGCATGAAGCTCAACAACTACAACCGCTTCGTCGACAACATCCTCTTCGACGATGGTGCCCGCCACTACATCAAGGGCATCGCCTACCAGTGGGCCGGCCAGAACTGCATCGCCCGCACGCATGAATCCTGGCCGGAGATCGAGCTCATCCAGTCCGAATCCGAATGCGGCGACGGCCAGAACACGTGGGAGTACGCCGAATACGTGTTCCACCTCATCAACCACTACCTGAGGAACGGCGCCACCGCGTACACCTACTGGAACATGATCCTCGACGACCAGGATTCCACGTGGGGCTGGTGGCAGAACTCCCTGTTCACCATCACCGCCGACACGCACGAGGTGCGCCGCAACCCCGAATACTACGTGATGCGGCACTTCTCCAAGTACGTGCGCCCCGGCGCGAAGGTGCTCGGCACCACCGGCCACTTCAACTCCATGGCCATCGCCTTCCGCAACCCGGACGGCACCATCGTGGTCGTGGCCCAGAACGCGCTGGAGGACGAAAGCCCGTTCGAGTTCGCCGACCCGGCCGACGCCTCGCGCGGCTTCAAGGTCACGCTCGCCCCGCGCTCCTTCAACACCTTCGTCATCGACTGACCGCACGGAACCCAGAAAGGCGAACACGACCATGACCACCACCAACCCGCAGACCCTGCCCTACGAGAACCCCGACCTGCCCGCCTCCGAGCGCATCGCCGACCTGCTCGGCCGCATGACCCTCGAGGAGAAGGTCGGCCAGATGATGCAGCTCGACGCCCGCGGCGGCGACCTCGACGATCTCATCGTGAACAGGCACGTCGGCTCCATCCTGCACACCAGCCCCGAGGACCTGCCCCGCGCCGTCGAGACCGTCAATACCAAGACCCGCCTGCGCATCCCGCTGGTCATCGGCGACGACTGCATCCACGGCTACTCCTTCTGGCCCGGCGCCACGATCTTCCCCTCCCAGCTCGGCATGGCCGTCAGCTGGGACCCGAAGGCCGTCGAGGCGGCCGGCCGCGCCACCGCCGAGGAGGTCTCCTCGACCGGCGTGCACTGGACGTTCTCCCCGGTGCTGTGCATCGCGCGCGACACCCGCTGGGGTCGCGTGGACGAGACCTTCGGCGAGGACCCCATGCTGATCGGCGAGATGGCCTCCGCCATGGTCAAGGGTTATCAGGGCGGCGCCAAGGCCGGCGAGACACTGCCGAAGGATGCGATTCTCGCCTGCGCCAAGCACTTCGCCGGATACTCCGAGACCCAGGGCGGCCGCGACGCCTCCGAAGCGGACCTGAGCCACCGCAAGCTCGAATCCTGGTTCCTGCCGCCGTTCGAACGCATCGCCAAGGAGGGCTGCGGCACGTTCATGCTCGGCTACGAGTCCATCGAAGGCGTGCCGGTCACGTTCAACAAGTGGCTGCTCACCGACAAGCTGCGCGGCGCATGGAAGTACAACGGCACCCTCATCACCGACTGGGACAACGTGGGCCGTTCCGTATGGGAGCAGAAGGTCAAGCCCGACTACGTGCACGCCGCCGCCGACGCGGTCAAGGCCGGCAACGATCTGGTCATGACCACGCCGGGGTTCTACGACGGCGCCATCGAGGCCGTGCGCACCGGTCTGCTCGACGAGTCGCTCATCGACGAGGCCGTCGCGCGCATCCTCGCGCTCAAGTTCCGTCTCGGCCTGTTCGAGGACCCGCGTCTGCCGGACGAGAAGCGTATCAAGGCCGTCATCGGCTCCGAGGAGCACCGCCGCGTGAACCTCGAGCTCGCCCGCGAGGCCGTCGCCCTGCTGCGCAACGACGGCGGACTGCCATTCGACGCGGCGCCGGCCGAGGCGGTCCCCGGCTCCGGTGACGCGCCCGCGCGCAAGCGCATCGCCGTGGTCGGCCCGCTCTCCGACGACGCCCAGAACCAGCTCGGCGACTGGGCCGGCAACTCCGGCCAGGTCGGCTGGATGCCCGACGGCCATCCGCGCGGCATGATCACCACCGTGCTCGACGGCTTCCGTGCGCTCGCCGGCGACGCATGCGAGGTCACCTACGCCCGTGGCGCCAACGTCATCGACCTCGTGCCCGACCCGGAGGGCGAGTTCTACCCGGACGGACAGCCGCGCCCGAAGATCGGCGTGAGCGCGCCCGTCGACCGGGCCCTGCTCGACGAGGCCGTCGCCGCCGCGCGCGAGGCCGACCTCATCGTCGCCGTCGTGGGCGACGTGGTGCAGCTGGTCGGCGAGACCTGCTCCACCGCCACGCTCGAACTGCTCGGCGGCCAGAACGCGCTGCTCGACGCGCTCGCCGACGTCTCCCGCGAGACCGGCAAGCCGATGGTCACCGTGCTGGTGAGCTCCAAGCCGCAGGTGCTGCCGCGTTCCATCGTGGGTGATTCCGGCGTGCTCGCCGGCTGCTGCAACGATCCGAAGTCCGGCACCGGATCCATCCTGTGGGCGCCGAACCCGGGCATGGAGGGTGGCAGGGCCATCGCCGAGATCATCCTCGGCGAGGTGAACCCGTCCGGCAGGCTCCCGATCACCTTCCCGCGCCACGCGGGCCAGCTGCCGGTCTACTACAACCAGATCCGCGGCCAGCACGGCAACCGCTACGCCGACCTCACGCAGGACCCGGCGTTCGCGTTCGGCGAGGGTGAGGGCTACACGACGTTCGCGTACGGCGAGCCGACGATCGTCGGCGGGGCCTCGAACGCGGACGGCACGTTCACGCAGACCGACACCGTACACGCCGAGATCGCCCTCACCAACACTGGCGACCGCGCGGGCACCGAGGTCGTGCAGGCGTACGTGGGCGACATCGTCACCTCGTACAGCTGGACCGACCGCGAACTCAAGGCGTTCCGCCGCGTCACGCTCGAACCGGGCGAGACCGCGACCGTCGCGTTCGACATTCCGGTCTGCGACTGCACCATCGTCGACGCCGATGCGAACCGCATCGTCGAACCCGGCGAGTTCGAGCTGCTCATCGGGCACTCGTCGCGCCGCGACGACCTCAAGCGCACCACCTTCACCGTCGCGTGAATCTGCCCTGCGTGAGATGATCCCGCGTGAGCCGGTCCCGTGTGAATCGGTTTCGTGTGGGCCTCATATGATTCCGCCCGCTCCGGTCGTATGCTGGAGCGGGCGGTGTCGTTTGTGCGGAACGGAGCGATGATGCGGAATACTGGTGAGAGGGCCATGCCGGGAGACGATGGGCGGATCGACGGCGTGAACCTCGGCGGATGGCTGGTATTGGAACGGTGGATGACGCCCGGCCTGTTCCGTGCGAGCGGCGAGGAGGACGAGATCTGGCTGCACCGGTCCGTCGAACCGGCCGAACTGGAGCGCCTGCTGCGCCGTCACCGCGACACGTACATCGCCGAGGACGACTTCCATGCCATCGCCGCGCACGGGCTGAACCTTGTGCGCATCCCCGTGCCGTTTTTCATCTTCGGTGACGTGCCCGGGCATCCCGGCTGCGTCGAATACCTCGACCGTGCGTTCGACTGGGCGGAGAGGGCCGGGCTCAAGGTGCTCATCGACCTGCACACCGTGCCCGGGTCGCAGAACGGATTCGACAACGGCGGTCTGACCGGCGTGGTCCGCTGGCATACGACGCCGCGGCAGGTCGCGTTCGCGCTGGACGTGCTCGAGCGTCTCGCGCGACGTTACCGCGACCGCCCTGCGTTGTACGGCATCGAAGTGCTCAACGAGCCGGTCGACCGTCTCACTTATCTTACGTCGCCGTCGAGCTCCCGGGCGAAGGATCCGCGTGAGGCACAGGGGAGCGGCCACGTTCCGATGCACTTCCTCAAACGGTTCTACCGGGCGGCATACCGACGGCTGCGCCCGGTGCTGGGCGACGGGCCGGTCATCGTGTTCCACGACGGATTCCGCCTGAACCGCTGGCGTGGCTGGTTCGTGCGCGAGGGCATGCGTGGTGTCGTCATCGACACGCACGCGTATCTCGTCATGTCGGAACGCCCCGAGGCGCTGTTCCTCAGGCTGCCGGACGCATGGCTCATGCGCTGGTACCGGCTGTTCGCGGCGTGGGGCGCGCGCCGCATCCGCCGTGCCGCGCGCTTCACGCCGGTCATGGTGGGGGAGTGGTGCGTGGCGAACGGGCTCGCGGTGCGCATGGGGGAGTGCGGGGCGCAAGATGAGGTCGCGTCCGTTGATACGTCTGGTGGCGCGTTCGACGGATATGGTGCGTTCGGTGACGGCGGTACGGATGTCGGAGACGGCGCATCCGGCGACGGCGGTACGCGCGCAGGCGACGGCGGGGACGGCGTCCCGTCGCCCGCCGCCCGCCGCCGCGCCGTCTACCGCCGCGTCGCCGCCATGCAGCTCGACGCGTGGAACGTCTCCGCCGGTCAGGTCTACTGGAGCTATCGACTGCGCGGCGGTCGCGGCGAGCTCGACCGTCTCGCGCCTCCCGCGCCCGGTACGGGTGACGGGGGCGCCGCCGTGATGGACGACACGCGCCTCGACCCGTGGGACCTGCGGCATGTCTGGCATGCGGGATGGATGCCGCCGTGACGGCATGTGACGGAAGCCGTCCGGAAGCGTGACGGGAGGATTCGACCGGAGGGGCGATCGGAAGAACTGACCGGAAGAACCGTGCACGGACGCCGTCTTTCGTGTACGGTCCTTCCGGTCCTCCGTTGTGCGGCCGGTGTTTTCATGCGTCTGGCTGCTGTCTTGAGTACGTTGTCTCCGGTCAGGCAGTGTGAGACCGGAGACAACGTATGCGGGATGCGTGCCGTCCGTACGGTTTCTCCGGTTGTTAGGATGCCGACTCCCATGGCCGGCGGATGAATGCCGCCATGGCGACGACGATCATGACGCCGGCGAGTGCGGTCTCGCCGGCGGCCAGGGCGCCCGCCCATGC
Source organism: Bifidobacterium sp. LH_417 (assembly GCF_056357035.1). Classification (NCBI taxonomy): domain Bacteria; kingdom Bacillati; phylum Actinomycetota; class Actinomycetes; order Bifidobacteriales; family Bifidobacteriaceae; genus Bifidobacterium; species Bifidobacterium sp. LH_417. The sequence goes on from NZ_JBKEVI010000001.1 coordinate 39,738, forward strand.
CGGCACATGCCGGCCGCATTCCGCTGCGAGGACGTCGATCGCCTTGTGCAGTGCGGTGGCGGTGATGACCAGCGGGAACGTGAACGCGGCCCAGGCGGGGGAGGGCGGCGTGGCGAGCATCCACGGCAGCAGGATTGCGACGAGTGCGAACAGCAGTTGCGCGCAGACGGCCAGTGCGAACATGAACCCCGGGTCGTGGCGGTCGTAGGTGGCGGCGTATGAGGCGACGAGCAGGCTGACGGGGGCCGTGAATATGGCCATCGTCGGGCGGATGGCGCGGGGCAGTCCGTGGAACGCGATCCGGTTGGCGATCAGTGTCAGCATCGCGATGTCGATGACGAATCCGATGCGGAAGATGATGCGGCCCGCCCATGCCAGCCCCACCGTGTCCGAGGTGACCGCCGCCACCAGAATGCCGACGAACCCCACCAGCCATGCCGGGCAGACCGCGTCGAGGTGGAATCCCCGAATAACGAACCGCCATGCCAGATACGCCATGATCGCCGTTATGGCCATGACGCCGCTCCACCAGGCGGTCTGCGCGCAACGCAGGCCGGACGGGCCGAACCGTGTCGCATACGCGCCCAGCACGATCAGCGCCATGGGCATCGTCGTCGCCAATGGCGCGACCGACGGATTGCGCCAATCCCTGGCAAGCGCCCGTCGTACGCCGGGGTCGTGCGCCGCCATCAGGTGGCGGGCGAGCACCGGCGTCAGGGCGGCGATTCCCACGGCCGCGCACAGCGCATGGACCGGGGATTTGCACGGTTCGGGTAACATCGACGGTGCGAGATTGCCGTATGAGAGCGCCGCCAGCGCGAGGCCGGCCTGTGGGATGGGGGTCGACGCGATCCGGGCGCGGATTGCCGCCCGTGCCGGTGTTTGCCGCGACGAGCCGGCGGCTGTGCTCGAGTCGGCGGCGGCGTGGGACGTGGCGGGGTCGGTGTGTGCGTTTCGTATGTCGGGTGTGGGGGACATGGCATATATACTAGTAAGTGATTACTTACCAATGGTGGCGGCGCGTCACCGATGACGGGAAAGGGGAGGGGTCATGGACCTCGGGGAATACTTTGCGCTGGAGAAGCGCCAGAAGATCGAACAATACCGCAGGCTGAACCGTTTCGCCCGCAAGGGCGCGATCGTGTTCGCCGGCTCTTCGCTTGCCGAACAGTTCCCGCTGAACGAGCTCATGCTCGACCGCGGCATCCGCGAGGTGATGTACAACCGCGGCGTCGGCGGGTTCACCACGCAGGAGTTCGCGGCGAATCTGGACGTGCTCGTGACCGATCTCGAACCGCGCAAGCTGTTCATCAACATCGGCACGAACGACCTCAATGCGCCCGATTTCGACATCGACGCGTTCGGGGCCCGCTATGACGGCATCATCGCCGCCATCCAGGACGCCCTGCCGCTCACCGCGATCTACATGATGGCCTACTATCCCGTCAACGAGACGATGCTGGCCGCGAACGGGGAGGCCGGCTCGGGCTTCGTACACAGGACGAACAGGCGCGTCGACGAGGCCAATGCCGCCGTGCGCGCGATCGCCGAACGCCGCGGCGCCGGCTACGTCGACGTCACCGCAGCGCTGCGCGACGCCGACGGCTCCCTCAAGGCCGCATACTCCAAGGAGGGGCTGCACTTCTACGCCGACGGCTACGAGGCGATCTTCGACGATCTCATGCGCTACGCGCTCGACTGACTAACGCCCGGCCGGTGTGTCGGGCCGACACTCCGGGGCCGCTTGGGGCGTCAGCGGTAGCCCTCCCAGTGGGGCAGGGGGAAGAGGACGTCCTCGTATTCGGCCCAGCTGGCGGCGAGGTCGATGTCCGGCTCGCCCAGCCAGCGCAGCTCCAGCCCCTCGAGCGCCGATCCGATGCACATCGAAAGCATGCCGACCTTGTGGGGGGTGTCATATTCGGGCGGCAGCTTCCACGGGTATCCGGAGATCTTCTCGCGAAGCCTGCCTCCGCGCGTCGCGTAGTGCCCGTGCGCCGGATGGTCGGGGTCGATGGCCTCGGCGCGCAGCACCAGATACAACTGCACCATCCGTGCGCGGTCGATGTTGTCCCGCACGATGGCCCGGTAGTACGCCGGCATGAGCATCGGGTCGCGTTCGCGCTCCTCGTCGGTCATGGCGAGGTGGCTCTTGATGTATGCATTGGCCTCGTTGTCGGCGTCGTAATGCTGCAACGCCAGCGTGAGCAGTCCGTTCTTGTTCTTCACGTATTTGAGCAGTCCGGCCTGCGTGATGCCCACGCGGTCGGCCACTTCCTGGATGGTCATGCCGTAGTAGCCGCGTTCGGCCACCACCTGGGTGGCTGCGTCGATGATCTCCTTCAGTCGCGCTTCGCCGCGTGCGCCCATGTCTTCCTGTCCTCCTTCATGTGGCGGCGACGTTCGGATGCCGGTGTTCCGTGTCGGAACGCCCGTGGTGCCCGCACCGTGCGCCTTCGTCGATTGTATGGCCGGCATGGTTCCGCGCCGGCGTGTCGTGGATTTGACACGTAGGTAAGTAAGTACTAGCTTATCTTACATCACCAAAAAGTAAGTACTTACTTACTAACTAACTGATGCGGCGGGCGCCACGAAGGAGCTCGCCGACGGCAAACAACCACATCACACGAACATGGAGGTTCGGATGTCAGCCAACAAGTCTTCGGCCCGCTCCTGGTGGGTCTTCATCGGATGCTGCGTGCTGTCCCTGGTCGGATTCGGCCTGATCGTCAACACGCCGGGCCTGTACTTCACCACCCTCGGCGAGGTGCTGCACGTCTCGCGCACCCAAATCGCCCTCGCCTCGTCCATCATGGCCTTCGCGGCCCTGCCCGCCATGCTGTTCGCCGGCAAACTGATGAAGATCGTCGATGCGCGCATCCTCATCAGCGTGTGCGTTGCCGGAGTGGCCGCCCTGTTCTTCGTTCAGTCGTTCTTCAACGCGGTCTGGCAGTTCTATGTCTCCTTCGCGCTGATGGGCATTCTCTACGTCATCCCGATCACGCTCGCCCCCAGCGTGCTGCTCGCCAATTGGTTCGATGCCAAGCTCGGCACCGTGATGGGCATCGCGCTCGGTCTGTCCGGCATCGGCGGCACCATCTTCAACCCGGTCGTCTCCGCGTTCATCACCAACCTCGGCTGGCAGACCTCCTACCGTCTCACCGCGCTCATCCTGCTCGTGTGCATCCTGCCGTTCTCCCTGTTCGTCTTCAAGTTCCGCCCCGACGAGACCAAGGGTGAATACGCCTACGGCCATGTCGAAGGCAAGGCCGACGAGGCCGGCAAGGGCGACGTCGAACTGCCGGGCCTGACCGCCAAGCAGGCGTTCCGCACCCCGAGCTTCCTTCTGTTCGCCGCCGTCGGCGTGCTGCTGCAGATCGTGGCCGCCGTGGTCCAGCACATCTCCTCCCACGAGATCGCCCAGGGTCTGACCCTCGAACAGGGCGCGCTCGTCGTCTCCGGCATCATGCTCGGCGCCGCCGCCGGCAAGGCCAGCATCGGCATCCTGCTCGACTACCTCAAGCCCGAACTTACCGTCGTCATCTACTCCCTCATCGGCCTGTCCGGCTGGGGCCTCATGGCCGTCGCCACCTCGCCCACCCCGGCCATCGCCGCCGGCTTCATGGCCGGCATCGGTCAGGGCGTCGTCCTGGTCGCCCTGCCCTGGTTCATCCGCCAGTCCTTCGGCCAGCGCGACTACAGCGAGATTCTGTCCATCAGCGGCATGCTCGGCGGCATCGCCTCCGCCATCGCCGTCACCGCCCACGGCGCCGTGTTCGACGCCACCGGCTCCTACGTGCCGTCCCTGTTCGGCAACGTGGCCCTGTACGTCGTCGCCGCCATCTGCATGGTCATCGGCTTCCGCATGCGCCCGTTCAAGCAGGACGCCAAGAAGGCCTGACGCCACCCGGGCGGTCCGGACGATTCCGGGCCGCCCGCATCCTCCAACGACATTCCCGCCCTTATATTTTTTTTCCCCCCATCCGTTCCCTGATTCCCACCGCCGCGCGGCCCGTACCGCATATCCCGCGCGGCGCACATGCAAAGGAGCATCATCATGAGCGACGTCGACGACTTCCTGACCCGCTATCTCAACAACATCACCAACCAGTACGAATCCTCCCGCTTCGCCCCCGAATGCGAGCCCGGCGAGCGCGAGACCGTCAAGGTCGCGTGCCGCGACGGCGTGGAACTGACCGTCGACATCTACAAGCCGGCCACGCCCGGCCCCTGGCCCACCATCGTGGTGCGCTGCCCCTACCCGCAGCAGGTCGAGCTGTGGAAGCTGCACGGCGAACAGCTCAACCGCCGCGGCTACGCGCTGGTGTGCGAATGGTGCCGCGGCACCCACACCTCCGGCGGCACGTGGGAACCGAACGTCAACGAGCGCAACGACGGCGCCGACCTGCTCGCCTGGTGCGAGGATCAGGGCTGGATCGACGTGATCGGCCTGTGGGGCACCTCCTACCTGTCCCTGACCTGCTGGACCGTGGCCGACATCACCACCCCGAAGGTCGCCTCCATCTGCGCCAACCACTACGGCACCGACCGCTTCTCCTCCGCCTACCAGAAGGGCTCGTTCCGCTGCGACGTGCTCACCGCCTGGGCCATGCAGAACGCCGGCCACCCGGTGTCCGCCGACTACCTCGAATCCGCCCGCCACCTGCCGCAGATGACCGTCGACGAGGACATGTGGGGCGGCCGCCTCGACTGGTACCGAGACTGGATCAGCCACCCCAAGGGCGACGACCCCTACTGGGACGAAGGCTTCTGGGGTCTGCTCAAGCAGATTCCGAGCCGTGTGAAGGTGCCGATGTTCATCCACGAGGGCTGGTTCGACCACCACCTCGGCAGCGCCCTGACCGGCTACGCCGCGCTCGACGAGAAGATCAAGGAGCACTCCTGGCTGCGCATCGGCTGCTGGAACCACTACTTCCTCAACCCGCTCGAGGGGCTGGAACCCGAGAACCTCGACGCCACCGAAGTGCCCGCCGCGCTCGAATGGTTCGACCTGACCCTCAAGCGCAAGCAGACCCCGGAACGTAAGGTGGAGTACTACGAGGTCGGCGACGACTCCTGGCACACCGCCTCCTCCTGGCCGCTGCCCGCCGAGGACACCAAGCGGGTCGGCCTCTACCTGGCCGAAGGCGGCGCGCTGGCCGACGAGGCGCCGAAGACGGCATCGAGCGTCGCATACGACTACGACCCCGCGGACCCGGTCATGACCCGCGGCGGCGAGGCGCTGCTGACCACCATGAACGAGATCGGCGCGCGCATCCAGCCCGAACCGAACTGGCGCGACGACATCGTCACCTTCGAATCTCTGCCGCTCGAACACGACCTGCACATCCAGGGCAAGATCAGCGTGGACCTGTACGTCTCCTCCAGCGCGCCGGACACCGCGTTCACCGCCAAGCTCATGTGCGTGGACCCGGACGGCACCGCCCGCAACTACCGCACCTCCATCACCACCATCGGCCTGGACACCCCGGACGCCGCGCCGTACACGCCCGGCGAGACCCGCCGCGTGACCATCGACATGTGGGACATCTGCTGGAAGGTGCCCGCCGGATCGCGCATCCGCTGCGACATCTCCTCCTCCGACTTCCCGCAGTACGCCGTGCACACCAACCACGCCGGCCTGTGGAGCGAACAGACCGGGACGCAGGTGGCGCACCAGACCATTCACATGGGCGCCGACGCCCCGTCCGCCATCATGTTGCCGGTGCGCGGCTGAATCGGACGCAACGAAACGCTCATCGAGTCACACGAAAGGACACCGATACCGATGATCAGTCAGGAAGCGCGCGACCTGTTCGCTGCGAACGTGGCGGCCATGACCGCCGGAGACGCGCCGCATCTGGCCGCGCAGGTGCTGCCGGAAGGCGTGGAACGCCGCAAGGACGTCGCCTACCTCGACGATGGCGCCGAATCCCATCTGCTGGACGTCTACACGCCGGCCGACGCCGCCACGGACGCCAAACTGCCCGTGATCGTGGACTTCCACGGCGGCGGCCTGTACTACGGGTCCAAGGAGAACAACGAATGCCGCGACATGCTGCTCGCGAAGCAGGGATTCGCCGTGGTCAACGCCAACTACTCCCTGGTGCCGTCGGTGAGTTTCCCCACGCAGCTCAAGGACGCGATGGCCGTGCTCGACTGGATTCGCGACCACGGCGCCGAATACGGGCTGGACGCCGAACGCGTGTGCGTGACCGGCGACTCCGCCGGCGGCGCGCTCGCCCTCTACCTCACGGCCGCCAACGGTTCGCCGCAACTCGCCGGCGCGCTGGGGGTCAGGCCCTCTGGCGTGGACGTGAAGGCCCTCGTGGTGACCTCCGGCATGTTCCGCCTGTCCGGCGGCGTGCACGCCACCGCGCTGAGCTACTACATGGAAGGCTACCTGCAGACGCCCGCCGACCATATCAAGGTCGACCGGTACCTGGATCTCGACAGGCTTGTGGTGGACGGCGCCGTGCCGCCGATCTACATGATCACCAGCGTGGAGGATTTCATCGCGGACAACACCTACGAGCTGGCCCGCATCCTGCACGCCCGCCACAAGGACCACGCCATGAGCGTGTGGCCCAAGGGAACGGATCGTGTGCTCGGCCATGTGTTCAACATCGTCCAGGCGGGCGACCCGGACGCCGCCGAGGCGCACCAGGTCGTAAGGGACATCGCCGGCTTCTGCGGACGGTACGTCTGAGAGGGCATGGCGGGACTCCGGTCATGGTGACGGGCGTTGGTCGTGGTGACCGGGGCGCTGGTCGTGGTGACCGGGTGTCGACGACCGTGTGACGCATCCTCTCCCTCGGGCGCCGTATGGGGCCTTCACGTACGAAAACCCCGGCTCACCATCGTGTGGCCGGGGTTTTCGTACGTCTGGCTCATTGTCCGGGTACGTTCTTCCCGGTCAGACGGCGTGAGGCCGGGGAGAACGTACCCGGGGATTGTGCCGTCCGTACGGTTTCTCCGGTTCAGTGCCGCTTGGCCGGAGAAACCGTATGCAGGCCTTATTGCCCGCATACGGTTCTTCCGGTTCCTCCGGTCTCCGGCTTGGCGGGAGGGGCGGTTCAGCGGTAGCCGTCCCACTGGGGGGAGGGGAACAGCACATCCTCGCAGTCGGCCCACATGGCGTTGAGGTCGCGACCGGGGGAGCGCAGCCAGCGCAGCTGTACGCCGTCCATCATGGACAGGCCGGCCTGAAGCACGTGCTCCACGTTCACGCCGTCTGGCACGGACCAGTTGATGTTGAGCGCGTTCGTCACGCCGCGGCGCTCGCGGTCCGCGAAATAAGCGTGCGCCGGATGCTTCGGATCGAGGGCTTCGGCGCTGAGTGTGGAGAACATATGCACCTGATCGGGGCGGGTGCTGTTGAGCGCGACGAGACGCCGCCACATCTCGGCGATGAGCGGTCGTTCCATGGTGATCATGTCGGCCACGATCCGTTCGCCTTCGCGGTCGTACTCGTCGGTGAGGGCAAGGCGCAACAGTCCTTCCTTGCTGCCCACGTAGTGCAGCACGCCCGCCTTGGTCAGGCCTACGGCGGTGGCGATGCGTTGGATCGATGTGCCGTAGTAGCCGAACCGGCCGAAGGACAGGGTGGTCGCCTCGAGGATGGAATGACGGCGGTCGGTGTCGTCAGGGGGTTCGGTGGCGCCGTCGATGGCGCTGGTGGTGTGATTGGTCATATGCTCCTCCTTCGCGTTCCCGCCGTCTGTGTCTCTCCTTCGTGCTCCCGCTGGCGGGAGCTGGCGGCGAAGCCGTCTGAGGGTGGTCGTTGCAGATAGCCTGACCTGCGTTCTGACATCAACCATACGGTCGGTAGGTTGGTTTTCCAAATGATTTCGGCGTGTTGTGATTGATGTTTTGATAATCTACCTACCAACCGGTTGGTTGAAAGTGGTTCGCCTGGGATTCGTGGAAGAAAACCAGGTGGGCCACACCGGAACAAGCCAGCCGCACGGCTCAACGGAACACGCAAGGAACTCAAGGAAAGAGGCAACGCCATGAGCGAGAACACCTACCCGTCCGTCAAGGATCTGACGCTGGAGGAGAAGGCCTCCCTTACCTCCGGTGGCGACGCTTGGCACCTGCAAGGCGTCGAGGCCAAGGGCATCCCCGGCTACATGATCACCGACGGCCCCCACGGCCTGCGCAAGTCCCTCGCCGCCAGCACCGGCGAAACCGATCTCGACAACTCCGTGCCCGCCACCTGCTTCCCGCCTGCCGCCGGCCTGTCCAGCTCGTGGAACCCGGGTCTCATCCGCCAAGTCGGCGAGGCCATGGGCGAGGAGTGCATCCAGGAGAAGGTCGCCGTCATCCTCGGCCCCGGCGTGAACATCAAGCGCAACCCGCTCGGCGGCCGCTGCTTCGAATACTGGAGCGAGGACCCGTACCTCGCCGGCCATGAGGCCGTCGGCATCGTCGAAGGCGTGCAGTCCAAGGGCGTGGGCACCTCGCTCAAGCACTTCGCCGCCAACAACCAGGAGACCGATCGTCTGCGCGTCGACGCCCGCATCTCCCAGCGCGCCCTGCGTGAGATCTACCTGCCGGCCTTCGAGCACATCGTCAAGACCGCCCAGCCGTGGACCATCATGTGCTCCTACAACCGCATCAACGGCGTCCACTCCGCCCAGAACCACTGGCTGCTCACCGACGTGCTGCGTGGCGAATGGGGCTTCGAAGGCATCGTCATGTCCGACTGGGGCGCCGACCACGACCGCGTCGCCTCCCTCAACGCGGGCCTCAACCTCGAGATGCCGCCGAGCTACACCGACGACCAGATCGTCTACGCCGCCCGCGACGGCCGCATCGACCCCGCCCAGCTCGACCGCATGGCCCAGGGCATGATCGACCTGACCGACAAGGCCCGCGCCGCCATGAGCATCGATGGCTACCGCTTCGATGTCGACGCCCACGACGAGGTCGCCCATCAGGCCGCCGTCGAATCGATGGTCCTGCTCAAGAACGAGGACTCGATCCTGCCGCTGGACAAGCATGCGAAGATCGCCGTCATCGGCGAATTCGCCCGCACACCGCGCTACCAGGGCGGCGGATCCTCCCACATCACCCCCACCAAGATGACCTCGTTCCTCGATACGCTCGCCGAACGCGGCATCAAGGCCGACTTCGCCCCCGGGTTCACCCTCGACCTCGACCCCGCCGATTCCGCGCTCGAGCTTGAAGCCGTCGAAGCCGCCAGGGACGCCGACGTGGCGCTCCTGTTCCTCGGGCTTCCCGAGGCCGCCGAGTCCGAAGGCTTCGATCGCGAAACCCTCGACATGCCCGCCAAGCAGCTCGAACTGCTCGCCAAGGTCGCCGCCGTCAACCCGAACGTCGCCGTCGTGCTGTCCAACGGCTCCGTCGTCTCCGTCGCCCCGTGGGCCGGCCACGCCAAGGGCATCCTCGAATCCTGGCTGCTCGGCCAGGCCGGCGGCCCCGCGCTCGCCGACGTGATCTTCGGCGAGGTCAGCCCGTCCGGCAAGCTCGCCCAGTCCATTCCGCTGGACATCAAGGACGACCCGAGCATGATCAACTGGCCCGGCGAGGAGGGTCACGTCGACTACGGCGAGGGTGTGTTCGTCGGCTACCGCTACTACGACACCTACGGCAAGGCCGTCGACTACCCGTTCGGCTACGGCCTGAGCTATGCCACGTTCGAGATCGCGGACGTGCATGCGGAGAAGACCGGTGCGAACGCCGCATCCGTCACCGCCACCGTCGCCAACACCTCCGACGTGGAGGGCGCCGAGACCGTGCAGGTGTACGTCGCCCCCGGCAAGTCCGACGTGGCCCGTCCGGTCCACGAGCTTAAGGGCTTCGTCAAGGTGTTCCTCAAGCCGGGCGAGTCGAAGACCGTCACCATCGATCTCGATGAGCGCGCCTTCTCCTACTGGTCCGAGAAGTACGCCGACTGGCACGTCGAGGCCGGCGAATACGGCATCGAGGTCGGTGCATCCAGCCGCGACATCGCCGCCACCGCCACCGTCGAACTCGAAGGCGACGGCAAGTCCCTGCCGCTCGACGAGTGGTCCACCTACGGCGAGTGGGAGGCTGATTCGGTCGGCGCCCAGGTCGTCGAGGCCGTGGTCGCTGCCGGAGAGTCGGGCGATCTGCCCAAGCTGCCGGATAACGCCATGATGCGTATGTTCCTCAAGACCATGCCCATCAACTCGATGCCGATGCTCATGAGCGACGGCGGCAAGGCCATCACCGCCTTCATGCTCGACGAGTACGCCAAGCGCACGAAGTAGTCGCTCGTAAGACGCCGTCGGAGGTTCTCCACAACGTATCCGACGGAATCGGCTTCGCGATGCCCACAGACCTTTCATGAGGCCTGTGGGCATCGCCTGATTGATATCGCGTCGTCGCGCGGCGCAGCGTTTGACACGCCAATTGTTGCATGTGCAACTGTTGTATGCGGGACGTATTATCATCGCCCGTGGAAGGTTGCATATGCAACAAACAATCGAATGCATCGGGGTGAATCGGTATGGACAGTCACATCCTCAGCTTCGAGCTGAGGGCGCTGGTCAAGGCGATCAACCGCCATCTCGGCGAGACGATGCCGGAGGAGACGCGCATCGCCACGGGAGGCAACGCCCGCATCATCATGTTCCTCGCGCGCAACCGCGACAAGGACATCTACCAGCACACCATCGAACGCAAGTTCTGCATCACGCGGTCGACGGCCTCGCGTGTGCTCGCGCTGATGGAGAAGAAGGGCCTTATCGTCCGCGAATCGGTGGCGCACGATGCGCGACTCAAGAAGATCGTGCTCACCGCCAAGGCCGACTCCATCGTCGCCTGCCTCGCGGCGAACGGCGAACGGGTGGAACGCCGCCTGGTGGATGGCTTCACCGATGAGGAGAAGGCCGCGCTCATGGACTATGTGCTGCGTATGCGCGCGAACATCGACACGGCGCAACGCGAGTGCGAGGAGCGGTCGTCCGCCTGTATCTCGATCGGTGGATTGTGCGAAGACCTGACTGACGGTTCCAATGAGCCCGGCGTCCCCGATGACGTCCCGCCCAACGGAACGGACGACACAAACGACGCAAACGAAACGAAGGAGGAGAACAAGTGAGCGACAAGACCACCGCGACCGCGACACGCGACGCGGACGAACTGACCGCCACCGAGGCGGCCATCATGAAGTCACGCCGGGAGAACGAGCCCGAGCGACCGAAGCACATCATCCGCACGCTGGGGCGTTCCATGCGCGAGTACACGAAGGAAAGCTGGCTGGCGCCGCTGTTCGTGTTCATCGAAGCCATCCTGGAGATCGTGATCCCCACCGTCATGGCGTCCCTGATCGACCAGGGCATCACCGGCGGCGACATGAACGCCATCGTCAAGTTCGGCCTCATCCTGCTGCTGTGCTCGCTGGTCTCGCTTGCCTGCGGCTTCCTCGCCGGCAAGTACGCGGCCATCGCCGCCGCCGGCTTCGCGAAGAACCTGCGCCGCGACCAGTTCGAGAAGGTGCAGGCGTTCAGCTTCACCAACATCGACCGGTTCTCCACCGGCTCGATCATCACGCGCCTCACCACCGACGTGACGAACCTGCAGATGGCCTACGGCATGATGGTCCGCATGGGCGTGCGCGCCCCGATCATGGTGGTCGTCGCGTGGATCTTCTCGTTCCGCATCTCGCCGTCCATCTCGCTCGTGTTCCTCGCCTGCGTGCCGATTCTCGCAATCGGTCTGTGCGGCCTCGCCGTGCTCGTCCACCCGGTGTTCGAGCGCGTGTTCCACACGTACGACGCGCTCAACAACGTCGTCGACGAGAACCTGCAGGGCATCCGCGTCGTCAAGTCGTACGACCGCGAATCCTACGAGATCGGCAAGTTCGGCCGCATCTCCCGGCGCATCTTCAAGGACTTCACCAAGGCCGAGCGCATCATGAGCTTCAACAGCCCGATCATGATGTTCTGCATCTACGCTTCGATGATCATGATCTCCTGGATGGGCGCGCAGCAGATCGTCGCCTCCGGCAACAACGCGGCGCTGGGACTCACCACCGGCGACCTCACCGCGCTCGTCACCTACGCGATGCAGATCCTCATGGCCATGATGATGCTCTCCATGATCTTCGTCATGTTCATCATCTCCCAGGCCTCCGCCGAACGCATCTGCCAGGTGCTGCAGGAGGAGAGCACCGTCACCGACCCGGACGACCCGATCACGGACGTCAAGGACGGTTCCATCGAATTCGACCACGTGACCTTCCGCTACTCCGCATCCTCCGAGAAGCCCGTGCTCGACGACATCGACCTGAAGATCGACTCCGGCATGACCGTCGGCATCGTCGGCGGCACCGGCTCCGCCAAGTCGAGCCTCGTCCAGCTCGTGCCCCGCCTCTACGACGTGTCGTCCGGCTCGCTCAAGGTCGGCGGACGCGACGTGCGCGACTACGACCTCGTCACCCTGCGCGACCAGGTCGCCATGGTGCTCCAGAAGAACGTGCTGTTCTCCGGCACCATCGCCGAGAACCTGCGCTGGGGCAACCCCGACGCCACCGACGAGGAGATCCGCCACGCCTGCCGTCTCGCGCAGGCCGACGGGTTCATCCAGGAGTTCCCCGACAAGTACGACACGTACATCGAACAGGGCGGCACCAACGTCTCCGGCGGACAGCGCCAGCGCCTGTGCATCGCCCGCGCGCTGCTCAAGAAGCCGAAGATCCTCATCCTCGACGACTCCACCAGCGCCGTCGACACGAAGACCGACAAGCTGATCCGCGAGGCGTTCCACCACGAGATCCCCGACACCACGAAGATCATCATCGCCCAGCGCGTCGCCTCCGTGCAGGAATCCGACATGATCCTCGTCATGGACAACGGCCGCATCATGGCCAAGGGCACGCACGACGAACTGCTCGAGACCTGCGACGAATACCGATCCATCTACGAATCGCAGACCAAGAACACCGCCGAAGGCCAGGCCGAACTCGACCGCGAGGCGGCGAAGCGCGCCGAACGCGTGCAGCAGGCCGAACAGGCCGGCATGACCGAACAGGCCGGCGCTGCCGAACAGGAAGGAGAGACGCGATGAGCGACACGAAGCAGAACGCACAGAACCGCAAGCCCGCCATGGCCAAGCCCGCGCCCGGCACCACCAAGCGCATCTTCGGCTACATCATGCAATACCGGTGGCGCGTCATCGCCATCGTCGCATGCATCCTCGTCGGCGCCGCCGCCCAAGCCGGCTCCGCCCTCTTCCTCCAGTCGCTCGTCGACACGTACATCCTGCCAATGGTCGGCGCGGCCGACCCCGACTGGATGCCGCTGATCCGTGCCATCACCCTCATGGGATGCCTGTACGTCGCCGGCATCGCCGCGAGCTGGCTGTGGCAGTGGCTCATCGTCACCGTCGAGCAGGGCGTGCTCAAGAAGATCCGCGACGACATGTTCGCCCACCAGCAGTGGCTGCCGATCCGCTACTTCGACACCAACGAACACGGCGACATCATGAGCCACTACACGAACGACACCGACACGCTGCGCCAGGCCATCAGCCAGTCGTTCCCGCAGATGTTCGCCTCCGCGATCTCCGCGCTCGCCGCCATCGTCTCCATGCTGTGGCTGAGCGTGCCGATCACCGCGTTCGTCCTGCTGTTCACCGTCGGCCTGTTCTTCGTCGTGCGCGCGATCGTCGGCCGCGCCGGCCGCTACTTCGTCAAGCAGCAGTACTGGATCGGCGACGTCAACGCGTTCGTCGAGGAGGCCGTCAACGGGCAGAAGGTCATCAAGGTCTTCAACCACGAGCCCGCCACCCAGAAGACCTTCGACGAGAAGAACGAGGAGCTGTTCGCGGCGTCCGCCGAAGCGAACACGTGGGGCAACGTCACCATGCCGGTCGTCGGCAACATGGGCTATATGCTCTACATCCTGCTCGCCATCGTCGGCGGCGCCATGGCGCTCGCCGGGGTCGGCAACTTCGGCCTCGCCGGCGCGGGGCCGCTCACCCTCGGCACGCTCATCTCCCTGCTCACCCTGTCCCGCTCGTTCATCAACCCGCTCGGCCAGGTCTCCATGCAGCTCAACATGGTGATGATGGCGCTCGCCGGCGCCTCCCGCATCTTCCAGCTGATGGACGAGCCGGTCGAGGCCGACTCCGGCACCGTCACGCTCGTCAACGTCGAACTCGGCGAGGACGGCCGCACGATGCGCGAGGTCGACCACGAGACCGGCCGCTGGGCATGGAAGCGCGAGGAGGGCGACGACGGCACCCGTTCGCTCAAGGCCGCCGAGAAGCTGCACGGCGCCGCCCGCGAGGTGGCGCTCAAGGCCAAGGAGCAGGCCGTCACCTCGCCTGACGGGCGCTACACGCTGCTCAGGGGTGACGTGCGCTTCACCAATGTGACCTTCGGCTACGATCCGGCCAAGCCCGTCCTGCACGACATCACCTGGTTTGCCAAGCCGGGCCAGAAGATGGCGCTTGTCGGTGCGACCGGCGCCGGTAAGACCACGGTGACGAACCTCATCAACCGCTTCTACGACATTCAGGAAGGCCAGATCCTCTACGACGGCATCGACGTGAAGAACATCAGGAAGCCCGATCTGCGCCGTTCCCTCGGCATCGTGCTGCAGGATGTCAACCTGTTCACCGGCACCGTGATGGACAACATCCGCTACGGCCGCTTGGACGCCACCGACGAGGAGTGCATCGAGGCCGCGAAGCTCGTGAACGCGGACGGCTTCATCCGCATGCTGCCTCAGGGCTATCAGACCGTGCTCTCGGGTGACGGCTCCGGCCTGAGTCAGGGCCAGCGCCAGCTCATCTCCATCGCGCGCGCCGCCGTGGCCGACTCCCCGGCGCTGATCCTCGACGAGGCCACCTCGTCGATCGACACGCGCACCGAGGAGGTCGTGCAGGCCGGCATGGACGCGTTGATGAAGGGCCGCACCGTCTTCGTGATCGCCCACCGTCTGTCCACCGTGCGCAACTCCGATGTGATCATGGTGCTCGACCACGGCAACATCATCGAGCGCGGCTCTCACGACGAGCTCATCGCCCAGAAGGGCGAGTACTACCAGCTCTACACCGGAGCCGTGGAACTCGAGTAGGATTCCGTCCGACTCGACCGCGGTTCGCAGGAGTCGCTCACCAATCAGTGGGGGTGTTCCGGGGTTTCCGGAACACCCCCACTTCGTAGCGCCGAAGCCGGAGGCTACGCTGGTGCTTGACGTGAGCCTTCGGTGGCGTGCTTATAGACCTGTGGTGTCCTGTCTTCTGTGGTGTCCCCGTTGCCCGGGACTGAGCCGCGGGCGGACGACCCGCATATTGCGTTCCACCTTCTGTCGCGTCCCGTTGTCCGGAGAACACCCCATTGCTCCGGACAGCGGGACGTTGACTGCTACTCAGCGTCCCGCTGTCGGGAGATGGCGGTTGTTTTCCGGACGGCGGGACGCTGACGTCGGCTGTCTGACGTCGGCTCAGCGTCCCCGATTACGGAGCAGTGGGATGTTTTCCGGACGGTGGGATGCTGCTGGGAGCTGATGTCTGCTCAGTGTCTGCTTGGTGTCCTCGGTTACGGAGCAATGGGTTGTTTTCCGGATACGGGGACGCCGATCGCCACAATAGGGGTCGAGCATTGTAACGGCTTCCAACACCGTGCCGATTGCAATACCACATGGGTGCCATGCCGCAATGGCTACCAGCGTCATAACAGTCGCAGCGCTACCACGGTTACCGAACCTCGTCACGGTTACCGAACCTCGTCACGGTTATCGATTTCACCACGGTTACCGATTTCACCACGATTACTTACACCCGGCCGCCACTTATCCACAACACGCCCGGGGGAAGGGGCTCCGTCCACATTGCCGTGACGGATTGCGCCCATAATCAGGGAACGCATAGCGTCGAATGCATGAAAGTACATGAAGGAGTGAAAGCGCTTCTGGACAGAGCCGAAGCGGAACGACGTTGCGCCATCGGACGAGGCGACACCATGAGGCATGCGCTGCGGAGACGGCTGCGGACCGGGGAGCTGATTTCGCCCTACGCCAATCTTTATGCGCGTTCGGAATATTGGAACAGGCTCACAGTGGAAGAGCGGTCGCTGCATACGATTCGCGCGCTGGCGATACGCCGGCCGGGATGGGTATTCGCCGGCTTGAGCGCCGTATGCCTGTATGGGCTCGAACACTCGTATGATCTGCATGACGGCGCAATCCACATCGCCTCGCGCAATGGCCCCAACAAGCGGGATGACAAACGGCTGCGTCGCCTGTACATGTCCCATACCGGGTTGCTATGGCAGGCGTCCGGCATCCTCGTCACTCCACCGGCGCGCACGCTCATCGATTGCGCGGCCTATCCGTTCGCCAACGCGCTCGCCATCTATGATTCCGCTTTACGCCGGCATCTGGTTGATGCGGAAGAGGTACGTTCACTGGCTCTGCGGGCGAACTGTGACGAGGAAGCGGTCGGACGGCTGTTGCGGCATGCCTCGCCGCACAGCGAGAACGGTGGCGAATCGTTGATGCGTGGTCTGTTGATCTCCCAAGGGTTCGCGGAACCGCAGCTTCAAGTGGAATTCGACAATCCCGACAATCCCGGTGCCGCGTATCGGGTCGATTTCTGTTGGAGACTGGCCGACGGACGTGTCATCGTCGTCGAATACGACGGCATGGCCAAATACGCGGATGTCAGCAATCCCAACCGGGCGAGTCTGCAGCAGAAGCTCGATTACGAACGACGAAGGGAGCATCATCTGCGGGAACAGAACGTCGGTGCGGTGACCCACATCGTCTATGAGGATTTGGTACGGCCGGAACGGCTCGAACGGAAGCTGCTTGACGCAGGAGTCCCCAAGATCCGGTGACCTCGCGATGTGTCCGGCATCGCGAGGTCGGACACATCGATCCAGGCATGCCCGTCGCTCGGAGGACGTCCTGTTGTCCGGAAAATAGCCCATTGCTCCGGACAACGGGACGTTGACCGCTACTCAGCGTCCCGCTGTCCGGAGATGGCGGTTGTTTTCCGGACGACGGGACGCTGACGGCGGCTTAGTGTCCTCGGTTACGGAGCAATGGGATGATTTCCGGACGATGGGACGCTGGCATCGGCTCAGTATCCCTGGTTACGGAGTAGTGGGATGTTTTCCGGACGACGGGACGACAGCGGGACGACAGCGGGACGACGACGGGACGATAGCGGGACGACAGCGGGACGATAGCGTCACATGAACAGGGCGGCGCCGTCCTTGACGACGATGAGGACGATGATCGCGAGAATCCACACGAAGTCGACCATGAGATCGTAATTCAACCGGTAGTAGGTGTCGAGGCCGCGCGGCTTCGACACCGAGACCCCATCCGGGGTGTCTTCCGCGGCTTCGTTCATGGCTTCGTTCGCAGCTCCGTCTGCGGCCCCACCCGTGGTACCGTCTGCGGCCCCACCCGTGGTACCGTCTGCGGCCCCACCCGTGGTACCGTCTGCGGCCCCATCTGCGGCATTCCTCGCGCCTCCGGGCAGTCCCTGCACGACGGCGGTCGCGTGGCTCAGCGCCATGAACTGGATCGTCGTGGAGAACATGAGCGCCAGACACCACGGGCACAGCGCGTTGATCACGAACAGCGACTGCGAGGTCAGCCAGTACGAGTACAGCAGAGCCGCCAATCCGCCGAACCACGTGCATGAGGCGAACCAGCGGGGCACCTTCACACGCGCCAACCCGATCACGGCGATCGTCACGAACACGGATTCCGCGGCGATGCCGAAGAACGCGTTCGGGAAGCTCAGCCCGCCGAACTTCACGATCTCCGCCTGCCAGGATTGCGCGACGGTCGAGCAGGAGAGCACCGCATTCACGTCGCAGCCGAGCTGCTCCTTCGGGTGCCGCGCCAGCTGCAGCGTCTCCGCGCTCAGCACGAACGAGACGATCAGCGCCGCCGCGGAGGCGAACAGCACGATCAGGTACGTCCAGGTCGCTCCGTGCCGCCATCCGTGCGGCTTGAGGTCGCGGATGCCGAGCGCACGCACCTCGTCCGTCGTCATGTCGTCCGCCGTGCCTTCTCCCGCCGTCGTATCATCGCTCATCTGTCATCGTCCCCTTCCGCCGATGCCGTATCGGCTATATCGGTCATATCAACAATCAAACGTAGGTCGTACCGGACGCATCGTATCGCATGCGTCGCGCCATACCGTACCGTCGGCGTCGTGACGCGCGCATCGTGCGCGACGTCACGACGCACGCGGAATCACCGTGTCACCGTGTCAGCGTGACGTCGCCGACGATCGTCGCGTCGCCGGTGAGCGTCACATCCGTGTCGCTCACGTCGACGCGCAACGTGCCGCCGCGCACGGTGATGAGCCAATGGTCGACGCCGGTCTTGGCGCGCAGTGTGACCGCCGTCGCGCACAGTCCGGTGCCGCACGACAGCGTCTCGCCGCAGCCGCGCTCGTTGACGCGCATCGTCGCCTCGCCGAGGTCGTCCGCGTCGTCGTTGATGTCGTCGATGCGCACGAATTCGACGTTCTGGTCGGATTCGATCACGGGCGCGACGAGCGGCTTCGTGACGAGGTCGAGCGCCTCGACGGTGGGCAGCGTGGAGAACGCGTCCTCGATGACGGCGACGACGTGCGGATTGCCCATGTCGACGAACGTGCCGCGTGCCGCGCCTGGCGTGCCGGGGATCGTGACCTCGTACGCGTCGGTGTCGCCGCGCTTCCATGCGCCCATGTCGACGCGGAACACGTGGTCGCCGAGACCGTCGACGGACCCGAGCGAGGTGAGGGTCTTGACGCCGGCACGCGTGCCGAGACGGAACGTGTCGCCGTCGAGCAGTCCCTCGCGCTGGGCGAACAGGGTGATGGCGCGCGTGCCGTTGCCGCACATCTCGGCGAGGGACCCGTCGGCGTTACGGTAGTCCATGAACCATTCGGCGCCGTTCCGCTCGCAGTCGGCGACCTGCTCCTCGCTCAGATCGGACACGTCGCGCGGGCGGGCGAGACGGATGAGACCGTCGCCGCCGATGCCGAAATGACGGTCCGTGAGGAAGCGCACCTCCTCCTCGGTGGGCTCGAACCGTCCCTCACGGTCGAGATAGACGACGAAATCGTTGCCGGTGGCGTGCGCCTTGGTGACATGCTGCGGAATGCTCATGCACGCCAGCATACCCGCCGCGCGCGTCCCGCACCCCGCGCTGTTCGCCATGCGCGAGTACGCTGGGGCGGCAGGACATCCGCGTTCGCCGACGGCATGCCGGTGCGGCGGCGGAGTATCTGCATGGCGGTGGGACAGCCGCTCGATGACGGCAAGGAGGATGGCGATGAGTTCAACGGCGCCGATCGGCGTGTTCGATTCCGGATTGGGCGGCATCTCGGTGGCGCGTCAGCTCGCGCACGACATGCCGCACGAACGCGTCCTGTACTTCGGTGATTCCGCGAACGCGCCATACGGTGTGAAGACGCCGGAGCAGGTGCGGGAGTTGAGCTTCGCGATTGTAGAACGTTTCGTGCGGCAGGGCGTCAAGGCGGTGGTCATCGCATGCAACACGGCGACCTCGGCCGCGGTGAACGACCTGCGTGAGGCGTACGACATTCCGATCATCGGCATGGAGCCGGCGTTGAAGATCGCCTGCGACCGCGGCGACGTGCCTTCGGACCCGCATCACATCCCGCAGCGCGTGATCGTGGCGGCCACGCCGCTCACGCTGCGCGAGCGCAAGTTCGCGAAGCTGATGGAACGCTTCGATTCGGACAACGAGATCGTTAAGGAGCCGTGCCCCGATCTGGTGGAGATCGTCGAGTCGGGGCGCCTGACCGACCATGATCTGGTGATGCGCACGCTGCACGGCTACTTCGACCAGTACGACCTCGACCGCATCGACTCGGTGGTGCTCGGCTGCACGCATTTCGTGTTCTACCGCGACTATTTCCGCGAGCTGCTGCCCGAACGTGCGGCCGTCATCGACGGCAACGAGGGTACGGTGCGGCATCTGGGCGTCGTACTCGAATCACTCGGCCATCTCGCGCCGGAGTCGGCCGACGGCGGCGTGGAGCTTGCGAACTCCGACCCGTCGGAGCGCATCGCCGCGTTGTCGCGCGAGCTGCTCGCCGCGTAAGACGTCGCGTCACGTAGGACGTCGCATCGCGTAGGACGTCGCATCGCGTAGGACGTCGCATCGCGTAGGACGTCGTGTCACGTAAGACATCGTGTCGCGCCGTATTCTCCTCCGTTTTCCGACGGTCATACCGTCATTGTCCAATAACGTTGCCGTTGTCCCGACTGTCGGCGTAGTGTCGGCGTGACGGAAAGCGAATCGCGCCGCCGCGGGCCCGTATGGCCGCTGCGACGCATGGCGTGCAGGGGGATGATATGGCGAACAGGACGGCGATGATCGATGTGGGCGGAGGCTTCCGCGCGATCTTCGGATGCGGCGTGATGGACTACATGCTCGAGGAGGGCATCGACGTGGACATGTGCTATGGCGTCTCCGCGGGCGCCGCGAACATGACTTCGTTCATCGCGCGCCAGCACGGGCGCAACCACACGTTCTACACGAAGTTCGCGTTCCGCAAGGAGTACGCGAGCGCGGAAAGCTTCTTCAAGAATCACAATTTCGCGAACCTCGATTACATCTACGGCACGCTGAGCAACCATGACGGCGAATACCCGGTGGACTTCGATGCGTTCGAGGCGAATCCGACCGGTTTCACCGTGGTCGCCTGCAACGCCGAGGACGGTTCGACCAAGTACTTCGACAAGTCGCGCATCCGCTTCGACGACTTCGACGCGGTGAAGGCGTCGAGCGCGGTGCCGGTGGCGTGCGAGCCGTATGTGGTGGACGGCGTGCCGTATTTCGACGGCGGCATCGCCGATCCGGTTCCGGTGCAGAAGGCGTTGGACGACGGCTACGACAAGGTGGTCCTCGTCCTGTCGCGTCTGCGCGACGAGGTGCGCCAGCAGCGCAAGGACCTCGCGCCGGCGAGGATTCTGGAGCGCACGTATCCGGCGGCCGCGGAGCGCCTGCGCATGCGCTACAAGACGTACAACGACGAGATCGAGCTGGCGAAGCGCTATGAGGCGGAGGGTCGCGTGCTCATCCTCGCGCCGGAGGACCTGTACGGCCTCAACACGCTGAAGAAGAGCTTCGAAGGCTTGGAGATGATGTACCGCAAGGGGTACGCGGCGGCCGAGGCATCGGTGGGGGACTTCCTCGCAAGCTGAACGGGTCGAGGTCGCGGTGCGGCAACGGCGCGATGACACTGCGGTGCTGCGGGGCGGCGACGCGGGACGAGGTGCTGCGTCACCGTCTCCGGCCTGCCGCCGCAGCCCCATCGCCGCGCCGCACTACCGCCGCACTACCGCCGCACTACCGCCGCACTACCGCCGCACTACCGCCGCACGTTGGCGAGCGCCTCACCGGCCGCGTAGCGTCGCACGTTCTCCAAGGCGATGGCGATGATGCGCTTCTCGGTGACTTCGAGATGGTTGCCGCCGGCCACGTGCGGGGTGATGAGACAGTGCGGCTCGTCCCACAGCGGGCTGTCGGCGGGCAGCGGCTCGGGTTCGGTCACGTCGAGTCCCGCGCCGTGCAGCTGGTCTTCGGCGAGCGCCGCGGCCAGCGCGAGCGGGTCGATGGCGTTGCCGCGTCCCGCGTTGAGCAGCACGCATGTGGATTTGAGCAGGTGGAGGCGGCGCGCGTCGATGAGATGGTTCGTGTCGGGTGAGGCGGGCACGGCGAGCGCGACCACGTCCGCGTCCGGCAGCAGTGTGTCGAGCTCGTCGAAGCCGTGCATCTCGTCGATGCCGTCGGCGGGTTTCGCGGGATCGCGGCGCACGCCGACCGTATGTGCGCCGACGGCCTTGGCGAGTCGCGCGAAGTGCGAGCCGATGTCGCCGGTGCCGACGACGAGCACGGTCGCGCCCTGCGGGGTGAGCGCTCGGCCGAGGTCGTGCCAGCGGCGCTCGTCCTGCTGGCGTGCGTAGGCGGGGATGTTGCGCATGAGCGCCCACATCATCGCGAAGAGATGTTCGCCGACGGTCTGCCCGTAGGCGCCGGTCGCGTTGGTCACGGTGACGGAATCGGCGAGGACGCCGGGCGCGACGTACTTGTCGACGCCGGCACTCCACGTCTGAAGCCAGTCGAGTCGCGGATAATCGCGGCATTCGGTGGGAGGGATGTTGCCGATGACGGCGGTGGCCTGCGCCTTGAGACCGGTGGGGACATGCGCCTTCCATGTCATCGTGCCGCGTTCGATCGGGTTGCCGACGAACTCCTGGCGGACATCGGGCGCGGCGGATACGAAGGCCTGCCGCTCGGCGTCGCTGAGCGGCAGGCAGTTGACGATGATCTTCTCGTTGTCGGTCATGGTGCCATTGTAGGACCGCGCCTCGGTGTCGGGCACCTCGACCCGATGGGGGAGGGCTGCTACTTGCCTTGGGTCTCCGAGGCGGTGAGCATGGCCTTGGTGACCTGCTCGTAGAGGTCCTGATAGCCGCCGGGCGTGGAGGCGGGCAGCACCACGGTCTTCGCGTTGCTGGATTCGGACAGCGAGCGCATCACGTCGAGATACTGGTTGAACAGCACCACGTTGTTCACGTCGTTGATGTTCATGCCCACGGCCTGCAGGCTCTTGATCTGGTCGACGATGCCGTTGGCGATCTCACGGCGGTAGTTCGCCTGGCCCTCGCCCTGCAGTCGGGTCTTCTCGGCCTCGGCGGCCGCCTGCGTCTCGATCTGGATGCGCTGCGCCTCGGCGCGCTGGCGTGTCGCCTCCTTCTCGCGCTGGGCGGCGTTGATCGAGTCCATCGCGTTCTTCACCTGCGGCGACGGGTCGATGGCGGTGATGAGCGTCTTGACGACGGTGAAGCCGAAGCGGCTCATCTCGTTGCCGACGGTCTTCTGCACGTCGAACGCGACGTCGTCCTTGCGGGCGAACGCGTCGTCGAGCGTGAGCGCCGGGATTGCGCTTCGCAGCGCGTCCTCCATGTAGGAGCGCAGCTGGCCGGCCGGGTCGCGCAGTTCGTAGTAGGCGGTGGCCACGTTCTGCGCGTTGACGCGGAACTGCGTGGAGGCGACGACGGTGACGAACACGTTGTCGAGGGTCTTGGTCTCCAGCTGCACGTTGAGCTGGTTGACGCGCATGTTCGTCTTCATCGCGATACGGTCGACGAACGGGATGCGGATGTGGATGCCGGCGAACTGCACCGACTGGAACTTGCCGAAGCGCTCGATGATGTACGCCTGCTGCTGCGGGACGATGAAGATGGACGAGAACACGAGGACGAGGACGATCACCACGATGGGGACGATCACGCCCCCCAATATCGCGCCTATGCCTATCATTTTCTGTTTTCCCTTCTGTTGTGCCGTGACCTTCCTTAGTCACATGGCCCAATACCGCCAATTCTACCAGCGTGCGACGCAGACGCCTCGATCGATGTGCGGGGTGCCGTCGCTCCCGGGTTACGATAGGACGTATGACTGGATACGTTGCGCCCACCGAACCACCGCAGCGGGGATGGGATCTTCACTGCCACACCGTGTTCTCCGACGGCACGCGCACGCCTGCCGAGATGCTCGTCGAAGCGAAGGAGCGCGGCCTTGTCGGCGTGGCCGTCACCGACCATGACACGACGGCAGGATGGGAGAGCACCCAGCATGCCGCCACGGCGCAGGGGCTGCCGTTGCTGCGCGGCAGCGAGATCACGACGTGCGATGAAGGCGTGTCGGTGCACATGCTCGCCTACCAGTATGATCCGCGCAATCTGCATATCACGCGCCTGTTCGCGGCGACGCGTGAGGCGCGCCTCAAGCGCACGGAACGCATGGTGGCGCGTCTCGCCGAGGATTATCCGATCAGTTGGGAGTCGGTGATGGCGCAAGTGAAGGAGGGCGGCAGGACCACGGTGGGCCGTCCGCATATCGCCGACGCGCTGGTGGCGGCCGGCGTATACCGGAACCGTTCGGAGGCGTTCGCCGACGCGGTGAGCGCCGATTCGAAGTACTACATCCCCACGCCCTCGCCGACCACGCACGAGGTGGTGCGTGCGGTGAACGAGGCGGGCGGCGTGGTCGTCATCGCGCATGCGGGCGATCTGAGCCGCAACCGCAGACTCCTGTCCGACAAGCAGATCGAGCGCCTCATCGATGAGGGACTCGACGGACTCGAGGTGTGGCATCGCGGCAACCCGCCTGAACAGCGGGAGCGCCTGCTCGCCATCGCGAACGCGCACGGGTTGCTCGTGACGGGTGGTTCGGACTGGCACGGTGCCGGCAAGCCGAACACCTTGGGGGAGAACCTCACCGACGAGGGGACGGTGCGCCGCATCGTCGAACGCGGCGCGATCCCCCTGTGGCGTTAGATTCCCACGTCGTTTCGGTCACAGCGCGCCGAAACCGACGGCGTGCTTGGTCTCCGAACCGACGATCGCGTAGCCGAGCGCGTCGGCCGGCACGATGATGCGGCGGCCCTTGTCGTCGGTGAGGACGACCGGCTGATGCGCGTCCAGCGCCTTGGCGATGGCCTCGTTCACCTGGTCGGCGGAATCCTCGGTGCTGAAGGTGACGGTGCGCGCCACATTGCGGATACCCAGTTCGATGTCCATGTTGCTCCTTGTCCTGTTGATGGTGTTCGGTTCGATTGGCGTTCCCCATTGTGCCCGCCCGTGAGGGTTCTCGCGGGCGGGTTGTCCGAGATTACGCCGTCGGCGTGGCGTCCGGATTCACGTCGCTCACCTCGGCGGGGATGGTGTGCGCCTCGCCGGTGTCGTCGGAATCCGTGTCGTCGGGGTCTGCGTTCCCGTCCGTCGGTTCGGCGGCCACCGGTTCGTCGGGGGATTCCGGTGCGGCGGCTTCGAAATCCCCGTCATGCTCCGGTTCGTCGGCGGTCACCGTGCCGGTCGACGCGATCACCGCGACCTGCGGCGCGGCGACGACGATCGGAGTGACCGACGGCGTGTCGTCGGGATCGGTGATCTCCGACGCCACGACCGGAACGTCCGCGTCACCCGGTGCATCCGCGTCGGCGGCATCCACGGCATCTTCGGCATCCACGGCGTCGATCTTCGGCGTCTCGTCGGCTTCGGACGGCGAATACTCGCCGTCCGCCTGCGGTTCGTCGTCGAAGGTCTCATCATCGAAATCAAGTCCGGCCCGCGCGTCGCGCAACGCACGCTCCTCACGTTCGAGCAGCGGAATCACCACCGTCGCCGAAGTGTCCGTCGGCGGTTCATGCACCCCTGGCGCAGGCGGCGCGTCGAACGTGCCCGACGTCACCACGCGCGACAGCGGGCGGATCGGCGCGATCGTGGGCGGCATCGGCATGCCGTTCACGGTGCGGCGGCCATCGATGTGCACGTCGGCCGCGTCGTCGTCCTCCGTGGTGCCGTCACGGCCGGTGAGCTTGCTCAACGAGATCGTGACCGACGAATCGGGAGCGGGCATGTCCGGGTACGGGTAGGCGGGGCGCTGCGGCTTCGTCGAACCGGAGGCCGTCGGAGCGCCGTGCCCGGCTTCCCCGGGCGCGTACGTTCCGTCCGCCTTGATCGGCGTGCGCGACGTGTCGTCCGTGCCGTCCGGTGCGTAGTCGCCCGCGGCGACGATATCGGCCGATCCGGTGCTGTCGGGATCGGCGGGTGAGGCGCCCCGTGCGCGCGCGGCCGCGGTCTCGGCGGCGGCGCGGCGGCGCTCGCCGGCTTCGAGCAACGTGCCCACGGTGATCGTCGACGGCGGTTTCTCCTGTCCGCCGTTCGCACTTGCACCTGCCGCGCCCGCGCCCGCACCCGGGCCCGCGGCTCCGGCCGCGCCGGCGCGGCGCGCTCCCGGCCGGTATGATGCCGGCGCGGGTTCGGCGGCGCGCGCCGCGAGCGCCAGCTGGTGCGCGAGACGATCCACCTGCGCCTTGAACCGGATGATCTGCTGCGAGTCGGCACGTTTGACCGCCTGGATGAAGTCGCCGACCTGTTCCATCTGCACCCACAGGTTCGCGCGCAGCATGATGAGCCCGTCGAGCCGGTTGCCCATCATGCGCCCGTACGCGGTGAGCACCGCGTTGCGGTGGGCTTCGTCGAGTCTGGAGAAGATCCATGCGAGATCGCGTGCCGGATCGTTCACCTGCATGTTCTGCCAGTTGTTGATCGCGGTGATCGTCGACCCGCTGAAGCGCACGTCGCCGTCCTCGAATCCGCCGTGGACCATGCACGTGTTGAACGCCCATAGTCCTTCGGTCTCCATGATCTTCGACCAGCTGGAGGTGATCTCGGGCGGCACGTGCCCCGCGTTCTTCAGCCGTGCGATCCACGCGGTCAGCTGCGCGCGGATCTGTCCGGTGACGTACATCGGGTATCCGGCCGGGCCGAGGAACGAGGGGTTGAGCCGGTGGATCGCGCCGATTGCCGTGCCCATCGCGGCGCAGTCATCCAACGTAAGGAAGTTCAGGTCGCGTTCGACGCCGTCCTGATGCATCGCCACCATGACGGCGGTGTCGCCCGTGGGGCTTTTCGGGTCCGTGCCGGGCGCGAAGCCGAGCACGCGGTCGAGCGCGAATCCGAGGCCGCCAGGTTCGCGGGCCTCGGCCAGCGCCTTCGCCGCCTTGACCCTTGCCGCGAGCTTCCTGCGGCCCGCCTCGGTGTTGGAGGCGTAGACGTCGTACGTTTTGCCGGTCACGTCGCGCACCTGCGCCTGGTCGATGCCGTCCGCGTGCGTCATCCCCGGAAACACGCCGGCCACGACGACGGACGGCAGGGCGGCGGAGGTGAGTGCCGCCAGCATCAGTTCATTACGTTCTGTCACACTCCCACATTAATACACGCCGCGCATGTGCGGCGCCCGCGACGCCACGGTTTTCGGGCGTCGCCGCGCGGCCGCCTTCCCTCCGTCGCCCCACGCCCGCGCGGGTGTGCCACAATGAGGTCATGGACAAGCTGCTGGACGGGTTGGATGAGGCGCAGATGGCGGCGGCGACCGCGCTCGACGGTCCGGTGCGGATCGTCGCGGGCGCCGGCGCGGGCAAGACGCGCACGGTGACGCGTCGCATCGCACATGCGTGCGCGAGCGGCGCGTGGGACCCGTCGCGCACGCTCGCCGTCACGTTCTCCGTCAAGGCCGCCGCGGAGATGCGCGTGCGTCTCGCGTCGCTCGGCGTGGGGGACAAGGTCACGGCGTCCACGTTCCACTCCGCGGCGCTGCACCAGCTGCGCCGCGTGTGGACCGACGTGTGCGACGCGCCGTTCCCGCGTCTGATCGAGGACGCCCGCGACGTCGCCGCGCGTGCGCTGCGCCGCGTCGACACGGGCGTGGACGAGGACGACGCGACGGTGCGTGCGGTGCGCGATGAGATCAACTGGGCGAAGATCTCGCTCGTGGCGCCCGACCAGGTGGCGCGCGTGGCCGCCGTGACCGGACGATGCCGTCCCGCGGGACTCGAACCGGACCGGTTCGCCGACGTGTACGACGCGTACGAACGTGAGAAGACGTCGCGCGGGGAAATGGATTTCGACGACATCCTGCTCATGGCGTGCCACGTGATCGAGGATTTCGACGAGGCCGCCGCGGCGATCCGACGGTCGGTGGGCTGGCTCACCGTCGACGAGTATCAGGACGTTTCGCCGTTGCAGCATCGGCTGATGCGGTTGTGGCTGGGCGACAACCGCAACGTGTGCGTGGTGGGGGACCCGGCGCAGACGATCTACTCGTTCGCCGGTGCGTCCAGTTATGATCTGCTCGCCTTCGCCGACGAGTTCACACCGCTTTCGGCCGACATCTCGCTGAACACGGATTACCGTTCCACGCCGCAGATCGTCTCCTATGCGAACCGCGTGCTCGCCGCCTCGCCGGTGAGGCACGAGTATCTGAAGCTCACGTCGGCGCGTGAGGGAGGCCGGCGCATCGAACGCACCGTGTATGAGACGGATGAGGAGGAGGCGCGCGGCGTGGCCATGCGCATCCGCCGACTCGTCGATCAGGGAGCCGATCCGGCGGATTGCGCGATCCTCACGCGCATCAACGCGCAGCAGGCCGTATGCTGCACGGCGCTGCGCCACGCGGGCATCGGATACCGGGTGAAGCGGGACAATGGTTGGGCGTCGGCTTCGCCGGTGGCGGACATGGACATGGCCGCGCGTCTGGCGATGGTGGAGGCGTTGCGTGAACGCGACGAATCACGAGGGGACGGCGGCGAGACGGACGGGGACAGGCAGGCGCGTCGGCTCGCGGCGAAGCTGGGGCGTGTGACCGTGTCCACCGTGCACGCCTCGAAGGGCCTTGAATTCAAGCACGTGTTCGTAATCGGCTGTTCGGAGGGCCTCATGCCCTACGGTTCGCCCCAGCCGGGGGACGGGCTGGAGGAGGAGCGTCGCCTCATGTACGTGGCGATCACGCGCGCCGAGGACACGCTCCACGTCTCCTATGCCCGTTCCAAGGACGGTGTCGGCTCCCAGTACCGTCGTCTCAGCCGTTTCCTCAGCTGACGTCGCCGTCCTCGCCGAGCAGCTTCGAGAGTTCGGCGTCCCAGTCGGTGCCGGTGGAACCGGTGCCGTTCGCGCCGTCCGCTCCCGTGCCGCTTCCATCGCCCTTGCCGTCGCCGTCCGTCGCCGTCCCGGCTCCGGGCTGCGCGGCCATGCCGTTCTCGCCCGCGAGCACGGGCAGCAGATCCGGATGCGACCATCTCGCGTCTCGCGCGTCCACGCCTTCCGCGGAAGTGGTCATCTCCCACATGCCGGCCGCCTCGCGCATGCGCTTCGGACGCAGCTCAAGGCCCAGCAGGCTTTCGAACGTGCGCTCGGCCGGGCCTCCGGTGGCGCGTTCGCGGCGCATCATCTCGCGCAGTTGCTCGATGTGCGGGATGTGCGCCATGCCGGCGCGCCACACCACGCAGTCCACCCAGCCTTCGACCAGTGCGAGCAGCGATTCGAGCGCGGCCAGCGCCTCCTTCTGCTCCGGCGTGTCCGGGATGCCGACCTTGGTGAGGTTCACGGCGCTTGAGATGGAATCCGGATCGAGCGCGCCCGCGTCGCGCAGCTGCTCCTCCATCGCGTCCAGGTCGATGGAGATGCCGCGCGCGTACTTGCCGATCAGCGCCTCGAAGCGCGGCATCAGCCACGGCACCGCCGAGTAGAGGCGGGCGTGTGCCACCTCACGCAGGGCGAGGAACGCCATGACCTCGTCGGCGGGGATAGGGTCGGGGCGCACGATCTCGTCGAACAGGGCCTCGGTCGCGGGGTCGGATGCCGGATGCGACGCGCCGTCGTCCGACGCGGGACGGTCGCTCGCCGCCGACGTGAAGCCGATGGGATTGGCCGGACCGCCGTCGCCGCCCGCATTCCCGGAGTCGGCGACGCCTTCGCCGTTGAGCTGCTTCGTGTACTCCTCGACGTTCTGCGCGACCAGCGCGCCCGCCGGATTCGACAGCAGCGCGATACCCTGGTCGAAGCCGCCGTGCACCTCGCGGCTGAGCGAACCGGCCGCATGACCCAGCTGCATCGCGAACGACGTGTTGCCGAGCAGCTTGACCAGCTGCTTCGGATCCTTCATGCCGTCCGGGATCGGAATCGGCACCGGACCGGCGAACATGCCGGCGATCTCGCCGTCGAAAGAGCCGCCGAGACGTTCGGAGATCACCGAGGCGAGCGCCTCGCCCATCGAGGAGGCGACCGGCGCGGCGAACTTCGCCCACGCGTCGAGCGTGTCCTCCACCCAGCCGGCGCGCGTCAGCGCCTGCGGCTCGCCGGGCGCCGGATCGAACGCGCACGCCGTGTCCAGCCACAGGTTCGCCTCGCTCATCGCACGCCGCACCGCCGCTCCCTCGGCTGCGGTGACGCTCGTGCGCGAGCCGTCCGCGTTCGCCTGCTGCAACGCCAGCGAACGGGCGAGCTTCACGTTGATCGGACCGTCCTCGACGACCTGGCTCATGTCGCCCATCGTGTTGAGGCCACCGGCGGTGAACGCGGCCATCATCTGCTGCACCTCCGCCGGGTTCGGCAGGGTGCTCGGATCCTGGCTCATCAGCTGCTCGCGGATCGAATCGGGCAACTGGGAGATCTGCTGCCACGCCATCTCGCCCTGCACCGGGCCGAAGCATTTGATCAGCCACTCGTGGATTGCGTTCTCGTCCATATCGGATCCTCTTGTCTGGTTGCTGTCTGTCGATCTGGTCTTGCCGTCCATCTTAGGGTGTCCCGCGCATGTTTCGCGCAAAGCGTGCGCTGGTATGATGCGCCGTATGTCCTTCTCCCTCCATGATTCCCTGGATTCCCTGCGCGCGGTGCCATCGCGCCTCGGACGGTACGTCCGATCCCGTTCTCCCCGCTGGTTCGCCGGCACGGCCGCCGTGGCGCTATGCGTGGTGACGTTGTGCCTGCCGAGCGCGTATTCGACCGAATGGCCCGGGCCCACGCGCGACGTGCTCGGCACGGTCGAGGCAGGTGGAAACGACGGGAAGTCGCAGGTGATCGGTGTGACCGGCGTCGCCACGCACCGGGATTCCGGCAGACTGCTGCTCGTCACGGTCTCCGCGAACGGCGTGCCCGGCTACCCGTTGACCAATGCGGAGGTGCTCTGGTCGTGGATCGACCCGCAGCGCGTCGTCATGCCGCGCGAGGCGGTCGTGCCGGCCGGGCAGACCACCAGCGAGTACCGCAAGGAGTCGTCCAAGGAGATGACGTCCTCGCAGGACAACGCCGTGAAGGCGGCGAAACGCTTCCTCAAGACGAAAGGCGTCGACGTGTCCGGCATGAAGGTCGCCATGCACGTCGACGACATCGGAGGCCCGTCCGCCGGCATGATGTACGCGCTCGGACTCATCGACAAGGTCACTGCGGAGGACGAGACCGGTGGCAGGACGATCGCGGGCACCGGCACCATCGACGCGAAAGGGAAGGTGGGAAGCATCGGCGGCATCCGGTTGAAGATGATCGGGGCGAAACGCGACGGTGCCACATGGTTCCTCGCGCCGAAGGCCAACTGCGGCGAGGTCGTGGGGCATGTGCCCGACGGTCTGCGCGACGTGAGCGTGTCCACGCTCGACGAGGCGTATGAGGCGCTCGTCGCCATAGGCGAAGGCAAGGGGGAGTCCCTGCCGCACTGCGCGGTGCAGTGAGCGCGTGCGTGGCGGGTCGGCGCGTGCCGCGTCTGCGGTCCGTGCGCCGTCGGACGCGCGCGACGCACGCCCGTCTCATTTTTGCCCGTTTGTTAACGCCGCTGTTCGGCAAGTGTTGGTATGGTGGTCATCGTGAATCAAACCGCATCACAGAACGCTGAGGAATTTGGGTTTAAACCCGGCGACATCGTGCAGGAATGGCTGTGGGATGACGACGTGGACGATTCGATCCGTGAGAAGATCGAGAATCTGACGGGTCAGGATCTCGTCGACGAAGACTACGACTCCGCCGTGGACGGCGTGATTCTGTGGTGGCGGGACGGCGACGACGAGGACGAGCTGTCCGACACGATCGTCGACGCGTACGCCGTGGTCGGCGAGGACGGCCCGCTGTGGGTGCTCACCCCGAAGCCGGGACGCGACGGCGCCGCCAGCTCCAGCACCGTGCAGTCCGCCGCGAAGACCGCAGGCATGAACGCCGCCACGCCGATCACCGTGAGCCCTGACTGGAACGGCATCCACCTGCGCGCCTACGGCAAGGGCCGCTGACGGGCGAATACGACGAAGAGGCTTGGAACCGCAAGGATTCCAAGCCTCTTATGGTAGTGATCGTGGGCGATGAGGGGCTCGAACCCCCGACATCCACCGTGTAAAGGTGGCGCTCTAGCCGACTGAGCTAATCGCCCGCACGGCAACACCATAGCGTAACCCCCGACGAAACACGCGAAGCAGCCGAGGGAACGCCCGGTGGGGAACACGTGCCCGCAGACGGTCGGAAACCGCCGCGAAACGCGCCTCGGGTGGTGAACATGGCGTGACGGTTCCCCATGATTCGCGCGATCGGACCCGATTGCGTCTCAACGCTCACGTAATGTGGCAGACAGTATCGTTCGTTCCTCTAGGAGGTTGATAGCCCATGGCGCAGCAATCCGAAGCCGGAATCCCCAGGGCAGGCAAGCGCAAGTGGGGCTACGACCCCGCCCAGGTGGACGCGTTTCTGGAGCGCGCGCACGCGCTGTACGACAGTGACGGCGCGAAGCTGACGCAGCGAGACATCCAGAACGTCTCCTTCGATCTGACCCGCGGCGGCTACGAGATCGCACAGGTCGACGCCGCCCTCGCCCGTCTTGAGCGCGCGGTGGTCGACAAGCAGACCACGTGGGAGATCACCCAGCATGGGCGTGTCGCCTGGAAGGCCCAGACCGAGGAGCTGTACCGCGAGGTGGCCAAGCACCTTGACCGCGCCGAGCGTGAGCGTTTCGGCTCCGGCAAGCCGCGCACCCCCTCCTACGACCGCAAGCAGGTGGATCGCTTGTCCGACCAGATCGCGGACAAGGCCGCCGCCGAGCTTGGACTGGACGGCGTGTCCCGCAAGGATGTGCGCGATCTCGACAAGATCACCGCCGATTACGTGTCCAACGCCGTGTTCACGCAGCGCAAGGGCAAGAAGGGCTATGACGAGCGCCAGGTCGACTACTTCCTCAACACGTGCGTGCAGCTGCTGAGCCGCATTGAATCGTTCGACCGCGTCGCCGACTATGTCACGTCCGACGGTGCCGGCGAGCAGGACGCGCAGTCTGCGCTGGCTCCGTCTCCCGCGGCGTCCGACGCGTCCGCATCGGCCGACGGCGTCGCCCCGCTGTTCTCCCCGGATGCCCAGTACCAGCGTCCCTCTGTCCCGCAGACCGATGGCGCCGACGCCCCGCAAAGCTATGCGCCGGTCGCCTCCGCCACCCCCGCCGCCCCGCTCGCCACGGCCCGCACGGAAAGCTTCGATGCGTTGAGCCAGGCCGAGCAGAGCCTGTTCACGCCGGCCGCCGAGGCGCCGATCGCCTCGCCGTCCGTGGTCGTCGCCGGGAACGCCGCCGCGGCGTCCCAGCCGGCCGCAGCCGCGGCTCCCAGCCCGGTGGTGGCTCCCGCCGTCACGCCGATCGTCACGCCCACGCCGTCCGTCAGCCCGGCCGAACCGGCTCCCACGGCCGCGTTCTCCGCCTCGCCGTCCGCCGTCGCGTATACGCCCACCCCGTCGTACGAACCTGTCACGACGCCGGTCTCCACGACGTCGGCCACTCCGACCCAGTCCTATGCGCCGGTCGCGCCGGTCGCGCCAGTCGCCCCGCATACGGATGCCGCGTCGTCCGCGTCCTCCACGCCGGCCACCGGCTCGCTGGCCGCACTGGCC
This sequence comes from Bifidobacterium sp. LH_417, assembly GCF_056357035.1. Taxonomy (NCBI): domain Bacteria; kingdom Bacillati; phylum Actinomycetota; class Actinomycetes; order Bifidobacteriales; family Bifidobacteriaceae; genus Bifidobacterium; species Bifidobacterium sp. LH_417. Next base: position 72,976 of record NZ_JBKEVI010000001.1, read on the forward strand.
CATATGGCCGAGGTCTCGCAGGAGCTGCCCGCCATCGACGTGCCGTCGTTCACGCCGAAGCTGCCGAGCCTCGACATCCCGTCCGTGACGACCACGTCCGATGCGCTGCCGTCATTCACGTCGACTCCGACAGCCGCCGCCACGACGTCGACTCCGACAGCGTCGACAACGCCGACGACCTCGACGTCTGCGACCACCAACCCGTTCTCGCTGCTGTCCTCCGACAACAACGATCTGGAAATCCCCGACCTGTCGTTCCCGACCATCGGTTCCTTCGGCACCATCGGCGGCGACGAAAAGAAGCAGCAGCAGTGATTCACAGCAGCACAGTCGTCATTCTCGGCTCCACCGGTTCCATAGGCACCCAGGGGCTGGACGTCATCTCCCGTCACCCCGAACGGTTCACCGTCGTCGGCCTCGCCGCCGGCGGCGCGCACGTCGACCTGCTCGCGCGTCAGGCCGCCGAATTCCACGTGCCGCAGGTCGCGGTCTTCGACAAGTCGAAGGCGGCGGCGCTGCGCGAGGCGCTCGAGCAGGCCGGCGCGAAGCACACGCAGGTGCAGGCCGGACCGGAGGCGGTCATCGCGATGGCCGCCTCCGGCGCGAACGTCGTGCTCAACGGCATCACCGGCTCGATCGGCCTCGAACCGTCGATCGCCGCCCTGAAGGCCGGTTCGCAGCTCGCCCTCGCCAACAAGGAGTCCGTCGTCGCCGGCGGCCATCTGCTGTTCGGCGCGCAGACGCGTGAGGACCAGATCAATCCGGTCGACTCCGAGCATTCCGCGATCTGGCAGTCGCTGCGCTCCGGCACGCACGCCGAGGTCGCGCGTCTCGTCGTCACCGCGTCCGGTGGCCCGTTCCGCGGCATGAAACGCGACCAGATGACCGCGATCACGCCCGAACAGGCGTTGAACCATCCGACGTGGAACATGGGGCCGGTCGTCACCATCAACTCGTCCACCCTGATGAACAAGGGACTCGAGGTCATCGAGGCGTCCCGCCTGTTCGACATCCCGCCCGAGCGCATCGCCGTGACCGTCCACCCGCAGTCCATCGTCCATTCGATGGTCGAATTCGTCGACGGTGCCACCATCGCGCAGGCGTCCCCGCCGGACATGCGCCTGCCGATCGCGCTCGGCCTGTCCGCGCCGGCGCGCATGCCGAACGTGGCCGCCGCCTGCGACTGGACGAAGGCCGCGGAATGGACGTTCGAGCCGCTCGACGACGAGGCGTTCCCCGCCGTCTCGCTCGCACGCCACTGCCTCGCCGCCTCCGAGAAGCACACGGCGGTGCTCAACGCCGCCAACGAGCAGGCCGTGCATGCATTCCTCGACCATCGTCTGCCGTATCTCGGCATCGTCGACACGGTCAAGGCCGTACTCGACTCGATGGACGCCGAGCTGCGCGGCGCGCCGATGTTCCGGGACGTGGAGGAAATGGAACAGCTCGAACACGAGGCCCGCGCCAAGGCCGACGAGCTGATAGACAAGCAATGATGAATACGTTGAACACCGTCAATCCCGTCAACAAGCCGTTCCGCAAGACCGGCGACCCGATCGAGCTGACCAGCGAGTCGCCGCTCCACCCGCGCAGGAAGTCCCGCCGCATCATGGTCGGGCCGGTGCCGGTCGGCGGCGGCGCGCCCATCTCCGTGCAGTCGATGACCAACACGCTCACCGCGGACGTGCCCGCCACGCTCCAGCAGATCGCCGAGCTCACCGCCGCCGGCTGCGACATCGTGCGCGTCGCCGTCCCCAGCCAGGATGACGCGGACGCGCTGCCCGAGATCTGCCGCAAGTCGCCGATCCCGGTCATCGCCGACATCCACTTCCAGTCGAAATACGTGTTCCAGGCGATCGACGCCGGCTGCGCGGCCGTGCGCGTCAACCCGGGCAACATCCGCAAGTTCGACCAGGTCGGCCCCGACATCTGCAAGGCCGCGACCGACGCGGGCATCTCCCTGCGCATCGGCGTGAACGCCGGTTCGCTCGACAAGGAGCTGTACGCCAAGTACGGTGGCCCCACGCCCGAGGCGCTCGTCGCCTCCGCGCTCAAGGAGGCCCACATGTTCGAGGACGTCGGCTTCCACGACTTCAAGATCTCCGTCAAGCACCACGACGTGATCACCATGGTCCAGACCTACCGTCTGCTCGCCTCCAAGGGTGACTGGCCGCTGCACCTCGGCGTCACCGAGGCCGGTCCGCAGTGGCAGGGCACCATCAAGTCGTGTCTCGCGTTCGGCGCGCTGCTCGCCGAGGGCATCGGCGACACGATCCGCGTGTCCCTCTCCGCCCCGCCCGTCGAGGAGGTGAAGGTCGGCTGCAAGCTGCTCGAATACATGGGGTTGCGTCCGCGCAAGTTCGACATCATCTCCTGCCCGAGCTGCGGCCGTGCGCAGGTGGACGTCATCCAGCTCGCCTCCGCCGTGACCGAAGGGCTCAAGGACATCACCGCGCCGATTCGCGTGGCCGTCATGGGCTGCATCGTCAACGGGCCGGGCGAGGCGCGCGAAGCCGATCTCGGCGTCGCCTCCGGCAACGGCAAGGGCCAGATCTTCATCAAGGGCAAGGTCATCAAGACCGTGCCCGAGGATCAGATCGTCGACACGCTGCTCGAGATCGCCAACGACATCGCCGCCCAGATGGAGGCCGACGGCCAGGTGCCGGACGGCTCCACCGGGCCTGTCGTCGTGCCCATCCAGCATCCCGGCCACTGAGCCGGATGCGAGGGAGCGCCGTGGCACAGGGCGAGCGGGCATCGGCTGGGACGGACGCGACACGGGACACGCCGTGGTCGCATTGGCGCAGGCTGTCCGTCAGCCTGCCGATCTTCATCATCCTGATCGGTCTGCTCGTCTCCGTGTCGAACCTCACCACCGTGCCGTGGGACAACGAGCCGACCGGACGCACCATCGCGACACTCACCGACGACACCGCCGTCACGTTCGACACGATGTCGGGCGCGTCGCGCGCCGCCGCGGCGGACGGCGCGACGCCTGACAGCGAAGGCACATACAAGGTGAAGGAGTCCGCGGTCTCCATCACCGTGCGCCGCGACGGCACGCAGGTCGGCGGCGCACGCGAGGAGAAGGTCGACGCCGCCGCCGACTCGACGTGGCGCGTGCACGGCGAAGGCGCCGATGAGACGCAGGACATCACCGTGCTCATCCGCGAGCCGGTCGGCGCGACAGGACGCCGTCCTGGCATCGTGTTCATGCACGGCGCCGGCTTCGGCACCGCGTACAACTCGTTCGGCGACATGGCCACGTCGCTCGCCTCGGCCGGTTTCGTCACCGCCGTCATCGACAAACCCGTCTGGTCCACGTCCGATGTGACGCGCGACTATCCGGCCTCCGCGCGCGTCTACGACGCCGCGATCAGTCTGCTGCGCGCGCGCAGTGACGTGGACGCGGCGAAGGTGGGCATCTACGCGACCAGCGAGTCTACGTGGATCTCGCAGTACCTGCTCGCCGACGATCCGGACGTCGCGTTCCAGATACTCCTCTCGCCGATGGTGTTCACACCGCGCCGCTCGCTCGGCTTCTTCGTCTCCCAGGATTTCGCGCTCGTCGGTGCGAACGACGGCTACCAGTCGATCGTGCGCCGCGTGTTCAACGCGGACACGGCGCTGTTCGGATTGGACAACTTCGATCTCGACCTGCCCGAATCGTCCGCCTACGCGATTCCCACGCTCATCGCCTATGGGTCGAAGGACGTGATGACCGCGCAGGTCGACGGCGTCACGCATATGCTCGCCCTCGCGCACAAGGCCGGCAACAAGGACGTGACGGTACGCAGCTATCCGGTCGCCAACCATGTGCTGCGGCTCGGTGACGAGGCCCAGACCGGCACGAAATTCGCCGACGCCTACGTCGACGACGTGATCGCCTGGGCGTCCGGTACGGCGGCCGGGCTCACACAGACCTCGGAGCGCGTCGCCGGCGACACGATCTACCAGTCGATCGCCGTGCCCGACGATCTCGCGCCGCGACGCTCGCTCACCGTCTACGGGGTGGTGCTGCACGCGGGCATGGTGTTGCTTCTCGCCGCGACGCTCGTGGCGTGGCTCGTCGCTTTGGGACGGAGCATCGCGTTCCGCCTGCGGCGACGCAACCGGGGCGTGCGCTATCCGGGGCTCGGATTCCGGCACGGCTTCGGCAACGCGCTCATCACGCTGACCATCACCACGATGGCGACGCTCCTGCTGTTCGCCGCAGGACTCGGCCAGGTGGTCATGGCCGTGGTGAAACTCGCTTGGGGTGCCGCGCCCGACGAGGAGCCGGGCATGATCTGGTGGAGCTGGCCGGTCATCGAAATCGTGTGCACGCTCGTCGTATGGGCGTGGTCGCGTGTGTTCGCCCGGCTCATCGAAGTCGCCTCCCGGCGCGGCGTGCTGCGCTGGCCTCCCCGGCGCGACGCCATCCACGGCATCGTGACCGGACGCGAACCGGTGCTCGCCGACACGCGGTTCGGACGCGTCCTGTTCTGGCTCACCGCCACCGCCATGCTCCACGTGCTGTTCTTCTTCGCCTTCTGGGGCCTGTTCGTCTACTGACGTCGAAGGGACTGGAAACCATGCCGCTCTACCGTGACGAAGGCGTGGTGCTGCGCACCGCGAAACTCGGCGAGGCCGACCGCATCATCACCCTGCTCACCCGCGGGCACGGCAAGATACGCGCCGTCGCCAAAGGAGTACGCCGTACCAAATCGCGCTTCGGCGCGCGACTCGAACCGTTCATGCGCGCCGATCTGCTCATCGCGCAGGGGCGCTCGCTTGACGTCGTCTCCCAAGCCGAATCCGTCGCCGCCTACGCCGAACCGATCTGCGCCGACTACGATGCGTACGCGGCAGCCAACGTGATCGTCGAAACCGCCGATAAGATCGTCGGCGCGGAGGAGGAGCGCGTGGCCGGGCAGTACCGGTTGCTCATCGGCGCGTTGAACGCGCTCGCCAAGCATGCGCACGCCTCCGACCACATTGCCGCCTCCTATGTGCTGCGCGCGCTTTCGCTCGCCGGATGGTCGCCGCGTCTGCACGCGTGCGTCGTGTGCGGACAGCGACGTTTCACGGATGGTTTCACGGGTGGTTTTGAGGCGGGAGTCCAAGCGCCGCAACGTTTCACGGATGGTTTCACGGAAGGCGCCGTGGGCGGTTCCATAGGCGGTGCCATGGAAGGCGCGTACCTGTCCGTCCCGGCCGGCGGCCTCATGTGCGCGAAGGACCACACGCCCGAGGCGAGGCGCGTCACGCCGCTCGCGCTCGCCCAGCTCGAGGCGCTGGTCGACGGCGACTGGACGGAGCTCGACGGTCGTGAGCTCCTGCCCGAGACGACGCGTCTCGTGGAGGATTGGGCCGAGTACTATCTCGAACGCCCGCTACGTTCCATGCGACTGCTAGATTGACAGACATGGCTTTCGAAAACGTGGACTACACGTCGCTGAACATCCCGGCGGCCCCCTTCTCCGATCCCTCGCGCATCCCCGACTTCCCCAAGGGCAAGGTGCCCCGCCACGTGGGCGTCATCATGGACGGCAACGGGCGGTGGGCCAAGGAGCGCGGCATGATTCGCACCAACGGCCACCAGGCCGCCGAGCCGGTCGTGTTCGACACCATCGCCGGCGCCATCGAGGCGGGCGTGCGTTATCTGTCGCTGTACACGTTCTCTACCGAGAACTGGAAGCGCAGCCCGCAGGAGGTGCGCTTCCTCATGGGCTTCTCGCGTGAGATCATCCACCGCCGCGTCGCGCAGATGGACGAGTGGGGCGTGCGCGTGCGCTGGTCCGGCCGCCGCCCGAAGCTGTGGAAGTCCGTCATCGACGAGCTTGAGGTCGCGCAGGAGCGCACGAAGCACAACAAGGTCATCGACGTGGTGTTCTGCATCAACTACGGCGGCCGCGCCGAGATCGCCGACGCCTGCGCCGCCATCGCGAAGGACGTGCGCGACGGGAAGATCAGCGGCGACCGCGTCACCGAGAAGATGATCGCCGACCACCTGTACCTGCCCGACGTGCCCGACTGCGATCTGGTGATCCGCACGTCCGGCGAGCAGCGCACCTCGAACTTCCTGCCCTGGCAGGCCGCCTACGCGGAGCTCGACTTCGTGCCCGAACTGTTCCCCGACTGCGGCCGCGAGGTCCTGTGGCGCTCCATCGACCACTACATCCACCGCGACCGCCGATTCGGAGGCGTGAAGAAGTGACCGGACACGTCCTCTAGGCGCATCGCTCGCGTTCTGGGTGAGTATCCATGGAAACGGGGGACGGAATCCTGCGATTCCGCCCCCCGTTCTTCGTTCTGTCGTGTCTGGTGAAGGCGTCGAATCTATCGAGGGGACGGCTGCACTGCGCACAGCATGGCGAGCCGGTCGGTGAACCTGTTGACGAACCGGGCCGCATCCACATCGAGGGCGACGTGGACGCGCGGGGCGCCGGGATTCACGAGACCGGCCGGATCTCCGGTGGTGCGGCCGCGCACGCCGGTGGCATCGCCGGTCGCGGTCTCGGCGCGCAGAGCGACGCCGAATGTGGAGACCAGCGTCGGGTCGAGGGCGACCGCCGCCGCCAGCGGGTCATGCAGCGGCATGCCGCCGGCGAAAATCGTCGGATCGGCGGCGAGATTCGCCGCGATGGAGAAATCCGCGAGATCCGCGAAGAACCGGCCGCGCTTGGTGTCGGTCGCACGCCAGATGTCGGCGGCCGATTGCGGCAGCAGGCACCGGTGGGTCACGTCGAGGCCGATCATCGTCACGTCCGCGCCCGAGTGGAACACGCGGTCCGCGGCCTCCGGATCCTGGATGACGTTCGTCTCGGCGACCGCATCCCAGCAGTTGCCCGGCTGGGTGAGCGAGCCGCCCATCATCACGAGACGGAGCATGCGTGCGATGTCCGGAGCGCGTGTGATCGCCGCATCCACGTCCGTGAGCGGACCGGTGGCGAGCACCGTCACATCGCGCCCGTACGCGCGCACCTCGTCGATCAGGAACCCGACCCCGTCCCGCTCCTCGTATGCGTTCCCGCTCCCGCTGGCGGTGTTCCTGCAGGTCGTCCCGTAGCGGTGTTCGTCGTGCGTGTCGTGCGGGGGAGTGCGGGTCCCAGACTTCCCGCCCCCGCTGGCGGGGGCTGTCGGCACCGCCGACTGGGGGTGGTCTCGGCCGGCACTCCAACCGCCTGCGGGATTCGCATGAGGATCATCCGCGCGATACCCGCCGACGGACACGACGACGCCACCCGGCACGGGCGTCACACGGGAGGCGCCATCCGATTCCGCACTGCCGACCATCCCGCCGACCGTTCCGCCCAATCCGTCCGGCCCGTGGAATTGCGCGCAACCCGCGTCGGGGATGAACGCGTCGGCCCACGAGGGGTGCGTGGACGCGCGGAACACGGGGATGTCCGGTCGTCCGAACAGGTCAAGCACGATGCGCGTGTTGCGTTCGGCAGTCGCCGCGTCCACGTTCCCGTAGCCGGCGAGCACGCCGACGAGCTCGCATTCGTCAGGCGAGGCGAGCAGGTACGCGAGCGCCATCGCATCGTCGACGCCGGTGTCCACGCAGGCGACGATGCGGGTGCGCGCGTGGATGGGCAGTGGCATGGACGTCGTGATCATATCGGTCTCCTATAACGAAAAACCGGCATGGAACGATTCCATGCCGGCGGCTTGCGGACCCGGCCCCCGGAGGGGCCGGCGGGGTGTCACTTGCCGAGGAATTCGTTGGTGGCGAAGTCCTTCGTGTTCGGTGCCTCGTGGATCACCTTGTCGTGGGAATCCGTGTAGGCGTCCTCCTGGGCGAGGAAGTCGAAGTACTTCTGCGGCTCGACGAAGTCGTTGGTGCCGAGCACGAACGAGCCGTCCTTGATCTTGGCCGGGTCGCCCCAGTACTGGCCGTCGACGATGGTCTGCATGCTCTTGCGCACGAACTTCTTTTCGAGGTTCGCGTCCGGAGCCTCCTTGACGAGGATGTCCGCCGCGTCGTCCGGATGCGAGTACGCGTACTCGTAGCCCTGCTGCGTGGCCTGCGTGAACTTCTTGACGAGGTCCGGGTTCTCCTTGATGGTCTTGTCGCTGGTGATCACGCCGATCGCGTCCGCGTTGCCGGGCACGCCGTAGTCGGGCTCGGTGAAGCAGTTGAGCTTCGGGCCGTACATGTCGGCCTGCACGCCCTCCCAGGTGGCGTAGAAGCCGCCGAAGTCGGCCTTGCCGGATTCGAGCGTCTTGAACGTGGAGGTGCCGACGGTGACCTTGTCGAATTCGCCCTTGCCGCCGTCGGTCTGGATCATGCGGCGCACCACGGCGTCGGACTCGTTGGAGCCGAACGTGGCGAACGTCTTGCCGTCCAGGTCCTTCGGGGACTTGATGGCGGTGTTCGAGGCGAGCGCGCACCAGATGGCGCTCGGCTTCTGCTGGACCTGCAGCACCTGCTTGAGGTGCGCGCCCTTGAGGTTGTACATGCCCACGTTGGTGAGGTTGGACAGCGCGAAGTCGGCGTTGCCGTTGTTCACGGCCTGTTCGGCGCCGGCCTGCGCGACGGCCACGATGTCCACGTCGAGGCCCTTGTCCTTGAACCAACCCTTGTTCTTGGCCACATAGACGCCGATGTGGTTCGTGTCCGGCGCCCAGGACAGCATGAACGTGACCTTCTTGAGGCCGTCCGTGGAGGAGGAGTCGTTGCTCTGGCCGCACGCGGCGACGCCGATCGTCATGGCGATCGCGCCCACGAGGGCGATGGCCTTGGCTGCAAGGCTATGCTTCATGATGAATCCCTAGTTCGTTGTCTCTCAACCGTTCTCTGGGTGTCGCTCCGGGCGGACGATCGGCAGAGAACGGCGTGGAGGGCCTGACAGTCCGCCCGACCGGCGCCCCGGCAGTCCCTCCCATATGAAGCGAAAGGGGAGAGGGACGCCGTTTGCCACACGCCGGACAAGCGCCTGCCATTATAAGGCCAAGGGGCTACCGGCGTCGGGAGGAACGACCCCTTCGCGACTGCCGGCTATTCTGTTGAGTATGACCGAGACCATCGCGCAGATTCGCAATACTGCTGCGGCGTCGCTTTCGCCGGCGCAGCAACAGCAATGGGAGCAGTTTCTGACGCCCATGCCCGTTGCGGAGCAGGCGGTAAGTCTATTCACGTCGACCAGTCAACCGGTGCGGATTCTCGATCTGGGTTCCGGCTCGGGCATTCTGAGTGCGGTGACGGCCCGGCAGGCGGCGCGTGGCAGCAGCGTCGTCGCCATCGAACAGGATGCCGATCTCGCGCGGGCTTCCGAGATTTCGCTGCGCCAGGTATGTGATGACGTCGAGGTGCTTAACGAGTCGGTGTTCGATGTGTTGCTTGATGCACGATTCGACCGGGTGATTCTGAATCCGCCGTACAAGAAGATCAGCCCGACCGTGATCGCCACGAGCAGCGGTGGCGTGAAGGTCACGAACCTCTACACGGCGTTTCTGGTGACTGCGATTCAGGCTTTGGCCGAGGGAGGCGAATGCGTGGCCATCATCCCGCGTTCATGGATGAATGGCGATTACTTCAAGGATTTTCGCAAATGGATGTTGAACGAGTGCAGTCTTGACACGATGGCCGTCTATGGGTCCCGTCAGGAGCATTTCAGGGATATGAACATCCTGCAGGAGATCATGCTGGTGAAGGTGTCCAGGCGTTCTCAGGCCAAGAAGGTCGCGGTGTACGCCGATGCCGAACCGGCTGAGCCGTTGGAGCGTCAGCGGCATGAGTCGGTGGCGTTCAAGGCGTTACTGATGGGGCGTGACCGCATTGTGCGTATCCGGCAGCAGGATCCGCGTTTGTCCGGGTTCAGGACGATGGCCGACCAAGGACTGTGGGTGTCCACCGGAAAGCTGGTATGGTTCCGTAACCGCGATGTGCTGTCGGAAGTCGAGGTGCCGGGCGGACATCCGCTGTACTGGTCGGACAATCAACGCGGCATGATGACGGTGCACCCGGTCGAATGTGACCGGGAGCAGTGGGTGATTGGCGAAGCCGATGCTCGTAATGTCGTACTTCCGGCTGGTAGCTATTGTCTGGTGAACCGTTTTTCCGCCAAGGAACAGCGTCGCCGTATTGCCGCATCGTATCTATGCAGTGATGTCGGATTTGTGGCCGACAACAAGCTGAACTATGTGCATCAGGGAACGTCACGCCGGACCGTGCCGTTGGATGACCGGGTCGCACGCGGTCTGACATTGTGGCTGTCGTCGTCGATCGTCGATGAATGGTATCGGCAGGTGTCCGGCAGCACGCAGGTCAATGCGACGGATTTGCGTCAGATGCCGTGCCCGTCAAAGGAACAACTGGCCGCGTTGGCTGATGATCTGCCTCTTGACGATGGCGTGAGCCAGGAACGCATTGACGGGGCGATTGGAAGGTTGTTTTCATGGGTGCAGGCGAGCTGATTCACGAAGCGCTTGAAGTGCTGCGCGATTTCGAGGTCGGCAAAGACCAGCTGAACGAGCGTAGCGCGATGACCCTGCTGTCCTTATTGCAGCTCAAAGACGGGGATTCGTGGGAGCAGGCCACGAATCCGATGCTCGGTACCCGGGCGATCATGGACTGGATTCGCGACCATTTCGGAGTGGAATACAAGCCCAATACGCGGGAGACGATTCGACGGTTCACGCTGCACCAGTTCGTCATGGCTGGAATCGTCGAAGAGAACGCCGACCGGCCTGATCGTCCGATCAACTCGCCGAAATGGAACTACCGTGTGACCGATACCGCGCTTGAGGTGTTCCGCACGTATGGGGCGAAGCATTTCGACTCGGAGCTGGAACGGTTTCTGCTTGAGCATGTCTCATACGCCTCGTTGAGTGAGGAACGACGCAATATGCCGAAGACCCCGGTGACGTTGCCATCCGGTATGTCTCTTGAGCTGTCTCCCGGCGGTCAGTCGGTGTTGATCAAAGCGATGGTCGAGGAAATGCTGCCGCGATTCGCACCCGGCTGTCGAATCATCTATATCGATGACACCGACCATAAGCATGGCGTCATCGATGCCGGCCTCATGGACGAGCTCGGTATCGGCCTGAAGGCCCGCGAGAAAGCTCCCGACGTGATTGCGTGGGATGCGGAGCGTGGTTGGCTGTTCCTCATGGAAGCCGCCAGCACGCATGGGCCGGTCGATGTGACCCGTAAGGCCGAGCTGCATGACCTGTTCGCCGATCAGTGGGATAAGGTCGTGCTTGTGTCCTGTTTCCCCGACCGTAGGACGATGCAGAAGTACCTTGCGCTACTTGCATGGGAGACGGAGGCGTGGTGCGCGGATACGCCGGACCATATGATGCACTTCAACGGTTCGCGCTTCATGGGACCCTACGGCGACTAAGCAGCCGTCCCCCTCTCACTGGTCGGCGTCCGGGTCGGCGTCGTCACCGACGGGGCCGAGCAGCAGGCGCTCGCTGATGTTCACGGCGATGAGCAGCAGGCATGTCATCGCGATGATGGTGAACGTGGCGGAGAAGATGAGCGGCGTGCGGAACGAGTTGTACGCGGCCTGCAGCCAGATGCCGAGGCCTTTGCGCGCGCCTAGGTATTCGGCGGTGGAGGCGGTGGCGAAGATGTACGCGCCGGTCACGCGCACGCCGCCGTAGATCTGACGGGCCGCGACCCGGAGCTTGACATGCCACAGCGTCCACCAACGGGTCGCTCCGCAGGTCAAGGCCACGTCCGAATAGAACTCGGGCACCGCTTCGAGTCCGCGCACGGTCTGTACGGCCACCGGGAACAGGCCGAACACGGCGGTGATGACGATCTTGCCGGAGGTCTCGAAGCCGAACCAGATGAGGAACAGCGGGGCGATGGAGATGAGCGGCATGGTCTGCGCGGCGGCGAGCAGCGGATAGAACGCCGCGTTGAACACGCGCGAGCAGTATAGTCCGATGCCGACGAGCACGCCCAGCAGCACGGCGAACAGGAATCCGACGACGCCTTCGTAGGTGGTCACGGCGGCCGCCGGCCCGAGCGTCGGCCACACCTCGATCGTCGCCTGGAGGATCTCGCTTGGCGCGGGGATCATCGTGGAGGGCACATGGCCGATGCGCACCCAGGCCTCCCAGATGCCGAACAGCGCGACCACGGCGACGATCGTGGGGATGCGGCGGGCGACGTGTGCGATGACGCGTGACCATGCCGTCGGTTCGTTCGGTTCGTTCGGCGTGATCGACATGCTCGCCGTGGTGGTGGTCGCGGATGATGCGGTCGCGGATGTGCGCGTCGTTTCGGACATGTTGGTCACCTTGTTTCCCTTTCGCGGCCGGGGCGTTGCGCGGTAAGGTGAGGAGCCCGCGCGCCGGACGGCCGTAACGTTGCGTGCGCGTGCCGCGGTGGCACGCCGCATCACAGTATAGGACGCATGGGGGCCGCGTGCGCGCTGCTCCGAGGATGGCGGCAATGGCGCGGATATGCTAGAATTCTGCTACGTAGGAATGTTTGCGTAAACATTTCTACTGACGCCGGGTGAAGGAGCCGACGTCGACGCCGTGGATGGCGAGTGGACAACGTGCGACGAAGCGATGTCATAGTCAAGGAAACGGCGGAATCCCACAGTAAGGAGCACTATGAAGGTACTGGGAAGGTCGCTTGCCGCATTGGTCGCGGCGGCGACGCTCACGACGGGAGGCGCGTTCGCGACCGCCGGCACGGCGATTGCCGCCGATGGCAACGCCAACACCGTCACCGTCACCCCGAACCCGTGGTATGCCAACGAGTTCGACGGGTGGGGCACCTCGCTCGCCTGGTTCGCGAACGCGACCGGCAACCTCGGCGAGGAATCGTCCATCACCACCAACCTCGGCGACGAGGCGTCCAAGCAGAAGGCCGTCGCATACGGCAAGCAGCTGCGCGAGCAGTTCTACCAGTCCATCTTCGGCTCGGACGGCCTCGACCTCAACATGGCCCGCTACAACGTGGGCGGCGGCAACGCCTCCGACGTGGCGTACGGCTACCCGTTCATGCGCCAGGGCGCCGCCGTGCCCGGCACGTGGAAGGACGACGCCGACGGCTCCAAGAACGTCTACGGCGGCGTCACCACCAAGCAGGCCGACAAGGACAAGCTCGCCGCCGCGTTCGACCCGACCGACGACAGCCAGTACGATTTCAGCAAGTCCGCGGCCCAGGACTGGTGGATCAAGCGCGGCGCCGAAGGCACGAACGGCAAGGCCGACATCACCGACATCGAGGCGTTCGCCAACTCCGCCCCGTGGTTCCTCACCAACAGCGGCTACGCGACCGGCGGATACAACTCCGGCTCGAACAACCTCAAGGACCCGGAGAAGTTCGCCCAGTACATGGCCAAGAACGTCGAGCATCTGGAAAGCCTCGGCGCGAACGTGAACGTCGACACCGTCGAGCCGTTCAACGAGTCCGAGACCAGCTACTGGGGCACCCCGTCCCAGAAGGCCTCCGACTACGACGGCAAGGGCGACTCCAACGAGAACCTCATCAACAACTACTGGAGCAAGTACTACTCCGACAAGGACAAGACCGTCACGCCGTACTCCAACGCGCTGAAGAAGCCGCAGGAGGGCATGCACGTCAACAACGCCGAGCAGCAGGCCACCATCAAGGCCCTGTCCAAGGCGCTCAAGGGCAACGCGGACACGATCATCTCCGCCACCGACGCCACCAACTCCGCCGACTTCGTCAAGTCCTACAACGACTACCCGCAGGAGGTCAAGGACCTCGTCGGCCAGTACAACGTGCACGCCTACTCCACCGGCAGCCAGATGCTCGCCCGCGACATCGCGCAGGCCGACGGCAAGAAGCTCTCGATGAGCGAGGTGGACGGCTCCTGGCAGTCCGGCTCGTACAACCCGTACGGCTTCGACAACGCGCTCGGCATGATGAGCTACATCAGCTCCAACGTGCCCCGCCTGCAGTCCAAGGACTTCACGTTCTGGCAGGTCGTCGAGGACCTCTACAACATGCAGATGGGTTCGAACGTCAACCCGGCCGGCGAGAACACCAACTGGGGCACCGTGCTCATCGACTTCGACTGCACCGTGGCCGGCAAGGACGGCAAGCTGTACTCGGAGCGCCGCGTCAACAACAACGGCGGCACGACCGACGGCCTCGCCCCGTGCACCGTCATCGCGAACGCGAAGTACAACGGCGTCAAGGCCATCACCCGCTTCATCCACGCCGGCGACAAGGTCATCGCCAACAACGACACCGACAACACGATGACCGCCACCTCCGCCGACGGCGCGACCCAGACGATCGTGCACCGCAACTCCGGCACCAACGCCCAGACGTTCGTCATCGACCTGTCCAAGTACGGCCAGATCGCCGACGACGCGTCCGGCGACCTCTACCTGACGACCGAGACCGCCCAGTCCGACAAGGACAAGGGCGTCGACTCCGCCACCCCCGAGGTGTTCGCCAAGACCAGCAACGTCAAGCAGGCCGCGGGCTCCGTCGTGATCGACAAGGCCGCGAAGACCGCCACCGTGACGGTCCCCGCCCGCTCGATCGCCTCCATCCAGTTGAAGGGCGTCACCGGCCACTCCGACTCTGCCGTCGCCGCCGCGACCGGCCGCACGTACCAGCTCGTCGGCAAGCAGTCCGGCAAGGCCGTCGCCGAGGTCGCCAAGGACGACTCCGCGCTCTCCCTCGCCGACGTGGCCTCCACCGCCGCCGACGCGAAGAAGCAGACCTGGACGTTCACCCAGATCGACCAGTCCGGCACCGAGCGCCCCGACCTCAAGGCGTACGTGATCACCGACGCCGACGGCAAGGTGCTCGTCTCCAAGGACGGCACCAACGCCCTGTCCGATGAATCCGTCGAACAGGCGAAGTCCGATCCGGCCGCCAAGTGGATCCTCAACACCGGTGACGGCTCCGGCTACCAGCTGCTCAACGCCGCCGCCAAGCAGAACCTCGACGTGAACGGCTCGGGCACCGCCGCCGGCACGAAGGTCGGCCTGTGGACCTCCTCCACCGCGAACACGCCCGCGAACAACCAGACGTGGACGCTGCGCGACGTCACTCCGACCGGCGCCAAGGCCGTGAACGTGCAGACCGCCGTGAACGCGGCCGCCGCGCTGCCGAAGACCGTCACCCTCTACTACACGTGGGGCGAGGGCAAGGCCGACGTCACCGCCGCCGGCTGGGACGTCTCCAAGGTGGACGTCGCCAAGGAAGGCACCTATGAGGCGACCGCCGTCGCCAAGGACGTCTACGGCAACGAGTTCCCGGTCACCGCGACCGTGACCGTCGGCGCGTTCACCGCGACCGACCCGGCGTCCGTCACCGTCGCCGCCGGCTCCACCGCCGACGACGTCAAGGCCGCCGCCCCCGCCACCGTCGACGCGCATGTGCGCGCCTCCGGGGCGTTCGCGCGCGACGTGACGTGGGATTGGTCCGCTCTTTCCGATGACAAGCTCGCCTCGACCGGCACCGTGACTGTCAAGGGCACGGTCGACGACGGCAGCGGCACCGGCGCGACCATCCCCGCCACGCTCACCGTGTACGTGACCAAGGGCGAGACCGTCAACGGCGAGAACCTCGCCAAGACGTTCTGCGCCAACGCGCAGGCCTCCTATACGGAAGGCTCGAACGTCATCGGCAACACCTGCGACGGCGCGACCGACGGCAAGGCGTGGTCCGACTGGAAGAGCGGCGGCGCCGGCGTGGACCCGTGGGTGAGCTACACGTTCGACAAGGCGCGCACGCTCCACTCGCTCGACTTCGTCTCGTTCGGCGAAGCCACCCCGAAGTCGTTCGCCGTGCAGGTCCTCGACGCGGACGGCACGACCTGGAAGGATTCCGGCGTCACCGCCGAAACCGGCCCGCGCATCAACCAGGGCGACGTGACCACCGTCTCGCTCGACAAGCTGCCCGCCACCAGGGGCGTGCGCCTGAAGCTCACCTACGCGGACAACGCGAACTACTACGCGAAGATCTCCGAGGTGCGCATCTACGAGGCGAAGCAGGTCGCGGCCCCCGCCGCCGACGCGACGCTCGGCGACCTGCGTCTCGACGGCGCGACCGTCAGCGGCTTCGACCCGGCCACGACCGACTACACGGTCGCGCTGCCGATCGACGCCGAAGCGAACCCGGTCCTGCAGGCCTACGCCAAGGACAACGCGGCCACCGTCAAGGTGACCGGCGACGCGGTCAAGACCGGCGCGCTCGGCGGCAAGGCCGAGATCGCCGTGACCTCCGCCGACGGCTCGAAGACGACCACCTACACGGTCACGTTCGACGCGGCCACGCTCGCCTCGCTCGACGTGACCGCCCCGACGAAGACCGAGTACACGGTCGGCGACAAGCTCGACCTCGCCGGACTCAAGGTCGCCGCCGTCTACCAGCGCGACGGCAAGACGGAACGCAAGGCGCTCGCCGACGGCGAGTACACCGTCTCCGGCTTCGATTCCGCCACCGCCGGCGAGAAGACCGTCACCGTCTCCTACCGCGGCGTGTCCGCCACGTTCACGGTGACCGTGAAGGCCGCGTCCGTCACGCCCGGTCCGGAGCAGCAGCCCGCGCCGGGCAACGGCGCGGCCGGCGGCAACGGCCAGACGACGGCCAAGCCGAACAAGGGACTGTCCGCGACCGGCTCCTCGGTGGCCGGCGTGGTCGGCGTCGTCGCGCTGCTCGTCGCGGCGGCCGGCGTGCTGGTCATCACGCGCAGGCGCCGGCAGTAGCCGGTAGCCCGGCCGCCGGTCCGCCGGCGGCATGATGATCGAGGCCGCCGCTCCGATTGCGTTCGGGGCGGCGGCCTTCACCAAAGAAGGAAACAGAAGGAAATTCAAGGAGGAATACATGCAACGAGGAACACGGTTCATCGGTGCGATAGCGGCGGCGACGCTGCTGTGCACGTCGATGACGATTCCCGCCAACGCCGAGGAGGGCACGGACGCATCCACGCCGTCCACCGGCGACCTGTCCAGCCTGATCGGCGGCGACGCGGCGAAGTCCGCGCAATCCACGACGGACGCCGACGGCGCGCAGGACGGCACGCAACAGGCGAAGAAGGCGCTCGACGCGTCGGCCGACATCGCCGACAAACTGGCGACGGACGGAATCGCCAAGAGCGACGCGACCGACGCGACGGACGGCGGCGACGCGGCCGCGCCCACGGCGCAGGCCGACGCGCCGACGACGGACAAGACCACGCTGAAGACGTTGCTCGGCAAGACCACCGAAAAGGATCTGAAGCCGCTCGCCTCCGGCTACCGTTCGGACGACTCCGGAACCGCCCCCTACGACACGTGGAAGGCGAACCCGGACGACCTCAAGGCGCTGAACGAGGCGCGCGACGCCGCGCAGAATGTCGTCGACGACGCGAACGCCACCGCCGACGACGTGACCAAGGCCGCCGACACGTTGCAGACGGCGTTCAAGGCCGTCCGCTTCATCTACCACTACACGGGCATCACCGGCACCAACGGCGCCCGCATGTTCGACGATAAGGGCGACCTGATCCAGGCGCACGGCGCCGGCATCGTCAAGGCGAAGACCTCGACGCTCGCCAAGGAGGACCAGAAGCTCGACGCCAACGGCGACGGCTACGTGTACATCTGGTGCGGCGAGGACAAGACCGACCGTCTCGTCGCCCACGGCGTGCGCATCTACTACTCCGACGACCTGCTCAACTGGACGGACAAGGGGCTCGGCTTCCAGACCTACCTCGGCGACGCCGACCTCAAGAACAAGCTCGCCGGCGGCGACGAGGTGTACCAGAAGTACTACAACGTCGAGAACATCGCCAAGGACCCCGACTACACGAACATCTACGGCAAGGACTTCAGTACCTTCGCGAACGACGCCTCCAACTACAACATCTCCAGCCCGCAGGAGGCCCTCGACAAGCTGCTGTGGGACCTGAAGGCGCTCTACGGCGACGGTTCCAACCCGACGAAGACCAGCTGCGTGTTCGAGCGTCCGAAGATGGCGTACAACGCCTCCACCAAGCGTTGGGTGATCTGGTTCCACGCCGACGGACCCAAGTACGGCAACGAGGACACCGCCACCTACTCGAAGGCCAAGGCGGGCGTGGCCGTGAGCACCACGGACGACCCGGCCGGACCGTACAAGTACCTCGGCTCGTTCCGCATGAGCCCCGGCTCCAACACGTCGAACCCGGGCATGGCCCGCGACATGAACCTGTACATCGACGAAGGCAAGGACGAGAACGGCGACGGCGTCGACGACGCGTACCTGATCTACGCGAGCAACGAGAACCGCGACCTGACCATCTCCCTGCTCGACTCGACGTACACCAAGCTCGCCAAGCCCGTGTCCGAACAGAAGAAGGGCACCTCCGTCAAGGACGGCGACACGTATAACATCATCGCCACCAACTCGAAGGAGTCGCCCGCCCCCGTGAAGTGGAAGGGCCACTACTACTTCATCTACTCGCACACCACCGGCTGGGCGCCGAACGAGAACGAGTACACGAAGAGCGAGGGCGACAACATCATGGGCCCCTACCATGAGATCGGCACCCCGTTCGTGGACGGCGACGGCTACGAGCAGAGCCACACCAACTCGTTCTACACGCAGTCCAGCTCCATCATCCCCGTGGACGCCGCCAAGGGCCTGTTCATCTACTGGGGCGACCGCTGGTACAACCCGGACACGGGCAACGACATCAGCCAGTCGCGCTACGTGATGACGCCGATGCAGATGGTCAACGGCACGATGCGCGTGCTGCCCGCCGCCGACTGGACGCTCGACGAGCTGAACAAGTACGAGGCCGTCGACGTGGTCACCAAGCTGCCGGCCACCGCCACCTCGGTCAGCGGTCTGCTCAAGGCGCTGCCGGACAAGCTGGAGATCCGGCGCGGCGGCGAGACCGGCACAGTCACCACGCCCGTCACATGGGACACGTACTTCGGCGAGGACCAGCCCGCCGGCGAGGTCACCATCACCGGCAAGCTGCCCGAGCTCAACGACATCGAGGTGTCCGTCACCGCGACCATCTACCCGAAGAACACGTACCTGTACATCGACGCCGGTTCGGACCCGGACAACGAGTCCGACTACTTCACGGCGCTGAAGTCCGCGTCCGAGGGCATCGCCTCCCGTCAGAAGCATAGCGACCAGGCCTATGACGCCGCCTCCGGCTGGGGACGTGTGAGCACGCTCGGCGCCGACGGCGACGCGCAGGTCTACGGCACCGACAGCAACGACCCGTACGAGACCGGCCTCTACGCCAACAAGGGCAAGTCCATCGTCTACCAGGCCGACCTCGAGCCCGGCGTGTACACCGTGCAGGCCGGCATGAAGGACTGGTGGGCGCAGTGGAACGACCGCACCGTCAAGTTCTCCGTCACCGACGGCGACACCGAGCTCGGCTCCGCGTCGGTGAACCTCAAGGACGGCCAGAAGGCCACGTCCGCGATCACGTTCACCCTCGACAAGGCCGCGTCGATCCGCTTCACCGCCTCCAACGCCGGCACCGCCCTCGACCCGATGCTCAGCTGGATCAGCGTGTCCAAGGCCGACGCCGACGACGTCCAATCCGTCAAGACGGTCGACGGCACCGTCGCCTTCCTCGACGGCACGACGCCGCAGCTGCCCAAGCAGGTGACGGTCGTCACCGTGGGCGGCAAGGAGGAGCAACGTGACGTCACGTGGCAGACCTCCGGTACCGCCACCAAGGCGAAGTACTACGCGCCGACCACGGTGCGCGGCGTCGTCGACGGCACGACGCTGCCCGCCACCGCCACCGTGCAGCGCGTCGAGAAGAACCTCGAGTACTTCGTCGACGTGAACGGCGGCGACTCCTCCGCCACCTACGAGTCGGCGAAGAAGCTCACCGAGGGCGGTCTGACCAACGCGAAGGCCGACCAAGCGTTCGACGAGACCACGGGCTGGGGCAACGCATCCGCCAACTACGGTGCGCAGAACACCGGCGACGCGAACCCATACGTCTCCGGCATCTACGCGGGCGCCGACAACAAGGCCGGTACGTTGAGCTACAAGCTCACGCTCGCGCCCGGCACGCACACCGTCTCCTTCGGCATGCACGACTGGTGGAACCAGACGCGACCGACCTCCGTCACCACCAGCTATGACGGCGTCGTCGCGCAGGAGCTCGCCTACGCGTCCGTGAACAGCGGGAACGTCATCGCCTCCGGCGACGTGACGATTCCGGAAGGCGGCTCCAAGGTCGTCACGTTCACGCTCACGTCCGCGACCGGCACCGGTCCGGTGCTGAGCTGGGTCTCCGCGACCAAGGCCGATGCGACGCCCGAGCCGACGCCCGTCGCCCCCGTCTCCGCCGAAGCCGTGAAGGCGACGGCGAAGGCCGGCGAGACGCCGTCCCTGCCTCAGAGCGTGAAGGTCACGTACTCCGACAAGACCGTCAAGGACGTCAAGGTGACGTGGGATTCCCACGACTGGGCCGGCGAGACCAAGGTCGGCACCGTGACGCTCGGCGGCGACCTCGAAGGCATCGAGCCCACCGTGCTGCGAGCCACCGCCACGGTCACGCTCACCGCCCCGGACGTGCCGCCGACCCCGCTCAACGAGGTCCCGGTCATCTCCGGCGCGACCGACGTGAACCTCACGTACGGATCCCCGTTCGACAAGATGACCGGCGTCACCGCCTCCGACAAGGAGGACGGCGACCTGACCGCGTCGATCGTGGTCGAAGGCGACGTCGACACGACGAAGGCGGGCACGTATACGCTCACCTACTCGGTGTCCGACTCCGCCGGGGCCAAGGCCACGGTGGTGCGCACCGTGACCGTCGCGCCGAAGAAGGCCTCCGATGCCGGCAAGCCGGACACGTCGAAGCCCGTCGCCTCCGACAAGTCGAACGGTGGCCTGACCGCCACCGGCTCCTCGGTGGCCGTCGTGGCCGGCGTCGTGGCGCTGCTCGTCGCCGCGGCCGGCGCGCTGTTCATCACGCGCAGGCGCCGCGCATGAGTCATCGGTCATGACCGATCGCTGACTCGACACGACGAAGGCCGCCGCTCCCGGGAAATCGGGAACGGCGGCCTTCGTCGTGTGGCCCCTGGCGTTCAGCGAAGCCGACTAGGGGAGGAGTGGGCTCACTCCAGTCCGATGGACTTCAGGTGGTGGACCTTCAGGGAGGTGACCTTGAGGGAGCCGGATTCGGCGGCGAGACGGATCGCGCGCGGCCCCTCGGAGGCGTAGGAGTAGGAGCTCAGCACCTGATGGCCGCCGTTGACGTACACCTCGACGGAGCCGCGGTCGACGAACACGCGCAGATCGAGCGTGCCGGCGGCGAGCTCGGCGTCGGTGAGCGGCGCGGCGCGGTAGCCGCGGTCGCCGTTCCTCATGGCCTGACGGTCCACGACCACGCGGCCGATCTGATCGTCGTACGCGACGTACGTGTAGGCGCCGTCCTCGGTGGCGTGGACCTTGAGGCCCGCGCGCTCGGCGGTGGAGTGCGCCAGATCGATCGTCATCTCGATCTCGACGGCTTCGGCGTCGTCGCAGATCGTCTTCTCGCCGTCGATGTCGAGCGTGATCTCGCCGTGGTCGAAGGTGTCCTCGCGCAGACCCTCCATCTCCTTGACCGGTGCGGTGACGACGTCGCCGTCATCGCCCAGCGTGATCTCGCGCGGCAGGGTGAGGTGGCCGCACCAGCCGTCCTCCTGCATCGGGATCGGCTCGACGAACGGGCTCAGCCAGCCGTAGACGATCTGACGGCCGTCCGTGTTGAACGACTGCGGCGCGTAGTAGTTGTGGCCGCAATCCCACAGACGGAACTCGGTCTCCGGCTTGAACTCGCCGCCCGGCTCCCAGGTGCCGATCATGTAGCCGGCGTTGTTGACGTTGCGGTTCATGAAGCCCTTCGGCTTCGAGCCCATGGCGGAGAAGCCGATGCCCCACTTCTCGTTGCCGTCCTTGTCCTTGATGGGGAAGAAGTCGGGGCATTCGAGCATGAACACATCCGGGTCCGGGTGCTGGAAGAGCACGCGCTCGTAGGTCCAGCGCACCATGTCGTCGGAGGAGAACAGCCACATCTGGCCGCGGCGTTCCTTGGAGGAGACGCCGAAGGTCATGTACCACTTGTCGCCGGTCTTCCACACCTTCGGATCGCGGTAGTGGTGGTCGACCTCGTCGGTCGGGCAGTCGATGATCATGCCCTGCTTGGTGGCGGAGGTGAGCTCGTCGTTGTCCGGGGTTGCGAGCATCTGGACCTGCCAGTCGCCGCCCGTGTTGTCGTGGCCGTTGGCCCAGCGGTGGCCGGTGTAGTAGAAGCGCAGCGCGCCGTCGTCGCCGATGACGGCCGAGCCGGAGAACACGCCGTCCTTCTCCTGCTCGAGCGAGGGGGCGAACATGATCGGCTCGCGCTTCCAGTTGAGCATGTCGGTGGAGGAGACGTGGCCCCAGTGCATCGGGCCCCACTGGGTGCCGTACGGGTGCAGCTGGTAGAAGACGTGCCAGCGGCCCTTGTAGTAGCACAGGCCGTTCGGGTCGTTGATCCAGCCGCCGTTCGAGGCGATGTGGAACTTCGGGTACCAGCGGTCGTTGCGCTTCGCGGCCTGGGCGGCGACGCCGGCCTCGGCCTTGGCGAGTTCCTCGGCGTGGTCGTGGATGGGGGTGAGGACCGGGTTGGCGGGGGTGAAATCAGTGGTCATGGCACTTCCTTGTGTGATGGTTGATGGGTTGTTTGTGAGGTCTTGGTCTTGCGAGGTTGTGTGCGAGGCGGGCCGGTGATGTGGGTGCGGCGGTCGCAACGGGGAAAAAGGGGAAAGCCGTTGCGACCGCCACAGGTGTTGGTTGGTCGGGGGGAGAGAGGATCAGGCCTTATCAGGCCTTGGCCGCTTCCATCTGGCGCAGCTGCTTGTCCGTGTAGAACGGGTCGCCGCCGACGTCCTGATCGTCTTTCTTGATGATGAAGATGCCGTAGATCAGGGCCGCGAGCACGATCGCCGAGATGGTGAAGAAGGTCGGACGGTCGCCCATGGCGTCATGCAGGGCGCCGAGCGGGGTGGAGAAGATGACCTGGCCGACCTGCGAGGCGATCTGGAAGCCGACCATGTACAGCGTGGCGGACAGCTTCGTGTCGAAGTGCAGGGTGAAGTAGCGGAACGCCGGCAGGCAGAACAGCGGCACCTCGATGGAGTGGAACAGCTTGACGATGGAGACGGAGATCGGGTCGTGGAACACGCCGCACAGACCGATGCGCAGGAACATGACGGTGGCGCCGAGCAGCAGGGCGTTGCGCACGCCGATCTTCTTCATGATGATCGGGACGACGCCCATCATCGCGGACTCGAGGAAGACCTGGAAGCTGTTGAGGATGCCGTAGGTGGAGTTGCCCATCTCGGTGGTCGGGAACAGGGAGGCGTAGTAGTTCGGGAACATCTGCTGGTCGAACACGGTGTAGAAGGTGTTGGTGAGCAGCATGAAGACGATGAGCACCCACAGGGTCGGCATCTTGAGGACGGCGACCATCTCCTTGAAGGAGGGGTTGGTCGGGGCGGCGTTCGGATCGGCTTCCTTCTTGAGCTCTTCCTTCTGCTCGGCCGGGACCCAGAAGGCGTAGACGAGGAGCATGCCGAGGCCGCAGGCGGAGCCGATCCAGAAGTTGATCAGCGGGTTGATGTTGAAGCAGAAGCCGGCGCACAGGGCGACGACCGCGTAGCCGAAGGAGCCCCAGGCGCGGGACTGGCCGTACTCGAAGCCGAAGTGGCGGGAGTAGCGTTCGGTGACGGCCTCGAACAGGGAGCAGCCGGCCATGAAGCCCGCGGACAGGACGACGGAGCCGATCAGGACGCCCGCGTAGCGGGTGGCGCCGCCGGCGTTGAGCATCGGCATGTAGATGAACTGGACGAACGGTCCGACGCAGGCCGCGACCGCGGAGATGAAGATGACGAGCTTGCGCTTGATGCCGAGCTGATCCTGGATGAGGCCATAGGCGAACATGATGACCAGCGTGGCCAGGGAGTTGATCGAGTAGATGGATCCCTGCTCGGCGGCGGACATGCCCAGACCGTGCACGTCATCGGTGAGGAACCTGGAGAAGAAGGACCACCAGATGCCCCAGGAGCAGAAGAACATGAAGATGCCGAACGAGCTCTGCAGATAGGAGGGGTTCCTCCACGGAGACTTCGATGCGCTTGCCATTTGTTGTATTCCCTTGTCTCTCGCGCCCGCTGCGACGCGGACGCCCATTGTGTATGGCTTTGTTGCCGGGGCCGGACCTCGTGGTCCGGCGGGGTTCCCCCCGCGGCTGCCGCGCCGTGGTGGGGAATCGTGTTGACGGTTATCAGTGTAACCTGTCAAACGATTTACGTCAAACGTTGCGCGTAAAACGTTTGAATGTCAGTGATTTCAGTGTGTCAAACGATTGATATAACGCCGTTTTGGGCGAACCGGTTCGACATGGGGTCGGCGTGTCGCGGAGGTTTCGGCGGTGTCGCGGTGTCGTTGCCGTGTCGGTACTCGGTGTAGCGGCGCTGGCGCTGACGCTGCGATGGTGCTGGCGATGCGATGGCTGTTGTGACGACGCACGGCGCGAGATCCTCCTCGTGGACGTACCTTCGTTCCAGCCGGAAGGCCGGGGCTTGTGGCCTCGTGAATCCGGCTCGGCGCATCCGTTCGGCATTGACGCGGATGCCGCCGACCATCTCAGGATAATATGTCGGCGACGCGGAGACACGCCTGGTGAACGTTCACAGGCATGACGGCGTCGTCAGGCCTTCACCGATTCCTTCTCGATGAGCGTGCAGTGGACCTTCGCGGGGATGTCCGCGTCGAGCGGCGGCATCGGTGCCGTCGTCTCCGGCCACGTCAAATCGTCGAGTCCGCGCTTCTCAATCATCGAGATGACCTTCGCGGCCGCCCAGTATCCCATCTCGAAATGTGGTAGCGCCACCGTCGTCAGCTGAGGGGAGAACGTCTCCGCGAACACGCGATGGTTGTCGACACCTACGACCGACACGTCGCGTCCGATCGTGAGGCCACGCCGTGCAGCGCATTCGTACACGTACCATGCACGCGCGTCGTTGAAGCAGAAGAAGCCGTCCGGACGCTCCCAGTCGAACAGGTCGGAGACCGTCTCCAGCGCCGGCCCGTTATTGAGCACGTCGATGACAAGACGGTCGTCGAGCTTGCGCCCCGACTCCTCGATCGCCGCACGATAGCCGGCGAGGCGCCCCGCCTGTGCGATCATCGGCTCCGAACAGCCGATGTAGGCGATGCGCGTGCACCCCGCATCGATGAGACGTTTGGTCGCGTCGTATCCGATCCGATACTCGTCCGGTTCGATGCTGGGGATCACCCCGGCGGCGTCGGTCGCGTCGACGAGCACGACGGGCTCGTCCTTGAGCCGGTCCGGCAGGGCGGTCACCCGGTTCGACATCTTCGCGTAGAGGAACGCGTCCGCGCCGTAGCGTTTGAGCGCGTCGATCTCGTCGCCCTCGTCCATGCCGCCGTCCGTGCTCACGGTGATGAGCAGGTATCCGAGCTGGCTGGCCGCCGACTGTGCGCCGAGGATCATGCCGCCGGCGTACGGGGTGGTCGCCACTTCCTCGCTGATGAAGCCGATCGTGCGCGTGCGGTTCGTGCGCAGGGAGCTGGCCATCGGATTAACCTGATAGCCGAGTTGTTCGGCGATTTCGCGCACATGCGCCGCGATCGCCGGCTTGACGCGACCGGCGTCGCGGTGGTTCATCACCAACGACACCGTCGAAATCGACACCCCCGCACGCTTCGCGATCTCCTTCATCGTCACCATAACGTAAAACGATACACCCTATCGCTTGGAACAGCGGTTATGTGGGTGAAGATGCCGTCGATGTGCCGGCGCCACTATTGCTGTAGCCGTCGCTCTTCTTCATTGCCGCCATTGCCGCCGTCCATGCCGCCGCTCTCCTCCTTGTCAATCCACCATGCCCTCAGGTCTGGCGTTCCGGCGGAGCTTGGGATGTGTATGGTCACAGAGCGGATGTGTATGGTTGCGGGGCGGATGTGCATGATTGTGAGGGGGACGTGCAGTCGTCGTTGGCTGATGTGTGGAGTGGGTGTCTGAAAACCGGACGGATTCTGTTATCCGCCAATCTGAACTTCGTTGGAATTCCGGGCTTTTCGGCATTCGTTCTTTCTGTTCTGAGTCCTGTCTTCGGCATCCCGCATTGCAGGTTCGCGTCGAAATCCTACACATCCGTCTCCAGATCATACACATCCGCATCCAGACCATACACATCCGGACCTCCACTCCACAGGTTCGCCGTCGAACCATACAGGTTCAATGCGCCGTGGGTGAAGATGCCGTCGATGTGCCGGTGCCTGCGCACCGTGGCCGGCATGCGCGTCATTACGATGGCGCTATGAGAAGCTTTCTGATGGAATGGCTGGTGCTGACGGTCGCGGCGGCGGTGATGGTGGTGCTGTTGCCTGGCATGACGACGGTGGGGGAGCCGCCGATTCTCGGCATCGCCGCGTTCTCCCTGTTCCTGGCGCTCATCAACGCGTCCATCAAGCCGGTGGTGCATATGATCGCCTTGCCGTTCACGATTCTCACGTTCGGCGTGCTGTACCTGGTCATCAACTGGCTGTTCATGCGGCTCGCCTCATGGCTTGCCCTGAGCCTGTTCGGCGTGGGCGTCTATGTGCACGGCTTCTGGTGGGCGACGATCGGCTCGCTCATCATGGCCGTCGTCTCCGGAATCGTCGGCACCGTCATCGGCGACTGACGGCAATAAGCGCGCAGCACGCTGGCGCGCGATGCCACTGGTATGCGCGAGACGCCCTGGATAGCAAATGTCCGTTTCGTTTCACCAGTGCACTGCCTGGCGAAACGAAACGGACATTAAGATGCCCAACTGATTCGTTGGTGGGCCCCCTGGTTCCCGCTGAGGGCTGACCTTGCGAGAATGTCGCGCGGTGAACACCTCGGCGGAAACCGTATATCGGGATGGTCGATCAGGCGAGGCCGGAGAGCCTGTCGATGAGCTCCGGGTCGCGGGTCGCGCCCTTGTCGGCGGAGCGGGCGAACGCGGCGTAGGCCTTGAGGGCCTGCGAGACCTTGCGGTCGCGGTGCGCCACGTAGCCGTCACCGGCCTCGAGCTCGCGGCGGCGTTCCGCCAGCTGCTCGTCGGTCAGTTCGACGTTCACGGAACGGGCCTCGATGTCGATGTTGATGATGTCGCCGTTCTTGATGAGCGCCACCGGGCCCTTGTTCGCGGCCTCCGGGGCCATGTGGCCGATGGCCAGGCCCGAGGAGCCGCCGGAGTAGCGGCCGTCGGTGAGCATGGCGACCTGCTTGCCGATGCCCTTGCCCTTGACGAAGGAGGTCGGGTACAGCATCTCCTGCATGCCCGGACCGCCCTTCGGGCCCTCGTAGCGGATGACCAGTGCCATGCCGGGCTTCAAGGTGTCGTCGAGGATGACCTTGATGGCCTCCTCCTGGGATTCGACGACGAGCGCCGGTCCACGGAACTTCCAGATCTCCTGCGGCACGCCGGCGGTCTTCACTACGCAGCCGTCGGGGGCGAGGTTGCCGCGCAGCACGGCCAGACCGCCCTCGTGGATCTCCGGGTGGTCGATGTCGTGGATGGCACCGTGTTCGCGGTCGGTGTCGAGCGAGTCAAACAGGGTCTCGTGCGTCCACGGTTCGGGGGAGATGATGTGGCCGGGGGCCGCATGGTACATCTGCTTGGCCTCCTCGGTGCAGGTGGGGCGCATGATGTCCCACGCGTCGAGCTTGGCCTCGAGCGACGGGTAGTCGATGGAGTGCACGTCCTGATGCAGCTTGCCGGCGCGGTCGAGCTCGCCGAGGATGCCGGTGATGCCGCCGGCGCGGTGCACGTCGGAGATCTCCCACTTGCCGGAGGGGCTGGCCTTGCAGATGCACGGCACGGTGTGCGAGATGCGCTCGATGTCGTCGAGCGTGAAGTCCACGTCGGCGGACTGGGCCATGGCGAGGATGTGCAGCACGGTGTTGGTGGAGCCGCCCATGGCGACGTCCATCGTCATCGCGTTCTCGAACGCGTGCTTCGTGGCGATGGAGCGCGGCAGCACGGAATCGTCGTCGTCGCGGTAGTACTGGTTCGCGATCTTGACGACTTGCTGCGCGGCGCGCTTGAACAGGTCCTTGCGGTACTTGTGCGAGGCGAGGATCGTGCCGTTGCCGGGCAGCGCGAGGCCGATGGCCTCGGTCAGGCAGTTCATCGAGTTGGCGGTGAACATGCCGGCGCAGGAGCCGCAGGTCGGGCAGACGGTCTTCTCGTAGTTGAGCAGGTCCTCCTCGGAGACGTTGTCGTCGGCGGAGGCGTACATCACGGAGATGAGGTCGGTGTTCTTCTTCACGGTGCCGTCGGCGAGGACGGTGGTGCCGGCCTCCATCGGGCCGCCGGAGACGAACACGGTCGGGATGTTGAGGCGCAGGGCCGCCATGAGCATGCCGGGAACGACCTTGTCGCAGTTCGGAATGCAGATCAGGGCGTCGGCGCAGTGCGCGTTGCACTGGTATTCGACGGTGTCGGCGATGATGTCGCGGGAGGGCAGGGAGTACAGCATGCCGGTGTGGCCCATGGCGATGCCGTCGTCGACGGCCATGGTGTTGAACTCGCGCGGGATGCCGCCGGCCTCCTTGATGGCCTCGGAGACGATGCGGCCGACCTTGTTGAGGTGGACGTGGCCGGGGAGGAATTCGTCGAAGGAGTTGGCGATGGCGATGATGGGCTTCTTGCCCATGTCGTCGCCGTTGACGCCGGCGGCACGGTAGAGGGCTCGCGCGCCTGCGAAGACGCGGCCGGACATGAGTTTTGCGGATCGCATTTCAGTCATGCTTCCATTCAAGTCCTTAATCGGGACACGCGTTTTGTCAAGAGTCAATATGTGGAATTCACGAGGATGTTACGTGGCGTACGTCACGTGTTGCGCTCGTCCGCACCGCGCACGGAGGCGTGCGGCACTGTGTCTCCGGCTCTCAGCGTCGCTTTACGTAACGGGTGGCGCGTCCGGCCCCGATCCTGGCGATGGTGCCGTCGTCCTGCAGGGCCTTCAGCGTGCGTTCGACCGTCGTGGCGCTGATGTCGGGAAGTTCGGCGAGGATGTCGGCCTTGGAGAGCGGTGAGAGCGTCTCGTCGAACAGGATGGCGATGCGTTGTGCTTTGGTCGTCCGCCCGGTGCTTGTGTCATGGACGGTCTGATCGTTTCCGGCGATGGCCGAGATGCGTGCGTCGAATTCCCTGTAGGCGGCGAGAATCACGCCGAACAGGTAGTTCGTGAACGGGGCGTAGTCGTTCGTGCTGTCATCCCATCCGACGGTGCTGGCCGCCAATGCCTCGTAATAAGTGTCCTTTCCCTTCTCGATGAGATGCTCCAGGCTGATGTATTTGCCGACTTCGTAGCCATTACGGTAGAGCAGCAGCAGTGTCAGCAGACGGCTCATGCGACCGTTGCCGTCGTTGAAGGGGTGGATACAGGTGAAGTCGAGGATGAACATGGCGATGGCGAGCAGCGGGTCGGTGTGCCCGTCCCGGATGGCCTCCGCGTAGGCGTCGCAGATGCGTGCGACGAGTCCCGGCGTCGCCATCGCCGACGGCGGCGCGAATAGGACACGACTTTCTCCGGCGGCGTCGCGTTCGATGATGACGTTATCGGTGTCTTTGAAACGGCCTCCGAAGGACAGTGGGGTGTGGCGGAACAGGTCGCGGTGCAGTTGGAGGATGACGTTCGGCGTGGGTGGGATGTAGTCGTGGCTTTCGTGGATGACCGCGAGCACGTCGCGGTATCCGGCGATCTCCTCTTCGGCGCGGTTGCGTGGGGCGACCTTCTCCGCGACGAGCGCGCCGAGCCGCTTGTCGCTGGTCGAAATGCCTTCGATGCGGTTGGAGGTGTCGATGCTCTGGACGCGTGCGACCGCGGTCAGCGTCGTCAGGATGTCCGGACGTATCGATGTCCGTGCGCTTTGGCGGCCCCTCTCCTCATGGATCGCGGTGAGCAGGCTCGTCGTGCGCGGGGTGAGCAGGGCGGCGGCTGATGCGATGTAGTCGAATTCCCTCACTGTGCGCCTCGCTTTCTGCATCATCGTCATGTTTTCTGCATCATATAATACCGAAATGATGCAGAAAACATGACGATGATGCAGATGGAGACGTAGACCGATCAGCGGCCGGATGCCGCTTCATGCGCGTTCCGAATATGCGAAAACGGGGTTCCGGATGATTCCGGAACCCCGTTTTCTCTTCTCTCTCACACAGTTTCCTGCCCAAAGAAGGCAGGGCAAGTCAGATCATTCAGCGGGCGATCTTCTGCGCGTCGTTGACGATGTCGGAGAGGACCTTGGTGTTGCCCATGGTGTGCTGGGCCATCGTGCTGGCACCGTACATGGCGAGACCGCGAATCATGGAATCCTTGAACGACATAATTGTTTCCTTTCAGGTTCGGTCATGGCATTCAGCCGATGACCACGTTTGCATGTTGTGGTGTGCGACGCCCGGCATGTTTTCCGTATCGCCGGTAGGCATCGCGAAGTCTTTAATTGTCAGCGCTATGGGCGCTGTGTTCAGCGAGCGAGCTTGTTGGACTCGACGAGGTCGGAGAGGACCTTGGTGTTGCCCATGGAGTGCTGGGCCATCGCGTTGGCACCGTACATGGCGAGACCGCGAATCATGGAATCCTTGAACGACATGATAATTCCTTTCGTTGGTCAAAGCCCCTTGGTGGCTTTGCTTGTTTTCTCGGCTTCGTTTGAAACCGGTTTCAGAATAGCGCGCCATCGTGACCTGCGCAAGGGCGGATCGAATTCTCCGGCGTGTCGGAGCAGGGAGTGAAAACCGTTGTGGCGTCTATATCGAACCGGTTTGATGCAAACGTTGTCAATGACAAGGCTTCCAAATCCGTTGCAATCATTGGGATTTGACGAAACGTCGATTCCAGGCCATCGTCGGTGCCGTGACGTCGCCAACGGCCGATGCGGGGTTTCGGAAATATCCGTGTCCATCGGCGTGTCGTGGGACTGATTCGATGCTGATTGACGTCGATTTCAGTCGTGACGGCCTTGACTGCGTGTGCGAAGGTCGTCCACGTGCCCCGTAACCACGGCGGTCGTGCACGGTGATCATGGCGATTGCAGTGCGGCGAAACGGGCCTCTATACCGTGGGGCGGTAGGGGAGTCCCCGCACTCGGCTATACTCATTGCGGTTGAGATAGATTTTCCAACGGTTTGGAGCATAAGAACATGGCAGAAGAAACCGAGACCGCGACCGAGACCACCGAGGTCAAGGGCAACGAGGAGTTCGGCACCAGCCCCACCCCCGACGGTCTGGCCAGCCCGACGATCGACGATCTCATGGAGCACGCGGACTCCAAGTACGCGCTGGCGATCTTCGCCGCCAAGCGCGCCCGTCAGATCAACTCCTACTTCACCCAGCTCAACGAGGGTCTGCTGCAGAACGTCGGCCCGCTCGTCGAGTACCAGAACAACGAGAAGCCGCTGTCCATCGCCTTCCGCGAGATCGACGAGGGGCTGCTCGAGGAGACCCTCGGCGAGGACGATCTGACCGAAGGCAACTGATCGCCGATTCCTGCTCGTCCACGGGAGACGCGGATACCTGCGGAAACCATCCGACACACGCTTGCCGCACGGCGGCGTGTCGTGTAGAAATGGACGGCAGGAGCGAACGACCTGAGGCTCGCGCCGGCTGCGATGCATGCGAACGGCATGCGTCGGCCAGGCACGGGCCTTTTTCGTAGCTGTGAAGCTGCGTCATGGCGCGTCATGCGCCGATCCGTGCGGTCCATAAGAAAAGAACGACAACCGTATCATTGTGCTTCGCCGTCGGCCGGACGGAAATCCACCGGAAGACGAGCGGGGCGATAAGTCCGAAAGAGGGATGATATGACCAACCCAGAGCGCAAGCTCATCTCCGCCGAATCCGTCACCGAAGGCCACCCGGACAAGGTGTGCGACCAGATCTCCGACGAGATTCTCGACGAACTGCTCCGTCAGGACCCGCAATCGCACGTCGCCGTCGAAACCTCCGCCGCCACCGGCGTGTTCCTCGTGTTCGGCGAGGTGACGTCCGAAGGCTACGTGGACGTCCAGTCCAAGGTGCGCGAGACGCTGCGCCGCATCGGCTACACGTCCTCCGAGGTCGGCCTCGACGCCGACTCGTGCGGCGTGATCGTCGCCATCGCCGAGCAGAGCGCTGAAATCAACCAGGGCGTCGCCCGTCTGACCGGCGAGAAGGAGTCCGCCGCCAGCCGTGAGGAACGCTATGAGGCCCAGGGCGCCGGCGACCAGGGTGTGATGTTCGGCTACGCCACCGACGAGACCGATGTGCTCATGCCGCTGCCCATCCACCTGGCGCATCGTCTCTCCTACCGTCTGGCCGAAGTGCGCAAGAGCGGCGAAGTGCCGCATCTGCGCCCGGACGGCAAGACGCAGGTCACCATCGAATACGACGAGGATGACCGTCCGCTGCGCGTCGACACCGTGCTCATCTCCACCCAGCACGATCCCGAGGCCACGCAGGAATGGCTGCGTGGCCAGCTCAAGGAGCACATCATCGACCCGATTCTCGACGAGGTGCTCGGCTCCGACGTGAAGCACGACGACTACCGCGAACTCGTCAACCCGACCGGCTCGTTCGTGCTCGGCGGCCCCGCCGCGGACGCCGGACTGACCGGACGCAAGATCATCGTCGACACGTACGGCGGCGCCGCCCACCACGGTGGCGGCGCGTTCAGCGGCAAGGACCCGTCCAAGGTGGACCGTTCCGCGGCCTATGCGACCCGCTGGGTGGCGAAGAACATCGTCGCCGCCGGCTTCGCGCACCGCGTCGAGGTCCAGGTCGCCTACGCGATCGGCGTGGCCGACCCGGTCTCCGTGAACGTCGAGACCTACGGCACCGAGGAAGGCGTGACGCGCGCCCAGATCGCCGCCGCCGTGCGCAAGGTGTTCGACCTGCGTCCCGCCGCGATCATCGACGAGCTCGACCTCAAGCGCCCGATCTATGCGAAGACCGCCGCCTACGGCCACTTCGGCCGCGTCGACGTCGAATTCCCGTGGGAGCGCACCGACAAGGTCGACGAGCTCAAGGCCGCGATCGCCGAACTCGCCTGACACGTGTTACGACACGCCTGAATGATAAAGGACCGGTACATATCTACCGGTCCTTTATCGTGCCGCTACCATGGTGGCCATGACTGGAATGGAAGCGGAACAGCTGGCGCTCGACGGGCTCGCCCCCCGCAAGCGGCGCCGTCGTGCGCCCGCGGCCCGCACGCCTGCCGCGCACGACCCCATCGCGCGCGTCGTGCTCGACATCCAGGCCACCCATCTGGGCCGCTCCTTCGACTATCTCATCGACGAGAAAGACTCCGAAAACGCCCGTCCCGGCGCGCTCGTGCGCGTCCGGTTCGGCGGCCGCCGCGTCAACGGCGTCATCTGGGAGCGTGTCGCGGTCTCGGATACGCCGCGTTCCGCACTGCGCTACCTCGAGCGCGTGCTCGGCGGCGACATCCTCGTCCCGGCCTCGATGCGCCGCGACATCACGCTCATCGCCGACACATACGGCGGTACGCGCGCCAACATCCTGCGTCTCGCCGTTCCTCCCCGCGTCGCCAAAGTCGAACAGGAACAGCGTCTCGTCGCCGGGTTCGCGCGTGGCGGGGAACCGACGGACGACGCATCACCGGCGGCTGGGGGATTCGTCGGAGGATTTGCAGGACGTATCGCCGCGGCGGGCGGTGGTACGCATGTATCCGACTCGGTCTCCACGCGCGTCGACGCTTGTTACGACCGTCTCGCCGCACAATACGATGCCGGTGTGCGCGATCTGCGTGACGCGCTGCACGCGCGCGCCTTTCGCTCGTTCGTCGTCGACCCGCTGCCCGGCATCGGTGCCGCCGCACGCGCCCTTGCGTGGATGGCGGCCGAATCGTTGATCGCCGGGCATGCGGCCGTCGTCGTCCTGCCCGGCATGAAGGAGACGCGCGACGTGCTCGACGCGCTGCGTGATCTCGGATTCGCGTCGTTCGGCCCCGGACGTTCCGGAACCGGCGGCTGGACCGGCGACGTCGCCGTCCTCAGCGCCGACATGCCGCCCGTCGACCGCTACCGCGCCTACCTCGCCGTCGCCACTGGGCAGGTCCGATGCGTGGTCGGCCCGCGCGCCGCCATGTACGCGCCCGTCGACGGGCCGGGATTGTTCGCGATCATGGATGACGCGGCCTACCAGCAGGCCGACGGCATGATGCCGTATGCGCACGCGCGCGGCGTGCTGCGGCTGCGCGCGCAGGCGCATGGCGGCGTGTTCGTCGCGCTCGCCAACGCGCGCAGCCCGTTGAGCCAGATGGAGACCGTGGGATTGCCCGGTGTGCCGCGGCGTGCCGTCACGACCGCGGTGAGTGGGCCGGCCACGGCAGTCCGTCCGCTGCCCAGCGTGCTTAAGGACGCCATGCCGTGGGTGCGCTGGCTCAACCGGGAGGAGCTCGCGCGTCTTGCTGATCCGTCCATCGGCGCGCGCGTGCCGCATGTCGCTGTCGGCAACATTCGCGAGGCGCTGCGCTCCGGCCCCGTCCTGTTCTCTATTCCCTCGGACGGCGTTTCGGAGACGTTGAGTTGCGCGAATCCGAAATGCCTGCGGCAGGCGCGGTGCCGTCGCTGCACCGGGCCGTTGCAGCGCGTCAACGGGAATCCGGTGCCGCGCTGCCGCTGGTGCGGGGCGGCCGCCTCGAACTGGACGTGCCCGCATTGCCACGGCGACCGGCTGCGCGTCGTGCGCGTCGGTGCGGCCGGCACTGCCGACGAACTACGCGGCCTGTTCCGGAACGTGCCCATCCTGCTGTCGTCTCCCAGCCAGCCGCGCGGCGTCATCGGCGAGATCGACTACGCTCCGATGATCGTCATCGCGACTCCCGGCGCTGAGCCGCGCGTGCGCGCACCATGGAACGGTACGGCACGGGACGGCGTGACGGATAATGCGGGAAACGATACGGGCGAACGGGGGCGGGGGAGCGTCGGACCACGCTACGCCCCGTATGCCGCCGTCGCGATTCTCGACGCGTGGACCAGCCTGTATTCGCCGGGGCTGGACGCGCGCGTGGACACGCTCGCCACGTGGATGCGCGCCGTCTCCCTATGCGCCCCACGCGAACAGGGCGGTCAGGCGCTGCTGCTGGGGGAGACCGATCCGGCCATCGCGCAATCGCTGATGCTATGGGATTCCCCGCTGCTCGCCGCACGCGAACTTGCGGAACGCTACGAGACCGGCATGCCGCCGGTCGTCTCCGTCGCCTGCGTGTGGGGGCGACGTGACGCCGTCGACTACGCGCTGCGGGCCGTCGGCGCTGCGTTCGGCGGTGATATGGCCGTCTGTCCGTTGCCGCATGACGCGGGCATCGCGCAGGGAGGGCCTGAGACGGTGGATGGCGCGCCGTTGTCGCCACCGGAGCTGCCCGGCGTACTCGGGCCGGTGCCGATTCCGCAACCACGCACCGTGGATGCGCGCGAACTCGAGGTGACCGCCGACCGCGTGCGCGCCGTCATCCGCGTGCCGCATGCGCGACGCGAGGAGCTCGCCACGCGCCTGCGCGCCGCAGTCGCCCGCCACGTGGCCGCTCGCGAGCCCGGCGAGCTGCGCTTCCAACTCGACAGAAAGGACCTGATATAGCGTGCGGCCCACCGTCCCGCACGCATGGGAACATGATGACGACGACGGGCGCATCCCGCCGGCGGAGACATACGGACACGAACGTAAGGAGACGCGATGAAGGGTTGGCCGGGAGAACCGGAAATGAACTACGACGTGCTGGTGGCCGACGGCGAGGCCGCGGCGAACGCGGGCAAGCCGATCACCGACGTCATCTTCGACTTCGGCAACGTGCTCATCTACTGGGATCCGGCGGCCGTGCTCATCCCGCGCTACAGCGCCGAGACCATCGAGCGGTTCCTCGACAACGACGTGTCCGGCTTCTACGACGCCAACGACCGCATGGACGGCGGCGCCACCCCCGAGGAGGGCGTCGCGTGGATGCGCGAGACCCACGGCGACAAGTGGGCCGACATCCTGCGCTACTATCTCGACAACTTCGAGGATTCACTCACCGGCGTCGTACCCGGCGCACGCGTGCTCATCAACGACCTCAAAGCCGCCGGCATCGGCGTGTGGGGCCTGTCCAACTGGGAGAAGGAACTGTTCCCGATCGCCGAGAAGGCCACGCCGATCCTGCAACGGCTCGACGGCAAGATCGTCTCCGGCTACGTGAAACTGCGCAAGCCGCACAAGGAGATCTACGACCGTGCGCTCGCCGAGTTCGGCATCACCGCCGACGGCGCCGTGTTCGTCGACGACAAGGCGATGAACATCGTCGGCGCGAACGCGGCCGGCATCCGCGGCGTGCGCTTCAGGGACCCGGTCAAGCTGCGCGAGCTCCTCATCGCCAACGGCGTGAACATCCCCGGCCTTCGGTAGTGTGTCCCCGCTCCGCGATGATATTTCCCGGCTCTCCCGTAAGAGGGAGCTGTCGGCGTAGCCGACTGAGAGGGGATGGCCCTCACGCGTTCCATATCCAACCCATCGAAAGGAATTCCACCACTCCATGCTCAAGCTTCTGTTCGCCGGCACGCCCGACGTGGCCGTGCCGTCCCTCAAGGCGTTCGCCGCCGATCCGCGTTTCGAGGTCGCGGCCGTGCTCACCCGCCCCGACGCGCCCACCGGCCGCGGCCGCAAGCTCAAGCCCAGCCCGGTCAAGGCGGCCGCGCTTGAACTCGGCATTCCCGTCATCGACGCGAAGCCGCGTGACCCCGGCTTTCTCGACACGCTGAAGTCCCTCGACGTGGACATCGCCGCCGTCATCGCCTACGGCAACATCCTGCCCGCCGACGTGCTGGCCGCCGTGCCGCTCGGCTGGTACAACCTGCACTTCTCCAACCTGCCCGCATGGCGCGGCGCGGCCCCCGTGCAACGCGCCATCTGGGCCGGCGATGCGATCACCGGCGCCGACGTGTTCAAGGTGGGCGAGGGCCTTGACGACGGTCCCATCATCGCGACGATGAGCGTGGAGCTCACCGGGCGTGAGACCTCCGGTGAACTGCTTGACCGACTCGCCGTCGAAGGTGCGCCCATGTACGTGGACGCGTTGGCTCGTGTGGGGGAGGACACCGCCGTGTTCACCCCGCAGCCGGCGGACGGTTTCACGTATGCGCACAAGATCACCGTCGAGGACGCGCGCATCGACTTCACGAAGCCGCTTGAGGAGATCGATCGCCAGATCCGCGCCTGCACGCCGCATCCCGGCGCATGGTGCGAGCTGCATGCGGGCGGCGGCGCGGATGATGGGCAGCCAATCACGCTGCACGTTCTGCGCGCCCAGCCTGCCGATGTCACGAACCCGAACACGCCGTCCTCGCTGGAACCGGGTGAACTCAGGGCAGGCAAGCGGAACGTGTGGGTCGGCACCGGCACCACGCCGCTCGAACTCGTCGAAGTCAAGGCGCAGGGCAAGAAAGCCATGCGTGCCGCCGACTGGGCGCGCGGCGCTCGTCTTGCCGATGGCGCCCACTGCGCGTGAGCTCGGGGAGAGCCGCATGCCAACGGCTCTCCCCATCCCCAGAGGGAGGTAAGAGGGCGGGCTAACGGCGTAGGAAGTCGAGGACTCGGGTCAGGTCGCGTTCGTTGATGGACTCGGGTGCGGCGAGCTGGGTCTTCGGCTTCGCGCAGAACGCGATGCCGAGACCGGCGGCCTGGATCATCGGAATATCGTTCGCGCCGTCGCCCACGGCCACGGTTTGCCTCATGGGAATGCCGTCGCGTTTCGCCCACTCGCGCAACGCGTGCAGCTTCACCGTCTTGCACACGATGTCGCCCACCACCTTGCCGGTGAGACGCCCGTCCTCCACGTCGAGACGGTTCGCCAGCCAATGGTCGATGCCCGCCTCCTCGGCAAGACGGTCCACCACCTCGTGGAACCCGCCGGAGACGACGCCCACCTTCCAGCCGTGCTCGTGCAGCGTGTCGATGAGCTCCAGTGCGCCGCGGGTGAAATGCAGCCTGTCGTGCACCGTGTCGAACACGGAGACCGGCAGCCCCTCCAACAGGGCCACGCGGGCGCGCAACGCGTCGCAGAACTCCAGTTCGCCGCGCATCGCCCGCTCGGTCACTTCGGCGATGCGCTCGCCGCAGCCGGCCGCCACGCCCAACTCGTCGATGACCTCCTCGTCGATGAGCGTCGAATCGACGTCCATGACCAGCAATCCCGGTTCGGCGAGCGTCGGCGGCTCCGGGAAGCCGGATCCTTCGCCGACGGGCGGGACGCCGTCACGGCTTGTCTCACTGCCGTGTTCGTGGTCGGACCCGTGACCATGTTCGGGGGCGTGCTCGTCAAGGAATTGCGTGGTTTCAAGCGTCATGCCTCCGATTGTCGAAAAACCTTGGGACAATCCCTCGTATGATTTTCGACGCCATTCATGACGCCACGAACACCGCCGCGGTCATTCACGCCACCCACGCATCCGCCGCATCCGCCGCGGCATACGCATCCGCCGCGGCCCCAATCACCGCCCCCGTCTGCCCGACCGGCGACGGCGGCCTCATCCAGATCATCACCGACTGGCTCGTCTCCCTCATGGAGACGGTCGGCGGACTTGGCGTGGCTCTCGCCATCGCCCTCGAATCGATCTTCCCGCCGATCCCCTCCGAAGTGATCCTGCCGCTCGCGGGCTTCACCGCCTCACGCGGCACCCTGAACCTCATCGAGGCGATTATCTGGGCGACCGTCGGTTCTCTCATCGGCGCATGGGCGCTCTACGGCATCTCCCGATGGGTGGGACTCAACCGCATCCATAAGGCCGCCGACGCGATTCCCGGCGTGAGCCGCAGGGACGTGAACAAGGCGAACGACTGGTTCACCCGCTACGGCACCTGGTCGGTGCTCATCGGCCGCGTCATCCCCGTCGTGCGTTCGCTCATTTCCATTCCCGCCGGATTCAACCGCATGAACTTCCTCCAGTTCACCGGATGGACGCTGCTCGGTTCCGCGGTGTGGAACACGGTGCTCGTCTCCGCAGGCTACTTCCTCGGCGCCGGATGGTGCTCGATTCTCGGAGTCCTCAACGTGTTCGAGGACGTGGTCATCGTCGCCTTCATCGTGGTCATCGCGGTGTGGGCCGTGCGGAAAATCTGTACAGTGAGGGGAAACAGGAACGGACGGCCGGACGAAAGGTGATCATGGGCGAGGAGAGCATGCGCGAACTGGCGGCGGAGAACGACCGGCTCATGGCGAGGAACCATGCGCTCGCCGAAGCGCTGAACCGCGCCGGCAAGGAACTCACCAAGGCGCGCTCGCAATTGGCGCAGCTCGCCCAGCCGCCGCTCACCTTCGCCACGATGGTGAAGGTCGACTCCTCGCGCATCGACGACATGGGCGTGCAGCACGCATCCGCCGAAATCATCGTCGGCACGCGGCGCATGGTCGTGCCCGTCGCCGCGAACCTCAACGCGTCCCGCCTCGCCTCGGGCGCCACCGTCGTCCTCAACGAGAAGATGGTGCTCGTCGAACAGCGCGATCACGACACGCTCGGGCAGATCCGCACCATCGCCGAATCCCTTGACGACGGCCGTCTCGTCGTCGCCGACGCCGGCGGCAATCCCACCGTCGTCCGCCGCGCCAGTGCGCTCGCCTCCACCACGCTCGACAAGGGCGACCGCGTCGTCGTCGAGGCGTCCGGCCGCATCGCCGTCGCCGCGCTGCCGCGCAAGGACGACGCCGATCTCGTGCTCGAGGAGGCGCCCGACGTCACCTTCGACGACATCGGCGGCCTCGACCGTCAGATCGAACGCATCCGCGACGCCGTCCAAC
Source organism: Bifidobacterium sp. LH_417 (assembly GCF_056357035.1). NCBI lineage: Bacteria > Bacillati > Actinomycetota > Actinomycetes > Bifidobacteriales > Bifidobacteriaceae > Bifidobacterium > Bifidobacterium sp. LH_417. Next base: position 112,728 of record NZ_JBKEVI010000001.1, read on the forward strand.
TGCCGTTCCAACATCGCGACCTGTACGCCCGCTACGATCTCGCCGCGCCCAAGGGCGTGCTCCTGTACGGTCCTCCCGGCAACGGCAAGACGCTCATCGCCAAGGCCGTCGCCCACGCGCTCGCCGACAGCGTGGACGGTACGGACGGTGCGGGCGCGGGCGCGTCGGGCGTGTTCCTCTCCGTCAAAGGCCCGGAACTGCTCAACAAGTTCGTCGGTGAATCCGAACGCCTCGTCCGTCTCATCTTCCAGCGCGCCCGCGAACGCGCCGCCGACGGCCGGCCGGTCATCGTGTTCATCGACGAGATGGACTCGCTGCTGCGCACGCGCGGATCCGGCGTCTCCTCCGACGTGGAGACCACGATCGTGCCGCAGTTCCTCGCCGAACTCGACGGCGTCGAATCGCTCGGCAACGTGATGGTGATCGGCGCCTCCAACCGCGTCGACATGATCGACCCGGCCGTGCTGCGCCCGGGCCGTCTCGACGTGAAGATCCGCATCGACCGGCCGGACGGCGAGGCCGCCGTCGCCATCGTGCGCCACTATCTGACCGACGACCTGCCGATCGAGCACGGCCTCGACGCTGACGCGCTCGCCCGCGTGCTCGTGCGCGACATCTACACGCGTTCCGCCCGCCGACACCTCGCCGACGTGCGTGACGAGCACGGCACGTGGAACGCGCTGTTCCTCGCCGACGTGACGAGCGGCGCGAGCCTCAAGAACATCGTCGACCGGGCGAAGACGCTCGCCGTGAAAGCGTCGATCGAACGCGGCGGCGACGTGGCGATCGGCGTCGACCTGCTCGCGCGCGCCGTCGAGGATGAGTTCGTGCAGACCCGCGACACGCTGCTCGACTCCGACCCCGTGCAGTGGAGCCGCGTCAACGGCTTCGACGCCGGAACCGTCACCGCCATCCGCGGTGTCGCGCACTGAACCAAGTTTTTCGGTTACAGAGTGATTCGGTGTGGTGGTCGTGATTGATTGTTTTCACCCATTCCCATGAGCGATTGTTTCCCCAGCCGGTTCCATCCGTCGAGTCCGACGGGTTGTACCTCAGGCGCCAGACGACGGAATCGGCAGGAGACATCGAAATCGTACGGGAGTTAAAACACATATTCATGTGAAGAGATTATTTGGGCAGCTTGTAAACTCCTACTTTGCCTTGAGATTGCAGCGTCTGGAATAGTGTTCCTTTTTTGTCTCCAAAGTGTTCTACGGAATAACGATTTATTATATCTCTAGAATTTTTAACCAAATTTCGGTGTATCCCTTTCGTTCCCATTTCACTTTCTTGGAAGTAGAAACCAATGAATGTATTGCAATTTTCGATGTGGGATTTAGAAAAAATGTTGTCGAAATAAGGATAATCGGAAGTTCCAAATGAGGAACCGAATATTTTGATTGCGTCAAAAGGTTTCGAATTGATATTTTCAAAAAACCTATATCTACTAATGTCTGGAGCTGTATTTTGTGTTATATATCGTACAGACTTGAGGAATAGGTATGAGCTCTTTTCTTGAATGTTATCAGATTCGGATATACCGAAAAATCCATTTCCTTCTTTGAGGGTACCATGGATATTGCAATATTTGATGCCCTCTTTGCTAAGAGGTTCCGTGTAGTTGAACGACAGTATCATATCTTCATCTGTTCCGTTTTGACTTATGTTCAGGGGGTCTGTCTTTCGTATTAGTGTATATAGGCGCTCGGCTCTTTCGTTATATGTCTCGTCGTTTGATGTTAATTCTTCTAGATATTCTCTGAAGTTTTTTTCCTGCTTCTTAAGCTCATCGAGAAAGATTTGGTGTAGATCGCTGTCTAGGGGATAATTGACAGTGAAAGGGTCGACTTCAGTGTAGTAATCTCCTGTTTCATAGGAATATCCTCTGCTGAATCCCGGTAAGATATTTGAAAAATATTCATCTAATATTGAATATAATTTCGAAATCGATTCAATAATCTCTTCATCCATTTCAGAGTTGGAATATGCTCCCGCTCCGTAATGCTCTAAGTCTTCATCGGAAGAATAATAGGCATTAATTGATGGCTTGCGGATGCCGTATCGACTCCTATTTGATAAAAAATCATCGTATGTAAGAAAATCTGCAATTAATGATTCCACATCTTTCCAGCTGCCGGGTTTGCCATATCTATCATCATATTGCGCATACCATGCGAAAATATATGTCCATGCACTTGGAATTTTAGATTTATTCTTGACGTTGCATAGGCTTGTGAAAGGCTTTGATGTTATGCTGGCATCTGTAATAATCGTTGAGATTAGATAATCAAAATAAGAGCTATATGCGGTTGTATATTTTTTCTGTTCTTTTGTCATATGTAGATTGCATGCTAAATCGAATCCATTCCCAAGTATGATTAATTGCCGCATTGCACTCCTTAGGGATATTGATAATCCGTGGTGGGTATAACTATACTATTGCGAAAAACTTACCATCATCTAACATATTGTCTTATGAGCGTGAAACGAGTGATGGGCACGGAGACCGAATACGCAGTCTCGCAGCCGGGCGTCGCCTACTACCAGCCGGTCAAACTGAGCTTCGACGTGGTAGGCGCGGCCGCCGACGACGCCACACGGCACATCCGCTGGGACTACCGGCAGGAGGATCCCGTCAACGACGCGCGCGGCACCAGGCTCGACCGCGCCGCCGCCCGCCCCGACATGCTCACCGACGCGCCCCAGCTCAACATCACCAACGTGATCGCCCCCAACGGCGGCCGCATCTACGTGGACCACGCGCACCCCGAATACTCGGCTCCCGAAACCACCGACCCGTTCCAAGCACTCGCCTACGACCACGCCGGCGACCGGCTCATGCTCGCCGCCGCGCAGGCAGCCAGCGCTGAAACCCCCGAACTCAAGGCGTCCGGGCATCCGGTCGTGCTCCACCGCAACAACGTGGACGGCAAAGGCGCCAGCTGGGGCACACACGAGAACTACATGATGCGCCGCGACGTGCCGTTCACGGACGTGGCCTCCCTGATGACCGCGCACTTCGTCTCCCGCCAGATCTGGGCCGGCTCCGGACGGGTCGGCATCGGCGAGACGAGCGAACGGGCCGGCTACCAGCTGAGCCAGCGCGCCGACTACATCCACGCGAAGATCGGCCTGCAGACCACGTTCGACCGCCCCATCATCAACACGCGCGACGAATCCCACGCCACCGACGACTACCGTCGCCTCCACGTGATCGTCGGCGACGCGAACCGCATGGACGTGCCGCAGGCGCTCAAACTCGGCGTCACCTCGATGCTCCTGTGGACGCTCGAACACGCGCGCGAGACCGACTACGACCTCGACACGCTGCTCGGCTCCCTCCAACTCGCCGACCCGGTCGAGGCGATGCACACCGTCTCCCACGACCTGACGCTCGCCGCGGCTCTCCCGCTCGAAACCGGCGGCACGACCACCGCCTGGCTCATGCAGGTGGCCCTGCGCCGCGCCGTCTACGAGGTCGCCGCCGCCACGCTCGGCACCGACACGGCCGGAGAACCCGCGTGGGAGGACCGCGAGACCCGCAACATCATGGCCATGTGGGGGCAGGCGCTCGCCGACACCGCCGCCATCCGCCATGCCGATGACGACCGGCGTCTCACGATGAAGGCGGAAGGCTCACGCGTCGAATGGCTGCTCAAATGGCAGCTGCTCGAGAAGCTGCGCCGCAAGATCGCCGCCAAAACCGGTGCCGGCGATGGGGACGTCGCCTCATGGGCCGATTCGCGCCTCGCCGCCGTCGACCTCTCCTGGGCGGCGCTCGACCCGACGACATCCGTGTTCGCGAAGCTTGCCGCCGCGGGAAGCGCCGAGCGTCTCGTCGATGACGACGCGCTCGCACACGCCGCGGCGAACCCGCCCGAGACGACACGCGCCTGGCTGCGCGCCGCGCTCGTGCGCACGTTCCCCGCCGACGTGGTCGCCGCCAGCTGGTCGCATCTGACCGTGCGCAAGCCGGGTGCCACCGGAAGCGACGGCGGCGCGACGGCCGCGATGCCGATGCCCGAGATCTACGGCAACGCGTCGCCGGCCGAGGCGACGAGCGTGCGCCCCGGCGACCTCGTCAGCCTCGACATGTCCGATCCGCTCGCATACCGGAAGGAGAACGTCGAGACCGCGCTCGCCGAGGCGGGCGACGCCGCGTCGCTGCTCGAACGGCTCGCATTGCGCCGGTAGCCGACGCGGCGGCACTGGAACGGCGGCGAGCGGCGGTCGGCACCGTTCAGATGCGGCGGCATCGCAGGTCGCACGACACCGCCACAAAACACCGATAAGATGGTGAACCATGGCACAACAGGAGAATCTGCGCGACCTCGCGATGAAGGTCGCCACCATCGCACAGGCCGCCGGCAAACACGCCCTGCAGGATCAGATGGCACCGCACGACATGCTCGTCTCCCGGGAGAACCCCGGCGAACAGGCCAATGTGGAAGTCGACGGCCGTCTGCTGCGCTACATGTCCGGCCGTCTCGCGGACATGGAGCACTTCGACGGCTTCTGGCAGACGCGTCCGTCGAAATCCCGCCCCGGACAGCGCTACTGGTGCGTCGGCAAGATCGACGGCGCCATCAACTTCATCCGCAACATGAGCGAATGGGCGATCACCGTATCGCTGTTCGAGTTCAACGAGGAGGGTTCCGCGCAGCCGATCCTCGGCGTCGTCCACGCGCCGGCGCTCGGCGAGACGTATCTCGCGGCGAAGGGTTCGGGCGCGGTGCGCATCCGCAACACGCCCGTCGGCGAGAAGCGCGAGAAGGTCATGCCGTCCATGACCTCCTCGCTCGACGGCGCGGTCGTGAGCTTCGGCATGTCCTATCTGCCGGGAGAGGCGGACCGTGCGCTCAAGACCGTCGCCGCGCTGGCCGAAGGACGTCCCGCCGACATCAAGCGCGTCGGCCCCGCCTCGCTCGACTTGTGCAAGGTGGCCGACGGCACGTACGACGCGTACTTCGAGCCGATGCTGCACGAATGGGACATTCCCGCGATCTCCGCGGCCGCCGTGGTCGTGTGGGAGGCGCAGGGCACGCTGCGCCGCTGGAACGGCAACGGCATCCACTGGCGTCGGAACAACGACGTCGTCTGCACGAACGGTCTGATCGACCGCGAGCTCAAGCCGTATCTCATCCAGCGCGACGGCGAGTGAGCAAGGGAACGGAAGGAATCATCATGCCTCAGGAATTCGCACGGGCGAACCAGTCGCAGCAGGTCGGGCAGACCGAGGACCAGCAGGAGACGACGACCGCCGCGCAGCAGTCCGACGTCGAGTTCGACGCGCTCGACGCGGTGCTTGACGACATCGAATCCACGTTGGAGACCAACGCCGAGGAGTATGTGAACAGCTTCGTGCAGAAGGGCGGCGAGTGATGCCGCAGCTGCGCGACAGCGGCACGCGCGCCGCCCATGAGGCGGGAGCGACGCCGTCCGTCGAACTCGACGGCTTCATGCGCATCTTCGGCATCGAGACCGAATACGGCGTATCCGTCACGGGCGCGGACCGTCCGGTGGACGCCGGACAGGTCGCGATGACCATGTTCCAGCCGGTCGTCTCCCGCGCCCGTTCGACGAACACGTATCTCGACAACGGTTCGCGTCTCTATCTGGACGTCGGCTCCCACCCGGAATACGCGACCGCCGAGGCGCGCGACCCGCTCGACGCGCTCGCGCAGGATGCCGCGGGCGAACGCGTGATGGCGTCGCTCGCCACCGACGCGCAGCATCGTCTGCGTGAATCGCACGGTGCCGGCGCGACGATCCACGTGTTCAAGAACAACGTGGACTCCGCCGGGCACGCGTTCGGATGCCATGAGAACTATCTCGTGCGCCGGTTCGTGCCGTTGGAGACCATCGAGAAGCAGCTGCTGCCGTTCCTCATCACCCGGCAGCTGTATACGGGTGCCGGACGGTTCACGCCGGACGGCTTCCAGATCACGCAACGCGCCGACTTCCTTGATGAGGCGGTCTCGTCCGCCACCACACGCTCGCGCCCGATGGTGAACACGCGTGACGAGCCGCACGCCGACCCCGAATCGTTCCGCCGTCTGCACGTCATCATCGGCGACTCCAACCGTTCCCAGTGGGCGACGTGGATGAAGCTCGCCGTCACGCATCTCGTCCTGTGCGTGATCGAGGACGCGGTGCGCCGCGGAATCCCCAGCGGATTCGAGGATCTCACGTTCGATGACCCGGCCGCCGCGAACCGTTCGGTCAGCCGGTGGCTGGACGCGGGGGAGCGGGATGCCGGCATGTCCGATCCGCTTGCGATGCAGCGGCGTTACTTCGACGTCGTCGCCGCGTTCGTGCGCGACCGGCATGATGTGGTCGCCGCGTCCCTGCCGAAAACGGATGTCGACGCCGTGCTCGCCGACTGGCAGTGGGCGTTGGATGCGCTGGAACGGCGTGATTTCGCCGCGTTGTCGACGCGCGTCGACTGGGCGGCGAAACACCGGATCGCCGCCGCGATGCGCCGTCGTCGCCCGGATCTGGATTTCGCGCAACTGGAACGGCTGGAACTCGACTATCACGACGTGGCCAACGGTCGGCTCTACGGTTCGCTCGTCGCGCACGGCGGACTGCGTGAGACGCTGGACGGCGCGACCGTGGCCGCCGCGAAGCACGAGCCTCCCGCGGACACGCGTGCCGCCTTGCGCGGCGCATTCGTGCGTCGTGCGCTCGACACGGGCGTGCAGTTCTCCTGCGACTGGACGACGCTGGTCGTCACCGCGCCGACCCGCCGCGAGGTCACGCTGCTCGACCCGTTCAGCGCCGAGCCGACCGACGCCTACGGCAAGCTGATGGCCGCGCTGGGCTGAGACGCGTTCCTTCGCGCGCGTTTCCGCGCAATCTCCGCGCTCCCGCGCACCCCGCGCATATGCAAGGGCCCGCACCGATAGCATGTCGGTGCGAGCCCTTGGAAAACCTATGCTGCTACGCCGTGAGGCGGAAGACTCACTTGTTAGTGACGGCCTTCTTCAGCAGGGAGCCGGCGGAGATGCGCACGCCGTAGGTGGCGGGGATCTCGATGGTCTCGCCGGTGCGCGGGTTGCGGCCCGTGCGAGCGGCGCGCTTGACGCGCTCGGCGGAGAACAGGCCGGTGAGCTTCAGGCCTTCGCCGGACTGCATGGCCTCGACGAACACATCCTGGAAGGCGTTGACGGCGGCCTCGGCCTGGGCCTTGGTCAGGTTGGACTTCTGGGCGATCTTCGAAACGAGATCAGACTTGTTGTATGCCATGAACAGCATCCTTCTTTGTCCGGGGACCGGCAACTTGGCCACCGGTCCGTTTATTTCATCAATGATGATAGCGCATGATGAGGCCAAACGCCGCATTTTTCAACGATTTCACGTGTTCCACAAGCGATTTTCACGGATTTCGCATCTCGCGGCGAAATCACACGAGATTGCGCTTGTCCAGCCACTTCATCGCCAGCGCGCCCAATGGGATGCGCAGCCAGTAGAAGACGACGCGGTGCAGCAGCGTCGCGGACAGGGCGGCGCCTTGCGGCACACCCACCGCGGCGAAGGAGACGGTGAGCGCCGCCTCCACACCGCCCAGGCCACCCGGGGTCGGCACCGCCGAGCCGAGCGCGTAGGCGAGCATGAACACGAACGTCGTCTCGATTGGATTCGTGTTCACGCCGAACGCGAGCAGTGCCGCCCAGAATGCGAGTCCCGTGACCATGTTCTGCAGCAGTGCGCCGGCCACGCTCACCGACAGCTGCGCCGGCTGTCCGAGCACGTCGAGCAGCTGGTTGAGATACCGTTTGACGATCGGCACGACGCGCTGCATGACGAGATGGCGAACCGCCGGAACCATCATCGCGACGGAGAACACGACGACGATGATGCCGAACACGATCGCCAGCGTATTCGTCGGAATCATGCCGGAGAACGTGTTACGCCCGGTGAACAGGCCGATGATCACGACGATCACCGCGTAGGTCGCATAGTAGACGACGAGCGCGGCACTCATGATCGCGGTCGCCGCCGTATTGCGATAGCCGGATCGGCGCAGGAACTGGAGGTTCACGAACGAGGGGCCCACGCCGGCGGGCATCGAGACGGTCGCGAAACCGCCAGCCACCTGGCTCATGAACACGCCCACCGGGTCGCGGCGCTCACGGTCCATGAGCGCGCCGAGCGAAAGCGACGATCCAATCCAGCCGCACAATCCGAACGCCATGCAGACGAGCGCCATGGTCGGATTCGCATTGCGGACGGCGGCGATGATCTCGTCGGGGCGCATCTGCGTGAATACGACGACCGCGGCGACGATGAGCAGCACCATCGTGACCATCGACCGCAGCGAGAACCGTGCCAGCGGCACCGACTCCACGGGAATATCGGCGGCGTCGTCCCGTGGAGTCGTGGCGGACGTCCCCGGCTCGCCGTCCGTCGCGGTGACGGTCGCGGCATCGGTCGTGCCGTCGTCGTGACGCGGCGTGACCGCCTTGCGCAACGCCGCGAGCGTCGACTTGTCCCACGAGTCCAACGTGCGCGTCGGGGAAGGCACCGCGATCTTCTGGATGAACGGCGCGATCGAGGCGAGCGTCGCCTCGTCCCAGGCGTCGCGCGCCGCCGCGACCGCCTCGTCCACGCCGATCAGCGCGGCGAACAGAGCGAGCAGCTGCACCTTGTCCAACGCGATGTTCGCGGGCGAGGACGCGGCGTCGCCGTTCTGCCATCCGGCGATTACCGGAGTGCCGTCCTCGAAGCGCGACAGCACGCCCGGCGTGATGCGCCGGTGCGTGTAGCCGCGCCGGTTCGCAACGGACAGATACCGCATGTAGTCGACGGCATCGGCGCGCGTCATCGTATTGAGGTTCGCCGCTAGTTCCGTCGTATGCGCGTTGAGCACGAGAATCGCGGACTCCTCCGTATCGGCCACGGCATACGGGGTGGGGGCGGGGAGCTTCACGTTGTGCAGGCCGAGCAGCATCGACAGATGATGCTGGACGGCGTCGCGCGCCGAACGGTCGCGGCGCATCGCCACGCCGGAGAAGCGCAGCCAATTCCACAACTGCTTGAGATAGCCGGCCGTATGCGTCTGCGCGTCCAGCACGGACACCGTGTACCGGCCGCCGTCCGCGGTCTGGAGATCGTAGATGCGTGAGCCCTCGACCAGATCGTCGTCCAGCGAGGCGCTGAGCGCGCGCACGCCCGGCGTCGGATCGTCGCGACGTACCAGCGACGACGGGTCAAGCCCCACACCACGCAACGCGGTCGCGAGATCCTCGCCCCACACGCCCTTGTTCTGCGTGCCGACCGCGAATCGGATGAGCATGCCGATGGTGCGTCCGCAGGCGAACGAAACGAGCATGCCGGTGACCGAATGCCATGAGAGCACCACCATGACGGCGGCCACCGCATACATGATGTTCCAACCCCATTTGACGCTCGAACGCGTGCGTCGAGGGCCGGCCACGGTGAGGAACGTCGCCATGCCCGCATACATGTTCGGCAGCAGACCGGAACCGAACGAGGTCGCGGCGGACGCGAGCGACAGGGCGAGCGTCCTGTCCGCAAGCCCGCTGATCGCGACCGACGCCAGCCACGCCGTGCCGTACCCGGCGAACATGGCGAGCGCGGAGACGGCCGCCTGCAGCCATTCGCGGCTGAGCAGCAGCTGGCACAGCACCATGACCACGATGACGAGCGTGGCGAACTGCTGGATCACGGTCGAGGGGATGCCGGCGAGCCAGTTGATGGCCTGGGCGGCGGTGTGCGCGTCGGATTCGACGCCGCGCGTCATGCCGCCCATGTATACGGCGAACACCATGACGACGGCCGCCAGTCCGAGGGACATGGCGGCGCGTGTCAGATCACCGAAGTCGTGTGTGCGCCTTGGCGCCACATCGTCGATGTGCGTGGACATCGGTGGGTACGACTCCTTGCGGAATCAGCGGTCGAAGGCGACGAGCTTCGAGGCGACGCCCGTGTACGTGGCGGGCGTGAGCGCCTTGAGGCGGGCGGCGGTTTCGGGATCGAAGGACTGCTGGTCGATGAACGCCTCGACCTGGGCCTGGTCGATCGTGTGGCCGCGCATGAGCTCCTTGACCTTCTCGTACGGCTTCTCCATGCCCGGCAGGCCACGCAGCTCGCAGGCGCGCATCGCCGTCTGGATGGGCTCGCCGAGCACCTCCCAGTTCTCGTCGAGCTCGCGCGTGATGACGTGCTCGTTCGGGTGGATGGACTTGAGGCCGCCCATGAGGTTGGTCAGGGCGAGCTGCGAGTAGCCGAGCGCGGAGCCGATGTTGCGCTGCGTGGTCGAATCGGTCAGGTCGCGCTGCCAGCGGGATTCCACCAGCGTGGCGGACAGCGTGTCGAGCAGCGAGCAGCTGATCTCGAAGTTGGCCTCGGCGTTCTCGAAGCGGATCGGGTTGACCTTGTGCGGCATCGTGGAGGAGCCGGTGGCGCCCTTGACCGGCACCTGGGCGAACACGCCGCGGGAGATGTACATCCACACGTCCACGCACAGGTTGTGCATGATGCGGTTCGCGTGGGAGATGGTCGAGTAGAGCTCGGCCTGCCAGTCGTGGGATTCGATCTGCGTGGTCAGCGGGTTCCAGGTCAGGCCCATGCGGTTCTCGACGAACTCGCGGGAGACGGCGACCCAGTCGACGTCCGGGCAGGCGGCCAGATGCGCGCCGAACGTGCCGGTCGCGCCGTTGATCTTGCCCAGGTACTCCTGGTTCTCGATGTGCTTGAGCTGGCGGTTCAGACGGTAGACGTAGACGGCGAGCTCCTTGCCGAGCGTGGTTGGCGTGGCCGGCTGGCCGTGCGTGAGGGACAGGAGTGCGAGATCCTTGTGCTCCTCGGCCTTGGCGGCGAGATGATCGATGATCTCCCTGAACGCCGGGGTCCATACGTTCTCGACGGCGTTCTTCACGCAGCGGGCGATCGACAGGTTGTTGATGTCCTCGGAGGTGCAGGCGAAGTGGACGAGCGTCTTGAGACGGTCGTTGATGTGCGTCAGGGAGGCCGGGGCCTTGTCGAACTGGTCGTCGATGTAGTATTCGACGGCCTTCACGTCATGGTGCGTGACGGCCTCGTGCGCGGCGTGCTGCTTGATGCCCTCGGCGCCGAAGTCCTCGGGGATGGACCTCAGGAACGCCTTCTCCTCCTCGGTGAACGGTTCGACGCCGTCGATGATCGGCTGGTCGCCGTTGCCTTCGAAGCCGTTGGCCAGCAGGATCATCCACTCCACCTCGACGCGCATACGCTCGCGGTTGAGGGCCGGTTCGCTCATGTATTCCACGAGCGGGGCGGTGGCGTTGTGGTAGCGGCCGTCGAGCGGCGTCAGTGCGATTGCGGGGGAAATATCGGTAAGCTTCATAACTCTTTAGGGTACTTGCAGCCGTGAACCGCTCGAAACGGTGCGATTTGTGATGTTGTGTGCGGTTTTCCTGTGCGAAGTTGTGCTGTTCGCGGTTCGGGGTCGGCTTGGGGCGGGATGCGGTGGAATGCGGTGGGATATGGTGCCGCCCCACGCAGCCGAGGTCGTTCACGTGTTCGTATCCGAAGCCCGTATACTGACAGACGGCGTTCCCGCCCGAGCCGCGCAGGTCAAGGAACGTCTTCGTGGATCACTGTGCGCGGCCGAGACCGGCAAGGGGAGTACCATGTCCGTTCAGCAAAACAACCATTCATCCAATCGTTCCGATCGTTCCGATCGTTTCGGGCGTTCCGATCGTTCCGTCTCCGCGGCGTCGGTGTCCGATGAGACCCGTCTCAAGTGGCGTCCGCTCGACATCGCCGTCGGTGCCACGCTGGGCGTCGCATGCGGCGTGATTTTCTGGGGATTCAACTTCGCGTACATGCCGATCTCGTCGTTCCTTGGCGCCGTGCTGCCGGGACTTGCGAGCGTGACGCACGCCATGTGGTATTTCTCCGGCACGCTCGCCGTGCTCGTGCTGCGCAAGCCCGGTGCCGCGCTGTACGTGAACGTGGTCGGCACGCTTGTCGAAACCGTGATCGGCAGCCAGTACGGCATCGGATTCGTGATCGTGTCCGCCCTGCTGCAGGGCGTGTTCGCCGAGATTCCGTTCTTCCTGACCCGCTACCGCGTGTTCAACCTGCCGGTTTCGATCGCCTCCGGTGCGATGGTCGCCATCGAATACGGTTTCTACCTGCTGTTCTTCCGCTACCAGGGTGTGGCGATTGCGAGCCCGCGTGGCATCGTGCATCTGATTTCCGAAGTGACCGGTGGCGTGGTGCTGAGCGGCGTCATGCCGTGGTTCCTCATGCTCGCGCTCGCCGCGACCGGCGTGCTCGACCGCCTCGCCTCCGGCCGTGCGCTCCTGCGCGCCCGTCCGCAGGCTTGACCCTCACAGCCGTCCCCCTGATGGTGCGTTGACGCAGCTCGACTGTGCCTGCTGAACTCGGCTCCCACCGATGAAGAGGCTGTCGTCGTAGTTGACTACTAGGGGAGCGACGGTTGGTATGCAAAAGCGGCGGGCCTTCTTCCCAAAGGCCCGCCGCTCGTATCAATGCGATCCGATACGGTCGTTTATAGTCGTTTGGCCGTTCCGGCTCAGATGCCGAGCGCCTCCTTGGCTACGGACTTCACCGAATCGCCGACAAGCTCGGCCGTATCCGACTTCGCCTGTTCGATACGGCCGAAGAACGCATCCGCCTCCTCGTAGGTCAGCGGATGACCCGCCTCCTTGGCGATCGCCATGACCTCGTCGATGGTCTGCGCCGCCGCAAGCTTCTCGTCCAGTTCCTCTTCGCTGATGCCAGTCATAGTAGACTCCTTGCGTTTCGTACCACGGCCGTCGCACGCACGCCATCGGCATCGGCGTATGCCGTGGATTTCAAGAACCCCGCCCTCGGGATTCCCCGGCTGGTTCCTGTTCTAGTCGTTTCCCGCTCCGATGGGTAGCGTTCCCGTCGGCGTTTCCTCTCGTCCCCGTGTTTCCTCCCTACCTCGCGCGGTTTCCTCCCCGTCCTGCACGGTTCCCTCCCTACCGTGCACGGTTCCCTCCACGGTTTGTTACGGATTGTCGTGGCAAGTCAAGGAGCGAGCCGTGATTGCCGGGGAGCGAGTCGTGCAAGGGCCGGAATGAGTCGTGCCGGGCGTGGAACGATGTCGTCAGGCGGGAGTGGGACGTGTTATGCCGGGGTAGGGCACCATCACGGGCGTGCGGTGCTAAAGGCGCGGATGCGAAAGGTGGCAGACGGACATGGATGATGACGAACGGCGGTGGATCGACGGAACGCTGGCACGACTCTCGCATTCCGCGTTCCGTGCGAAATTCGCGTTGACGGACAAGGACCGCGCCTATGCGCGCGCCAAGGGGAAAGCGATCATCGACCGGCATGCGCGCGAGATGCTGCGCGCCCGCGTCGGCGATGCGATTCCGAAGAACGATGGACGGCAGACGCCGTGGCGCGGTCATCCGGTCTTCACCGCGCAGCATGCCACCGCCACCTGTTGCCGCGGCTGCATCGAGAAATGGCATCACATTCCCAAGGGCCGCGAGCTCACCGATGCGGAGGTGAATCGCCTCGCCGACCTCGTCATGGCGTGGATCGAACGCGACCTCGTGAACCATCCGGTGCAGCCGGGCGATACGATGCCGATATGACAATGATGACAACACATGAAGGAACCGATGGGACCGATGGAGCCGGCCGGTCCGCCGTTTCCTCCGCATCCATCAAACCGGTGTCGGATGCATGTGACGTTCCCACGGGCATGACGGTCCGTCACGCGGCGACGGCCGACCTTGACGCGCTCGACGCAATCGAATCCGCGTGTTTCCCGGATGCCGAAGCCGCGTCGCGTGAATCGTTGCGCGCACGGCTCGCCTCCTATCCGGAAGGATTCTGGCTGCTGACACGTGACGGTGACGGCGGAATCGTCGCGTTCGTCAACGGATTCGCCACTGACCGCCCCGATTTGACGGACGACATGTACGACGATGCGGCGCAGCATGACCCGCATGGCGCGTGGCAGATGATCTTCGGCGTGGACACTGCGCCCGCCTTCCGGCATCGTGGATTCGCGAGCCTCGTGATGCGCCGTGTGATCGCGGATTCGCGCGCTGCCGGTCGTAAGGGACTCGTGCTCACATGCAAGGACCGGCTCGTCGGCTTCTACGCGCGCTTCGGATTCGTGGACGAAGGCATCTCCGAATCCACGCACGGCGACGTCGTCTGGCATCAGATGCGCCTGACGTTGAAAAAGTGACCCCGGACGGGCTCGAACCGTCGACCTTGAGATTAGAAGTCACATGCTCTATCCAGCTGAGCTACGGGGCCAAACTCAATGAATTCTAATGGTGGAGCGGGTTTGGCGCAACCCCGGCATCGGTGTGCCGCACCCTCCGTGCACCCTAACGCACCCGTCGTGCCCTCCGCGTGCCCTTAGCGATCGAGCGTTTCGCGGATGCGTCGCACGACCGCCTCCACGGTCAGCCCGTAGCGTGCGTTGAGTTCGGCGAGTGGCACGCGGTCGGTGAACTCCTTCGTCGCGCCGAAGTTGAGCACGCGCATGCGCCCGCCGTCCGCGCCTCCGCGGTCCGCGTCATCAACGGCGGCGCCGGGATGGTTCGCATAGTATGCGGTCACCTTCTCGCCCCAGCCGCCTTCCAGCTGTCCGTCCTCCAACGTGACGACGAGACGATGCCCGTCGCGCAGCGCGTCGAGCGCCGCGATATCAAGCGTCGTGCACTGCCGCGGGTCGATGAGGGTCGCGTCGATGGGGGAGTGGCCGCCGTCGCCTTCACCGACGGCATCGGTCGTGTCCGGCGCAGCCAGCGCCTCTATCACCCGTTCGCCCAACGGATGCGTGTTGCCGAGCGCGAGCACCGCCACGTCGGAGCCCGCGTGGTTCATGCGGTACGCGAGCATGTCCGACGCGCCGTCGCCCGTGAGATCTCCGCGAAGCACCTCTTCGGGCGAGGATTCGCGTCCCAGATTACGTTCGCGGTCGAGGATCGCCTGTCCCGGCACGCGGATCACCACCGGGCCGTCGGGCGGATTCGTCGCGCCTGCGGCACCGATCATGCCGACAGTACCGACAGCGCCGCGAGCGCGACGAGTGCCGTCGCCGTTCGCGGCATCGGTCGGCATGGTCGCCCAGGCCAGCGCGTCGAGATAATCGCGCGTCGAGGTGGGCGCGAGCATCGTCACGCCCGGGATGTTCGCGAACATCGCGATGTCGTATGCACCCGAATGCGTGTTGTCCGAACCGGACAGGCCGCCGAGGAAGTCGAGCACCGTTACGCGGGAACGGTTGAGGCTCATCTCTTGGAAGAACTGGTCGTAGGCGCGCTGGAAGAACGACGCGGTGGTCGCCACCACCGGAGTGCCGCCGGCGCGTGCGATGCCGCAGGCGAACGTGACCGCATGCGATTCGGTGATGCCGCAATCCACGTAGTGCGCGCCCGCGCGTTCGCGGAAATCATGCGTGATGCCGTTCGATCCGGGCGTCGCCGGTGAGATCACGACGAGTCCCGGCTCGTCGGGGAAGCGGCGTTCCAGTGCCGCCATCGCGAGTTTGCCGTAGTGCTTGCGCGGATCGTCCGGGCGGCCCAGCGCCTTGTCCGGTGTCTGCCAGTGCGATGCTTCGCATTGGCCTTCGTGCGGCGCGGAGTCCGGCAGGTCGCAGTGGTCGGATCGCCACGGCTCGGCGTGCGCGACGTTGCCGGTCGTGGCGATGCCGGTGTCGCTCGACGCGCCGTCAAAACCGCCGGTCGCGGCGACAGCGTCCGGGGAGACCTGATCGTCCGGGGAGACCTGAGCGACCGGACCGCCCGCGAATCCGGCGCCCTTCAACGTATGGATGTGCACGACGACCGGGTGCCCGATATGGCGGACCTCCTCGAACGCCGCGACCAGCGCGTCCACGTCGTTGCCGCGCGCCACATACCGGTAGTCGAGGCCGAACGCGCGGAACAGATTGGGTTCGGCGGTGCCGCCCGATTCGCGCAGACGCGCCAAGGGGCCGTACATGCCACCGAAATCGCCGGCGATCGACATTTCGTTGTCATTGAGCACGATGATGAGGTTGCCGCCCTGCTCGGCCGCGTTGTTCAGTCCCTCGAACGCGATGCCGGAGCTCAGAGAGCCGTCGCCGATCACCGCGACCACGTCGCCGATGCCCGCGTCGTCGGTCCCGTCGGAGGCCGCAAGCGCCATGTCGCGCGTCTTCGCGAGACCGCAGGCGAGCGAGATTGACGTGCCGGTGTGGCCGAGCGTGAACTGATCGTGTTCGCTTTCGTCCGGGTTCGTGAACCCGGTCACCTCGTCGAAACGCGCCGGATCGAGGTATGCGCCGGCACGGCCGGTGAGCATCTTGTGCACGTAGCTCTGGTGCGACACGTCGAACACGATGCGGTCGTGAGGGGAATCGAACACGCGGTGCAGTGCGACCGTCGCCTCCACCATGCCGAGGTTCGAGCCGATATGGCCGCCGTGCGCGTGGCCGTAGGCGAGCAGCGTGGACCGGATGTCGCGGCACAGCCCGTGGAGTTCCGCGCGTGAGAGCGCCTTGACGTCGTCGGGCCCCGAAATCCGCTCCAGAATGCCGTTCGTCATACGCGTGTCTCTCCTCCCGACTGACTACCTTCCGCCGACGTAAGCCTAGACGCATCGGCCGCTCCTGTCCGCGTGCCACGCGGCGATACTCCCAACATCTCCGTAAATCGGCGTGTGCGCGTGCGACAATAATGACGGAAAGTGAACCGTCGCGCGGTGGTGCGTGACGGCGCCGCAACGAAAGGAACGCCGATGAAGGCCGTATACGCATCCTGCGTCAACAACGCCGACCCGCTCGCCGCGCTCGCCGTGGGCGAGATGCCCGAGCCGGAGCCGAGACCGTTCTGGTCGACCGTGTCCGTCAAAGCCGCGACCGTCAACCATCACGACGTGTGGAGCCTCAAGGGCGTGGGACTCTCCGACAAGCAGACGCCGATGATCCTCGGTACCGACGCCGCCGGAATCCTCGACGACGACGTGTCGGGCCGCGGCGGGCTCAAAGCGGGAAGCGAGGTCGTGCTCTACACGTTCGTCGGCACCGACGGCGCGGGCGTGGCTCCGGGGGAGCGGCGCACGATCCTGTCCGAGAAGTATCCGGGCACGATGGCCGAACATGTCGCGGTGCCGTCCGCGAACGTGTTCGCCAAGCCCGCGAACCTCGACTTCGCCGAGGCGGCGGCGCTCGGCACCAGCTGGCTCACCGCCTATGCGCTCGTGTTCACGGCGGCGAACGTCAAGCCCGGCGACACGATTCTCGTGCAGGGCGCGGGCGGCGGCGTGTCCACCGCGGCGATCCAGCTCGCGCACGCGGCGGGGCTGGAGGTGTTCGTCACGTCGCGTTCCGAAGCGAAACGCGAACGCGCGCTGGCGCTCGGCGCGGACGCGGCGTTCGAGTCCGGCGCGCGTCTGCCGCGCAAGGTCGACGCAGTCATCGAATCCGTGGGAGCCGCCACGTGGTCCCATTCCGTGAAATCCGTGCGTCCGGGCGGCACGATCGCCATATGCGGCGCGACGACCGGCGACCAGCCGGGCGCGGAGCTCACACGCGTCTTCTTCCAGGACATCCGCGTGCAGGGCAACACGATGGGATCGCGCGAGGACTTCGCACGCCTGCTGCGCTTCGTCGAACACGCCGACCTGCATCCGGCGATCGATTCGACGTTCGCCGGACTCGACGCCGCGCCGGACGCGTTCCGCCGCGCGATCGGCGGCGACGTGTTCGGCAAGGTCGCGCTTACCGTGTGAGCCCGTCGCCGCGCCGGGGTGGCGGGGGAGTACAGTGAAACCACATTCTCAATAACGTGGAGGTAATGATAATGACGGACAGCAAGCCCGAAGTGGCCGTCGTCATGGGATCGTCCAGCGACTGGGAGACCATGAAGCGCGCCTGCGACATCCTCGACCAGTTCGGCGTGGCCTATCACAAGCAGGTGATTTCGGCCCACCGCACCCCGGAGCTCATGGCCGACTTCGCGCATAACGCGCGCGCCAACGGCCTCAAGGTCATCATCGCCGGCGCGGGCGGCGCCGCCCACCTGCCCGGTATGATCGCCGCGCAGACCACGCTGCCCGTCATCGGCGTGCCGGTGCGCTCCCACGCCCTGTCCGGCTGGGATTCGCTGCTCTCCATCGTGCAGATGCCCGGCGGCATCCCCGTCGCCACCACCGCCGTCGGCAACTCCGGCGCCACCAACGCCGGCCTGCTCGCCGTGCAGATGCTCTCCGCGTTCGAGCCCGATCTGGCCGACAAGCTCCAGGACTACCGTGATTCGCTGAAGGAGAAGGTGGCGGAATCCAATGCCCAGCTTGTTTGAGGAAACGCACGGCGCCACGCAGATGCTGCAGCCGGGCGCGACCATCGGCATCATCGGCGGCGGCCAGCTCGGCCGCATGATGGCCCTGAGCGCCAAGTACATGGGCTTCCGCATCGGCGTGCTCGACCCGACCCCCGACTGCCCGACCGCGCAGGTCGCCGACTTCCAGGTCGTCGGCGAGTACGACGACAAGACCGCCATCCACGATCTGGCGGAGAAGTCCGACGTGCTCACCTACGAGTTCGAGAACGTGGACGCCGATTCGATCGACGAGGTGCGCCACCTGGTCGCCGCCCCGCAGGGCACCGACCTGCTGCGCGTCACCCAGGACCGCATCAACGAGAAGACGTTCATCAACAAGCACGGCATCGAGACCGCCCCGTGGCGCGAGGTCAACGACTTCGACGAGCTCGAGGCCGCCATCGACGACCTGCACTACCCGTGCGTGTTGAAGACCCGTTCCGGCGGCTACGACGGCCACGGCCAGCACGTGCTGAGGAACGACATGGATCTGGAGAAGATCCGCGCGCGCGGCGACCGCGGCGGCGGCTTCCCCCCGTCCATCCTCGAAGGTTTCGTCGACTTCGCGTTCGAGGCGTCCATCCTCGTGTCCGGCAACGGCAAGGACTACGTGACGTTCCCGATCGTGCGCAACGACCACCGCAACAACATCCTCCACATGACGATCGCGCCCGCCGAAGTGAGCCCCGAAATCGCGAAGACCGCGCACGAGATGGCGCTCGCGCTCGCGAAGGGCTTCGAACTGGCCGGCACGCTCGCCATCGAGCTGTTCGTCACCAAGGACGGCCGCGTCATCGTCAACGAGCTCGCGCCGCGCCCGCACAACTCCGGCCACTACACGATCGAGGCGTGCTCGTTCGACCAGTTCGACGCGCACATCCGCGGCATCGCCGGCTGGCCGCTCATCCAGCCGAAGCTGCTCAGCCCCGCCGTCATGGTCAACGTGCTCGGCCAGCACGTGCTGCCCACGCGCGCGCAGATCGCCACGCATCCCGAATGGAACGTGCACGACTACGGCAAGGCGCAGCTGCGCCACAACCGCAAGATGGGGCACATCACCGTGCTCACCGACGATACCGCGCGCACCGTGGACGAGCTCGAGGCGACCGGCTGCTGGGACGATCTCAAGCCCTACGCGCGTCCGTTCGTGCAGCCCGCTGTGTCTGGTGTCTCCGATGCGTCCGGCGCAGCCGGATCCGAGACGGAGGCGTGACCCGCGTCCATGGCTGAACACATCGAACGTCAGACCAAGCAGAAGGACGCGATCCACGCGGCGCTCGCCGGGTGCGACGAGTTCATTTCCGCACAGGACCTGCACCGGCGCATGCAGGATGCCGGCTCGCGCATAGGCCTCGCCACCGTGTACCGGCAGCTGAACGCGCTCGCCGACTCGGGCGCGGCCGACACGATCCGGCTCGACGGCCAGCAGCTGTTCCGCCTGTGCGGCGACGACGGGCACCATCACCATCTGGTGTGCCGTGAATGCGGCAAGACCGTCGAGATCGACCCGCCCAGCGAAGCCTGGCTGCGCAAGGTCGCCGAGGGCCACGGCTTCACCGTCGAGCGTCATACGCTCGAGGTCTTCGGCCTGTGCCCGGAATGTCGGGAGAAGGCGAAGGAGACGGTCTGAACGGTTCCGGCCTGTTCCGAACGGCTTCGGCAGGCAGTGGGTTCCAGGCAGTGGATTCCCGTCGATAAGAGGGGTGCGGTTCTTGTGAACCGCACCCCTCCTGCGTTATCGGCGTGTACTGCGATCCGTCCGCTGCGGCGGAGGAGTCGTGGTGGACGATCGTGTCCCGCGAACGGTGGGAATCAGTTGTCGGCGTGTGCGTATTCGTTGGACAGTCCGGCCGTGACGTCGGTGAGCGTGTTGGATCCCCTGTCGTAGGTGAACGTGCGGGTGCCGCCCTCGTTGTCGGTCAGCGTGTAAGTATATCCATCATCGGAGCTCACCTGATAGACGACCGTCTTTCTGTCGGGACTCAGCGACATCCATTGGATGCTCGTCGCCTGCCCGTCCGCGAAGGTGATGCTCTCGCGGTACCCGCCGGCGCCGGCGGCGAAGAAGAACGCGCCCTGCGGCCCCTCCGCGGCCTTGCGCGCCTTCTCCTCGGCGTCCGCCTGCTGCTTCGCGGCGATGGACGAGTTGACCTTGCCGATTGCGTCGGTCAGCGACTTGGTGGCCTTGGTCATCTCCGCGGCGCTGGGCTTGTCCTTGTTCACGGTCTTGCGCGCGTCATCGATCGCGGTCTGCAGATTCGACCGCGTGGATTCGTCGGCGACCTGACCGGCGGAACTGTCGAGCACGTTCTGTGCTTGGTCGATTGCGTCGTTCAGATCGTCTTGGGCGTTCTTCAGCGTCTTGGCGTCGATGCTGGCGTTCACGTCCTTGATGGACGACTCCAATTGCCGCTGCAGCGCGCGGTTGTCGCCGGCGAGATCGTCGAGACGTCCCTTCGTGGATTCCAGTTCGCTGGTAACCAGTCCAGCGTCGCAGATCGGCGGGTTGGTGTCGGTGGCGGTCTTGCTCGCGATGAGCTTCTTGAGCTTGTCGAGCGAATCCGTCGAGCTCATCGTGCTTTCGTCCGTGGAGGAGAGGGATTTCGCCTGTGCGAGGATCTTCGCCATCGCGTCGTGCGTCTTGTCGTATTCCTTGGCCGCGTTCCGGCAGGCGGTCATCGCAGCGTCGCGCCGATGATTCGACCACAGCAGGTAGCCGCCGATTCCGGCGACGATCAAGGCTGCGGCCGTGACGGCGGCGATGATGGTGAGACGGCGCTTGTCGCCGGTGGATGGACCGGAGGCTGCGGGAGTAGGTGCGGAGCCGGGCTGCTGCGCCATCGGCCGTTGCGTCCGCGACGGTGGTTCCGGTTGTGACTGTGGTTCCGGTTCCGGTTCCGGTGTGAGGGTTTCCTCGGTTGCCACGGCGGCGAGCGGTGCGAGCGGCGACGGTTCGATCGCCGCGGGCAATGCCATCAGTGGAGCCGTTTCGGTCGGTGCTGGCGGTTGCTTTCCGATGGCTGCGGCAGCGGCTGCGGGTGCGGGTGGTTGCGGTACGGGAGCCGGCGCGGGGAATGGTACGGGTGTCGGCACGGATGCCGGAGCGAATGCGGGTGCCGGTACCGGTGGAACGGCCTGTTGCGACGCCGGTGCGGGGGCATCGGTGATGGTCGCGTCGCCGACCGGTCGCGATGGGGTCGGCATGGGCGGATCTCCCGCGTTTTGGGGGAGCGGTGCGGGTACAGGCGGCATGGTCGTCGTGGGCGCTGGCGTGGGAGCCGGTGGCAGGTGTCGCATGACTGTGGTCTTCCTTCTTCATCCGCGGTGTGCGGTCTCGCAAGTGATTCTATGGCGATGTGTCGTCGGCGATTGCTGTGCTGATGCGATATGGGCGGCCGGCGGGATTCAGCTGTGTGCTCCGGTGGAAGGCAGCTGCGCGACACGCCGCAAAAGTGCTAATGATAATAGTTCTCAATATGTGTTATAGTGTGATGCGTCACACGAGACGGCCGGGAAGACGGCCGCGTAGAGAGGAATCACCCATCATGCCCATGTCGACCACCATCACGTCCGCCGTCAGGCGAGGATTGGCCGCCGTCGCCGCGATCGCGACGCTCTGTTCCGTCGCCGCCTGCGGTTCGGGAGCATCCGCCGATGGCGCATCCGCAGGCAAACTCGCCGTCGTCGCCTCGATCAACCAGTGGGGCTCCATCGCCGAGGATCTCGGCGGCGACCACGTCGACGTCACCGCCATCATGTCCAAGACCAACGTGGAGGCGCACGACTACGAGCCGACCGCGCAGGACGTCGCCCGGATCGGTTCCGCGAAGGTCGCGATAGTCAACGGCGCCGGCTATGACCCATGGGCGTCCAAGGCCGTGGAATCCACGGACGCCGCGCTCGTCGACGCGGCCGCCGCCGGCGGCGTCAAGGAAGGCGACAACCCGCACGTGTGGTTCTCTTCCAAGGTGCGTTCCGCCGCCGCCGACGCGATCACCGCCGCCTACAGCCAGGCCGACCCCTCCCACAAGGACGACTACGAGCAGCTCAACAAGGACTGGCACGCCAAGGAGGACACGCTCGAATCCAAGATCGAGAAGATCTCCGCCATGACCGCAGGACTGTCATACGCGGCCACCGAATCCGTCGCCTGGTACCTTGCCGACGACCTCGGCATGATCGACGCCACGCCGAAAGGCTACAAGCAGGCGGCCGCCAACGAAAGCGAACCGACTGCGGCCGACATCAAGGCGTTCCAGGATGCGCTGGAGGACGGTTCCGTCAAGGCGCTCGTCCTCAACACGCAGGAAACGAACTCCACCACCGATCAGATCACGTCCGCCGCGAAGGAAGGTGGCGTGCCGGTCGTCGAACTCCCCGAACAGATGCCGCACGAGTACGGCGACCTGATCGACTGGATGGACGCGCTCGTCGACGATTTCGCCTCCGCTGCGAAGTGAGACACGCGAAACGACGCACGCTTCCCGGGTGTCTTGGGCCGTGTTTCGGCCCGAGGCACCCTTTGCGTTAGGGTGAATGGTTGGAAAACGTAAGGAAACCGTCGTCGCACTGGTCATTCCAAGGTTCGACGGCGAAAATGGGCGGTTGTATGTCACACGGAACCGAGCGTATGGGTGAATCAAGCAGTATGAAGCAGCACGAATCGCACGTCAACACCGAACATGACGCCACACGTGAGGCGGATCTCGGGAACGCGCATGGCATGAAATCCGGCATCACGCGCCTGTGGCGCGAGCCGAAGCCGTTCCCCGGCTGGCTGTATGCCGTGCTGTTCCTCGTCTTCGACATCGCCGTCGTCGCGATTCTCGAAGTCGGCGTCACCCTCGGCGCCTCCTCGCGCGTCACCCTGTCCAGCCCGGAGGTCGGCTGGGACTTCGTCGGCAAGATGTTCAACCTGCGCGAACCCAATTTCGTGTTCCTGCTCAACATCCTGCTCGTCGGCATGATCTACCTTGCGCTGCTCATGATCTTCAACCGGTTCTGGATCGCCACGCCGGTGCTCGTGGCCGTCGCGATCGTCGTCGCCGTCATCGAACATTTCAAGATCTCCATCCGCTACGAGGCCGTGCTGCCCTCCGATCTGAACTTCCTCAAGGCGGACGCCGGCAACCTCATGGGATTCATGCCCGCCGGCGCGCATTGGACGATCCTCGCCGCCATCGCCGTGTTCGCCGTGTTCGTCGCCGTGTTCATCGCGCTCGACCACATCGACGCACGCCGCGGGCGCATGTTCCGCGGCTCCGACCGTCAGACGAAGTCCGTGAACGCGGTCGCGCGTCTGCTGCTCGTCCTGCTGCCCGGACTGTTCTTCGGCCTGTACGCGATGCAGGTGAGCACCGTCGGCAGTTGGGCGAAGAATCTCGCCACCGTGATGGGCGACAAGCCGTCCATGTGGGATTCCGTGTACGACGCGCAACGCAACGGTCCGCTCGTCGCGTTCATGCGCCAGGTCCACCCCAAGGTGATGGACAAGCCGTCGGACTATTCCGAGGAGACCATGAAGCAGGTCGCCGCACGGTACCGGAAGGCCGCGCAGAAGATCAACGCCACGCGCGACAACGATCTCACCGACTCGACCGTCATCTACGTGCTGTCCGAATCCTTCTCCGACACCTCGCGCGTGCCCGGACTCAAGGTCAACAAGGATTCGATGCCCCGCATCCGCCAGATCAAGGAGAACACCACCTCCGGTCTCATGCTGTCCTCCGGCTACGGCGGCGGCACCGCGAACCTCGAATACATGGGGCTGACCGGCCTGTCGATGGCGAACTTCGACTCGTCGCTGACCAGCCCCTACCAGCAGCTCGTCCCCGGCGAGCATTGGACGCCGACCATCAACCAGATGTGGGGTGCGCCGAAGAACTCGATCGGCCTGCACCCGTACGAGTCGTCCATGTACTCGCGCGCCACCAACTACAAGAAGTTCGGGTTCTCGCACTTCTACACGTTGACCGGCCCCGACGTCATCTCCCATCAGGACCGCATCGACGACAGCCCTTACGTCTCCGACGCCGCCACCTACCAAAGCACGCTGGAGGAAGTCGGGAAGACCGATGCCGACCAGTTCCTGCAGGTCATCACCATGCAGAACCACATGCCCTACCACGCGTGGTATAAAGACAACGATTTCACCGCCGAATCCACCACCGGCACGCCGCTCGGCAAAGACGAGCAGGAGTCCATCGAGACCTACCAGAAGGGTCAGGCGATCACTGACGAGGCCACCGCCGACTTCCTCGACAAGCTTGACAAGCTCGACAAGCCGATCACCGTCGTCTTCTACGGCGACCACCTGCCCGGCATCTACTCGTCCGCCAGCGAGGACGACGACAACTCGCTCGCCCTCCACCTGACCGACTACTTCATCTGGTCGAACAAGGCGTCCTCGTCGCAGGGCGAGAAAATCGACAACGCCGACTACTCGTCGCCGAACTTCTTCGTCGCGCAGGCCGCCGAACACATGGATGCCAAGGTGTCGCCGTACCTCGCGTTCCTCACGCTCATGCACCAGCGCGTCTCCGCCATGGAACCGCCGGTCGTCAACAAGATCCAAGGCTGGGACCGTATCCCGGAGGGTCAGGCGATCTACCTCGACAATGCGGGCAAGCCGATGGCCGAAAGCGACTTCGACAAGGAGACGAAGCAGCTGCTGGAGGACTACAAGCTCATCCAGTACGACATCACCGACGGCCACGGCTACCTCAAGGACACCGACTTCATGACGTTGCCGTAAGCGGCGCGCATATGAGGGATCGCGAATGAGGAATCGTGGTGAGTCGTATGAATCATGTGAAGGCGTGCGCCCAATGACTTCCGGCATCGAAGCGACGTTCGCCCGTCTCGAATCCGCCTACGCGTCCGGCCGCACGCGTCCTCTCGCGTGGCGGCGCGCGCAGCTCGACGCGTTACGGCGCATGGTGAACGACCACCGGTCCGATCTCGTCGCGGCGATTCGCGCCGACCTCGGCAAACCGGCGGCCGAGACCATGCTCACGGAATTGAACCTGATCGCCGCCGAAACCCGGTTCGTGCGCGATCATCTGCGCGCATGGACCCGGCGTCGGCCTGTCGCGATGCCATTGGCGCTCCAACCGGCCGCAGGCTGGACCGTGGCCGAGCCGAAAGGCGTGACGCTCATCATCGCGCCATGGAACTATCCGGCGCTGCTGCTGCTCGAGCCCTTGGCCGACGCGCTCGCCGCCGGGAATGCGGTTTGTCTCAAACCCTCCGAACTCGCCCCGCGGACATCCGCGCTGATCGCCCGTCTGGTTCCGCGATACCTCGATCCGGACGCGGTGGCCGTGGTCGAAGGCGGAGCCGCTCAAACCGGCATGCTGCTCGCGCAGCCGTTCGACCACGTGTTCTACACGGGAGGCGAACGCGTCGGACGCATCGTGATGAAGGCCGCGGCAGAGCACCTCACGCCGGTCACGTTGGAACTCGGCGGCAAGTCGCCGGTGTTCGTCGACGGTACCTGCGATCTCGCCGTGGCCGCGCGGCGCATCGCGTGGGGGAGGTTCACGAACGCGGGGCAGACCTGTGTGGCTCCCGACTACGTGCTCGCCACACCGGATGTGGCGCATCGGCTGGCGGAACGCATCGCGGTGGCCGTACACGAGTTCTATGGGGAGGATCCGCGGCGTTCCCCCAATTACGGGCGCATCGTCAACGATCGTCATGTCGATCGACTGTGCGGTCTGCTGCCCGCCGGAACGGTTCCCGCGCCGGCCTCGGCTCGTCCGGTGTCGCCGTTGGTCAAAGCGGCGTCCGTGTTCGGTGCCGCCGCGGACATGGTGGGACGTAGGCTCGGCATGGGCGGTGGCGCCTCTCGTGCGGCCGATCCACGTGCGGCTGATCCGGCCGGGCGGGTGGTGTGTGGCGGCGTGGTCGACCGCGAGACGCGCTACGTGGCACCCACCGTGCTGTTCGGCACGTCGCCGGACGCGCCGGTGATGCGTGAAGAGATCTTCGGCCCGATCCTGCCGATTCTGGTCGTGCGTGACGCGGATGCGGCGATCAGGTTCATCAACGCACGGCCGCGCCCGCTCGCCGCATACGTGTTCTCGCGAGATCGTGCGACCCGTCTCGCCTTCGAGCGGCGCACGTCGTCGGGCGCGCTCGGCTTCGGGCTTCCGCTCGGCCATCTCATGTCCGCACGGCTGCCGTTCGGCGGCGTGGGTGCGTCCGGTATGGGTGCCTACCACGGGAAGACCGGATTCGACACGTTCAGTCACATGAAAACGGTGACGGTGAAGCCGTCGCACCCCGACACGTTGCGTCTGGTCTACCCGCCGTTCGACGCGGTGACACGTCGCGTCATCAGGTTGCTGCGCCGATTGGGCTGATTCTTGATTCCGTGCTCATGAATAACGCCGCTGAGTGATATTCAGCGGCGTTATTCAGCGGAGCATTCCTCACTTCAGGGCTTTGAAGCCGATGTCGTGACGGTAGAACATGCCGTCGGTCGGCAGCGCGTCGATGACCGCGTACACCTTGTCCTGCGCGTCCTTGATGGTGGGGGCGGAGGTCTCGACGAACAGCACACGGCCGGAGGAGGCGACGAGCTCGCCATCCTCGTTCTTGGAGACGCCCGCGTAGTAGACGTGGGAATCCTCGTCGACGGGGATGGTGGGGATCTTCGCGCCCTTGACGACGTTGGTCGGGTAGCCGTCGGAGGCAAGGACGACACCGAGTGTGACGCGGTCGTCATCCCACGTGAACTCCGGGGTCTCGCCGTCGAGAATCGCGCTGATGCCGGCGGCCAGGTCGGAGGTGAGCTTCGGGAGGACGACTTCGGTCTCCGGGTCGCCGAAGCGGGCGTTGAACTCGATGACCTTCGGGCCGTCCGCGGTGGCGATGAGACCCGCGTAGAGGATACCGGTGAACGGCGTACCCTCGTCGGCCATGGCCTTGACGGTGGGGCGCACGATCGTCTCGATCGCCTCGTCCACCACGGACTGCGGGATCTGCGGGACCGGGCTGTATGCGCCCATGCCGCCCGTGTTCGGGCCCTTGTCGCCGTCGTAGGCGCGCTTGTGGTCCTGGGAGATCGGCATCGGCCAGAACTCGGTGCCGTTGACGAAGCTCATCAGGGAGAACTCCTGGCCCTCGAGGAAGTCCTCGATGACGACCTTCGCACCTGCGTTGCCGAAACGATGGTCGATGAAGATATCGTCGAGCGCGGCGACGGCGGTCTCGACGTCCATGGCGACGGTGACGCCCTTACCGGCGGCCAGACCGTCGGCCTTGACGACGATCGGAGCGCCGTGCTCACGCACGTAGGCGACGGCCGGATCGAGCGCGTCGAAGGTCGCGTACTTGGCGGTCGGAATGCCGTGTCGCTCCATGAGCTGCTTGGCGAAATCCTTGGAGCCTTCGATCTGGGCGGCGGCCTTGTCCGGGCCGAACGCCTTGAGACCGGCGGCGGCGAAGTCGTCCACCAGGCCGTCGATAAGTGGCACTTCGGGGCCGACGAACGCCCAGTCGTAGCCGTTGTCCTTCATGAAGTCGATGAGCGCCGCGTGATTCGACTCGGCGATGTGCGTGGTGCGGATGCCGTCGAGCTCCATGCCGGGGTTGCCGGGGGCGACGGTCACCTCCTCGACGCTGCCGCCGCGCTGAAGCGCGTGCGCGATGGCGTGTTCGCGCGCGCCGGAACCGATGACCAGAACCTTCTGACCCATTTGCAAAGTCCTTTCACATGGTTGCGGCTCCCCTGGCGAGGGGAGCCGTGGAACGGGTTTTACTTGAGCGTGATCTGCGTGCCGTCGGCATCCTGGACGATGGAGCCGAGACGGTAGCCCTGCTCGCCGTTGGCCTCGAGCAGCGCGATGGTCTCGTCGGCGCGGTCGGCGGGGACGGCGAGCACCATGCCGATGCCCATGTTGAAGATGTTGTACATCTCCATGTGGTCGATCTCGCCGGCCTTCTCCAGCACGTCGAAGATCGGCAGCACGGGCCAGGAGCCGAGGTTGATCTCGGCGGCAAGCCCGTCGGGGATCATGCGCGGCACGTTCTCGATGAAGCCACCACCGGTGATGTGCGCGACGCCCTTGACGACGCCCGCATCGAACAGGGGCTTGAGGGCCTTCACGTAGATCTTGGTGGGGGTGAGGAGCACGTCGCCGAGCTTCGCGCCGCCGAGCTCGTCCAGCTCGGTGTCGACGGTGTAGCCGGCCTGCTCGAACAGGGCCTTGCGCACGAGGGAGAAGCCGTTGGAGTGGATGCCGGTGGACGGCAGGCCGATGAGCACGTCGCCCTTGGCGATGCCGGAGCCGTCGACGATCTTCGACTTCTCGGCCACGCCGACCGCGAAGCCGGCGAGATCGTACTCGTCCTCGTCGTACATGCCGGGCATCTCGGCGGTCTCGCCGCCGATCAGGCCGCTCCCGGCCTGCACGCAGCCGTCGGCCACACCGGCGACGACCTGCTCGAGCAGGGCCGGATCGTTCTTGCCGCAGGCGATGTAGTCGAGGAAGAACAGCGGTTCGGCGCCCTGGGCGGCGATGTCGTTGACGCACATGGCGACGCAGTCGACGCCGATGGTGTCGTGCTTGCCGACCATCTTGGCGACGACGAGCTTGGTGCCCACGCCGTCGGTGCCGGAGATGAGCACCGGCTCCTGGTAGCCGAGGGAGGCGAGGTCGAACAGGCCGCCGAAGCCGCCGATGCCGCCGACCACGCCGGGGCGGTTCGTGCGGGCGACGTGCGACTTGATGCGCTTGACGACTTCGTAGCCGGCTTCGACGCTCACGCCGGCGTTCTCATATGCTTTGGGCATTGGGGTTGGGCCTTTCTTGGGGCTGATGGGGTTGGGGCTTGTTTACTGTCGGACGTTTGTCAGGCGTTGTCCTGCGGACGGTCCTCGGGCTGCACGGTGTACTCGTTGCCGATGTACTTGCTCTTGTACAGCGCGAATTCGGGCAGGCGCACGCGGTCCTCGGGGGTGAGGGACTTGAGGAAGTCCTCCTCGTAGTCGTCGAGCGCGGTCGGGTAGTCGCCGTTGAAGTAGGCGACGCACAGGCCGCCGTACGGGGCGTCCGCGCCGAGGCCGATCGATTCGACCAGGCCGTCGAGCGACAGGAAGGCGAGCGAGTCGGCGCCGATGTACTCGCGGATCTCCTCGACCGACTTGTGGCCGGCGATCAGCTCGCGCGTGGTGGAGATGTCGATGCCGTAGAAGCACGGGTACTTGAGCGGCGGCGAGCTGATGCGCATGTGCACTTCGGCCGCGCCGGCCTCCTTGAGCAGCTGCACGATGCGCTTCGACGTGGTGCCGCGCACGATCGAATCGTCGATGACGACGACGCGCTTGCCCTTGACGACGCTGCGCACGGCGGAGAGCTTCATGCGCACGCCCTGTTCGCGCAGCTCCTGCGTCGGCTGGATGAACGTGCGGGCCACGTACTGGTTCTTGATCAGGCCCATCTCGTTGGGCAGGCCCGCGGCCTCGGCGTAACCGGACGCGGCGGACAGCGAGGAGTTCGGCACGCCGATGACCATGTCGGCGTCCACGCCGGATTCGGCGGCGAGACGCGCGCCCATGCGCTTGCGGGCGGAGTGGACGTTCACGCCGTAGATGTCGGAGTCGGGGCGGGCGAAGTAGATGAACTCCATCGAGCAGATCGCGAGCTGCGTGTTGTTCGTGTACTGGACGATGCGGTAGCCGTGCTCGTTGACGACGACGATCTCGCCCGGGCGGATGTTGCGCACGAGTTCGGCGCCGACCACGTCGAGCGCGCAGGTCTCGGAGGCGAGCACGTAGGCGCCGTTCTTCATCTTGCCGAGGGAGAGCGGGCGGAAGCCGTTCGGGTCGAGCGCGCCGATCATCGCGTCCTCGGTCATGAGCAGGTAGGCGAAGCCGCCGTGGACGGTGTTGAGCGCCTCCTTGAGCTTGTCCATGAAGGTGCGCTGCATGGAGCGGCGGATGAGGTGCATGAGCACCTCGGTGTCCGAGTTGGAGTGGAAGATCGCGCCTTCGTCCTCCAGCTTGCGGCGCAGGGACGGGCAGTTGGTGAGGTTGCCGTTGTGGCACAGCGCCACGTCGCCGTCGTGGAAGCGGAAGATGAACGGCTGGATGTTGTCCGTCGTGCCGGAGCCGGCGGTCGCGTAGCGGACGTGGCCGATCGCGCGGTCGCCCTTGAGGCGTTCGATCTCGCGTTCGTCGCCGAAGACCTGGGTCAGGAGGCCCAGGCCGCGGTGTCCGGTGAGGTGGCCGTTGTCGTTCGCGACGATGCCGGCGCCCTCCTGGCCGCGATGCTGCAGCGCGTGCAGTCCGAAATAGGTGAGTCGTGCGGCGTCGGGATGGCCCCACACGCCGAAGATGCCACATTCCTCATGAATGTCTTCGAGTTCAGCCGACAAGCCAAAGCTCCTTTTCAAACGTGGTCAGACATGGAGTTCACTACCCGTTCACCCTACCAATCGCCGGCTACATCATGGCGGCGCGTCGCGGCTGTGTCCGTGAGATGCGGATGACTGCGGATGACGATGACTTGCGCTGAGAGCATTACCGTTAAGAAGAAGCCCCGGTATCCCGCAGAATACCGGGGCGAGTTTAGGAAACCGTCAATCCCATATCTGGACACGTACCACGTCGACGGTCCCGGACAACTTATTCCATGTCCAAGGGCCTCTTTTTGCCGTGGTCACGTAATGACCGTTCTGGGAATATCGAATCTGGCCTCCGCCAATCGCCAGAGTGCGCCATTGTCCTACATTGCCCCATCGACCGGCTCGGATGCCGGCGTTTTTGAAGCCCGCGACATCGGCTCCGCTTGGAGTCATCAGACACAGCGTGAATGTGTCGCAGTAGCTTTGATAATCAATGTAGGGGGTGCCGGTGTCTTGATGCAAAGCCACCTTGGTAATGGTTCCCGTATCGACATCCTCCCATACGTCCTTTGGTGTGCTTGACAGGAGAAAGTCCGTCAGTTCCTGTTCAGTGTGGATGTTCAGCGAGGATTCAACCAGAGTGGGGCCGACCTGGATGAACTCTGGTTCGTTCGGCTGTGTGGGTTCATCGGCCATGGCTGCGGGTGCCATCAGCAAGGCGATTACACCGATGATGGCCATGATAATGTGTCTGATGTGCTGGTGCATGATTATTCCTTTCATCCGTTGGATGGGTCGTCAGTCCGGATAATCCCGATTCAATTCAATCCTGTTTTCGGTGCGTAGAACAGCGTGTGTAATGAATTCCACTACAGAGGGTGCGTGCAGTGAAAGTGGCGTCCCCATAGGGTATGGATGCGACGAGATGCCAGATTGAAGAATCCTTCTCCTCGATTCGGCAGTGCCCTCCAGCCTTATAGAGAGCATCGCAATAATATTGCATCCCAAGGTGTGTAGACATATACTTTGATTTTATGTCCTTTCTGTGATTTGTTAGAGATATTTGAATACCATTGTCATCGGTTGCTATGATGATTGCATAGCCGAATTCCGGATTTGCATATTTGGCGATGTTGATGAATATTTCGTTCAAAAAATCAGTTAACAGTAGTTCGTTGTGCGGGCTTATCTCATGATTCGATGAGTCGGGGAGTATGGCAATGCCCCGTATATGCAATTGTTCAAGATGGGACTGTTTCGTATTGACTAACGCCTTGAGATGTCGAATCCACGGTACTTCGATACCGTCATCGTATTTCACTTTTTGCTGGGATTCTATATCGTTGAATCTTTTCGGAGGCTGATTGTCGAAAGTGCGGATATTGCCGTTGGAGGGTGAGTGCATGGATTCGATGAGCTCACGTGTGTTGGCTATGGCTCGTAAAAGGATGGTTTTCAGTTCTTTCGTTTCTGACATATAGTCCACGTCATCGGAATCCGAAGCAAGGATGGCGTCGATATGCATCATGGCGTATGAAAGATCATTGGCAACCGAATCGTGGAGTTTATGGGCCGTGGCTGATCGGTGTTGAGCGCTTTGTAGGCGACATTCGGTGCGTAAGGCTCGTTCCCGCCAACGTAGGGAATAGCCCAGCAAGCATACCAGTATATAAACCGTGATGAGCGTTATGATGTTGGAGGTGGAGAGGAAATATATTTTCCCACAGGCGTATGCTGCGGATATGTCAATCGAGATGGCGATGGGGGTCGCGATAATGCCTTGAATGATATCCGTATAGGACAGAACGCCAACCGAGATATATAGGGGAATCGAGAATGTGCTGGCGAATATCACCGGGGTCGGCATGAGAAGGTATGCAATGGCGCTGGATGCTATAACGGCCCATGCTCCCAGTGCGGGTTGGACGCACATTCCCACCAGTGAGGCAATCGCCAGAATCGTCATTATCAGTTGGGGTGTCGCCGAATTTGAGTCAAATGATAGTAGACGACTTTCGTCGCTGATGAGAAGACAGGATGTGATTGTCGCAAGAAGGGTGATCCAACGATGTCTGATACAACGCGTCTTTGCGATTGCATGATTTGCAAGGTCGTTAATCCAGCGAGTGATATTTCGCACAAATTCGCAGTGCCTCATAACGGTTCTTGGCTCCCAATTTTCGTATTGCCCGGGTTACATGGGTGGAAACGGTGTGGGGGTTCATCCCAATGATTTCCGATATTTCCCGTAATGAATAGTGTGCGTTGCATAGACGGAGTATCTGTATTTCCGTTTCCGACAGTTGGCCGATTGTCGGGTTGGGGTTTGAGCAAACCAAATCATGCGCGGTTTTTGCGTCCATGAAGGGGCCGTTGCGGTCGATCGGTAGGCCGTGAGCGGCAATGGGAATCGCCGACAATAGTTTTGCGATGATGCTATTGCTTTTGTCGAGTATGCCTTGGGCTCCGGCGTGCGCCAATTCGGTTTCGTAATGTTCGATTGGATATGCGGTGATGCCAATGATTCCAATGGCTGGAGTTCTTCTTCGGATGGCTTCGCACAGTTGTACGCCCGACATGAGGTTAAGGACGATGTCCGTTATCAGTACATGGGGGACATTCTTTTCGAATAATGTTTTTTGAAGGGCCACGTCCGAGTCCTTCTCCGCCCAGATGACATCGATGCCCATATGTGTGGCCAGCGCCGCTCTCATCCACTGAAGCACGCATGCGTCATTGTCTACCAGCGCGACGCGGATCGGCGTAGCGTCGGAACGTTGGAATGTGCGGTTTGGGTTTGGCTGAGCCATGGCTCCTATGATAACTGCCGGGTAAGCACAGGGGCGTCGACGTGTAGTTATCTGACTTACATGGACCTCGCAACACGAATCGAACAGATGTTTGATTTTATGGTATCGTGGCAGTGTTGAGTTGTGGATATTCGAACGTTTGTTTGATGATGGGAGGTGGCGGTGATGCCGATGGCCGATGATTCCGGGCGGGGCCGCGTCTACCTCGCCATCGACCTCAAATCCTTCTATGCGTCCGTCGAATGTCATGCTCGTGGCCTCGACCCGTTGACGACGAATCTCGTCGTGGCCGACGAGACACGCACCGACAAGACGATCTGCCTCGCCGTGTCGCCGTCGCTCAAGGCGTACGGGCTGCCCGGCCGTCCGCGCCTGTTCGAGGCGAAGGAGCGGCTGCGTCGCGTGAACGCCGACCGCGCGCTCGCGGCCCCCGGCCGCCGGCTGATGGGGGAGTCGTGCGACGCGCGCGATCTGGAACGATCGCCGCGGCTCAAGGCGTCGATGATCATCGCCCCGCCGCGGATGGCGAGATACCTCGCCGTCAGCGGGAGCATCTACGGCATCTACCTCAGATACGCCGCCCCCGAGCACATCCACGTGTATTCGATCGACGAGGTCTTCATCGACGCCACGCCGTATCTCGCCGCGCTCGGCATGACCCCGCACGAGATGGCCATGACCATCGTGCGCGACATCCTGGGCGAGACCGGCATCACCGCGACGGCCGGCATCGGCACGAACCTGTACCTCGCGAAGGTCGCGATGGACATCGTCGCCAAGCATATGCCGGCGGATGCGGACGGCGTGCGCGTCGCCGAACTCGACGAGGCGTCGTACCGCCGCCTGCTGTGGGACCATCGCCCGCTCACCGACTTCTGGCGGGTCGGGCGCGGGTACGCGCGCAAACTCGAGAAGGCGGGGCTCATGACGATGGGCGACGTCGCGCGGTGCTCGGTGGGGCGCGCCTCCGACTACTACAACGAGGATCTGCTCTACCGCATGTTCGGCGTGAACGCGGAACTGCTCATCGACCACGCGTGGGGGTGGGAGCCGTGCACGATCGCCGACATCAAGTCGTATGAGCCGGACGCGCACAGCACCAGCATCGGCCAGGTGCTCACCGGACCGGCCGACTGGAGCACCGCGCGGCTCATCGCCAAGGAGATGGCCGATGCGCTCGCGTTGGACCTCGTCGGCAAAGGCGTGCGCACGAACCGGCTCACGCTCGTCGTCGGATACGACGTCGGCAGCCTCGACGCGGGCCTGCTGGACGATTGCGAGGCGCCGGAGACAAAACGTCTGGCGAGACGCGCCGCCGAGTCCTATCACGGCCCGGTGGCGGTCGACCATTACGGTCGCAAGGTACCCAAACCGTCGGCCGGTTCGATCGGATTGG
This sequence comes from Bifidobacterium sp. LH_417, assembly GCF_056357035.1. NCBI lineage: Bacteria > Bacillati > Actinomycetota > Actinomycetes > Bifidobacteriales > Bifidobacteriaceae > Bifidobacterium > Bifidobacterium sp. LH_417. The sequence continues at coordinate 147,623 of NZ_JBKEVI010000001.1, forward strand.
GGGAGTTCACGTCCTCGTCGGCGCGCATCCGCGAGGCGATGACGCTGCTGTTCGAACGCATCGTGGACCCGAGGCTGCTGGTGCGCCGGCTCACCGTCGTCGCCGACGATCTCGCCACGGACGGGGAGCTCGCCGCCGGCAAACGCTATGAGCAGCCCGACCTGTTCGATGCGGATGCCGCGGCAGGCGGGGATGCCGGGGAATCCGATGCCGTCCGGCCCTGTGGCGATGCCGGCGGGGAATCCGACGCCGGGACCGACCGCGACGCGGTGGACCGCGCGCTGCTGGCGATCAAACGCCGGTTTGGGAAGAACGCGGTCGTCAAGGCCATGAACATGGAACCCGGCGCCACCGGCATCGAACGCAACAACCAGATCGGAGGACATCACCGTTAAGCGGACAACCCGGTGGGTTGTCCGTAGGTGATGTGCGAGCCGACAGGCGAGCCTGCGTATGCGGGTGCAGCCCGTCCTTACCGACAGGAGACCGAGCGCCATGGCATTGCATGAGACACACCGATACGACGACATCATCGATCTGCCACACCACGTGTCGCGACGGCATCCGCCGATGTCGCGGCACAAACGCGCGGCCCAGTTCATGCCGTTCGCCGCGTTGACCGGCTACGAGCAGGTCATCGAGGAGACCGCGCGCCGCGTCGAGGAGACCGTCGCCGCCCGCGACTCCCAGTTCGACCGCGACTTCGGCGCGTGACCATGGAACGGGTGCGGCTCATGCGGTCGCGGTCAAGCATCCGACCGTGGCTCGGCTGCGAACGGTGACGCGGTGTACTCTGTGTCGGCATCGGATCGGACGGGAAAGGAGGCGCGGGAATGACCGAGGCGGTCGTGATGCTCGCGTTCTGCGCGACGCTGTTCGTAAGCGTCGCGCAAGGCTGGTCGATCATCCCCGCGCTGCTGATCGGCATGGTGCTGTTCGTCGGATACGGGTTGGCGCGTGGCCGGAAGCTGTCCGCGATGACGCGCCGTGCCGCCGGCAGCATCCGCGCCGCCGGAATGATTCTCGTGACGTTCGCGCTGATCGGCATGCTGACCTCCCTGTGGCGGGCCAGCGGCACCATCGCGTTCATCGTCGCCCACGCCTCGTCCCTGATCCACGGCGTGACCGTACTGCCGCTGACGTTCCTCCTGTGCTCGGCGATGTCGATGCTGATTGGCTCGTCGTTCGCCAGCGCCGCGACCATGGGTACGATCTGCATGTCATTGGGCTTGTCGATGGGCGCCCATCCGGCGATGCTCGGCGGCGCGGTGCTCGCCGGCGTATACGTGGGGGATCGGTTCTCCCCGGTCTCCACCAGTGCGTTGCTCGTCGCGCAACTCACGCACACAAATCTGTTCTCCAACCTCGGGCGCATGCTGCGTACCGGAGCGGTGCCGTTCGCGTCGAGCTGCATCGTCTATGCGGTGGCCGCCGTGACCGGCATCATGTCCGGGGACGGAACGTCGTCGGCCGTCTCCGGAGGCGTCCCGATCGCCGGATTGTTCGCGAAGGCGTTCGACCTGCATTGGCTCACCGTGACGCCGGCGATCCTCGTGGTCGTCATGGCGTTGCTGCGTGTCGGCGTGCGGCTGACGATGCTGGCAAGCATCGCCGTATCCGCGGTGGTATGCGTCGGCGTGCAGCGCATGACCTGGCCGGAACTGCTGCGTCTCCTCGTTTCCGGATACCATGCCGTCGATCCACATGTCGGCGCGTTGCTCGACGGTGGGGGCATGATCTCCATGGTGAACGTGGCGGCGATCGTATGCATCTCCTCCGCCTACGCGGGCATCTTCGCCGAAACCCGCATGCTCGCCCGATTGCGGCATGCCATCGACGCGTTGGGCTTCCGCATCGGCGCGACCGGCGCGACCACGGCCGTCGCGGCAGGTGCCGCGGCGCTCTCCTGCAACCAGACCCTGACAATCATGCTCACCCACCAGCTCTGCACGGGACTGTACGGTGACGACGAGGCGGCGCGCGGCGCGTTTGCCGTCGACCTGGAGGATTCCGCCGTCGTCATCGCGCCGCTGGTACCCTGGTCGATCGCCGGCGCGGTGCCGTTGGCCACGATAGGCGCGCCCACCGTGAGCATCGCCGCCGCGACGTTCCTCTATCTCCTGCCGCTCACCCGGCTTCTGGCGTCGGCCATACGCAGGCATCGGCGTGCGACGGTTCCCACGGAATGCGGCGAGTCCGGAGAACTGCGGGATGATGACGCTATCATGGCATCCGTATGACGTGATGAGGATTTCCACGAAAGGACGATCGACGATGGGCATGAGAACGGGAACGATGTTGGCCACCATGATGCTGTGCGGTGCGCTCGCCATCGGACTGGGCGCATGCGGGTCGTCGAACGCCTCCGCCGCGAACGGATCGGCGAACGGCTCCGCGAGCAGCTCGCAGACCGACGGGGGCTCCTCCAAGAAGTCCGAACAGTCCGAACAGTCCAAACAGTCCGACAAGACGGATTCCTCCGATTCCTCCGATGCCTCGGCGTCGGCATCCGCCACTCCGGTCGACATCACCGGCACCTACGAGTTCTCTGATTTCGGCAAGGACTGCACGAAGGACTGCAAGATCACCGTCACCGTCAAGGACGGTATGATTTCCGCCGTCATGTCCGACGACTTCGGCAAGTACCCGTACTGGTACGGCACCGTCGATTCGGAGTCCATCGCGAAGACCGGCAAGTGGACGAGCAAGGCCGATTCGAAGTCCGCGCAAGGCAAGAAGGTCACCAAGTCGGAATTCGGCTCCGAGGACTCCACCAAGGTGTTCACCTACGACGCGAAGGCCAAAAGCATCAACTTCGATCTCAAGTTCTACGTGCGCGTCAACCACGTGAAGGCCAAGCTCATCGGCTGAGCCGCCGGCGTCGTGGTCGGCGAGCCGCGTCGATGACGAATCACCCGCCGATGAGCCCCGCCGCGGCGAACGCCTCGCGATAGACGGCGACGAGGTCGTCCAGCCGCATCGACGCGTTCGCCGGACTCGTCGACGGCAGCGGCGTCATCGGCACGTCGAGGCCGGCCGCGTCCAGTAGCGGCGCGATGAGACGCCGATACAGCTGCGCCGCCTTGCCGCCCGTCGTGAAGACATGCGCGATCGGCGCGTCGCGTAGGATCGGAACGATGTCGTTCGGCACCGCATTGCGGATGGTGGAATCGCTCGCCCCCGTGATGTCGCATGAGGCGATCACATCCCACAACGCCACGTGATGCCGCAACGCGAACGCGCGGCGCGAAGCGGGGGAGTCGCCCACACGGTCGGAGGGGTCGGAGGGATCCGCGAACAGCGCCTGAAGCACCGGCCAGAACCGGTTGCGCGGATGCATGTAGTAGAACGCCGCCTCCCGCGACTTCGGACTCGGCATCGACCCCAACACCAACATCCGCGACGAATCATCCCACACCGGCCCGAACCCATGCTCCACACGCACCATGCCGCCCATGATAATCGTGTCGCGTGTTGCTGATGCGTAGGGGACTTTGTTTAGTCGGCTTTGACGGCCTCACGGAGTGTGATTCGTTTACCCGTGGACCACCATGAGCCGGGCGAGACACGTCGAATCATCGGGGAGGATGACGCTCACGCCGCCCGAATACCCCTCGAACGGCAACGTGGCCTTGGGGCCATCTGTCGCCGCGCAGGTCAAGGTGTCCGTCGACAACTACGAGGTCGAGGACTGACGTCCCCCGGTTCATCGACCGAGCCGCAGACCTCATGGGAACACCAACGTAGTCTTGGTGAAAGGTTACGCTTTCATTATCTCGCGCCCAGTAGATGAACGAAGGAGACGTATACATGGGCAAGACCGTCAAAGTAATCATCGGCGTCGTGATTATCGTCGCATGCGTTGCGACGGGAGTGTTCGGACGCAGCATCATCGACGGGTTCCTCAACCCGCATCCGACGCTCACCAACACCGTGGTTGCCAAGCAACTGGAAAAGATCCAGGATCTGACCACGGCGAAGGAGACCGATTTCGGGTTTGAGAAATACGATGAGGGCGGTGTCGCGTTCATCAACAAGAAGTCGTTCACGATGTTCTACTCGTATGAGGCCCGTGCCGGCATCGACCTCGGCAAGGCCGACATCTCCGTCGATAATGAGAAGAAGACCATCGACATCACGCTGCCCGCGCCGACGATCCAGTCGGTGTCGGTCAATCCGGACACTTTGCAGTTCTTCGATCAGCAGTCGTCGATACTCAACTCTTCGGATGTCGGCGATGCGGCGACCGCGTTGCAGGACGCCAAGAAGAGCGCCGAGAAGAAGCTGAACAAGGGCGAGCTGCTGACCACCGCCAACGAGCAGGCCAAGGACGTCATCGAGCGTATGTATTCGCCGATCGCCGAGACGGATGGCTACACGGTGGACGTGACCACCACCGACCCGAAGTCGTGAATCGGGAACCGTAGATATGGAAAAGGGGAGACCTTCGGGTCTCCCCTTTTCCATACGGATGCTAGATCATCAGGCGGCGAAGTAGTCGACGCCGGCCTCGAAGATCGGCTGGTACTTGTCGCCGGGCACGTTCACGTACAGGCCGTTGCCGGAACGCTCCGAATGGCCCATCTTGCCGAACACGCGTCCGTCCGGGCTGGTGATGCCCTCGATGGCGAGCACCGAACCGTTCGGGTTGACGTCCAGGTCCATGCCGGGCACGCCAGCCTCGCTCACGTACTGCGTGGCGATCTGGCCGTTGGCCTTGAGGCGCGCGAGCGTCTCGTCGGAGGCGACGAAACGGCCCTCGCCGTGCGAGATCGCGACCGTGTGCACGTCGCCCACGGAGGTCTTCGCGAGCCACGGGGACAGGTCGGAGGCAACGCGCGTGCGCACGAGACGGCTCTGGTGGCGGCCGATCGTGTTGAACGTCAGCGTCGGGCAGGTCGCGTCCATGTCGACGATGTCGCCGAACGGCACCAGACCCAGCTTGATGAGCGCCTGGAAGCCGTTGCAGATGCCGAGCATGAGGCCGTCGCGGTTCTTCAGCAGGTCGCGCACCGCCTCGGTGACGGCGGGGGCGCGGAAGAACGCGGTGATGAACTTGGCGGAGCCGTCCGGCTCGTCGCCGCCCGAGAAGCCGCCCGGGATCATCACGATCTGGCTCTTGCCGATTTCCTCGACCAGCTTGGCGGTGGACTCGGCCACCGCGGCCGGCGTGAGGTTGTTGACGATCAGCGTGTGCGCCTCGGCGCCCGCGCGTTCGAACGCGGCGGCCGAATCGTACTCGCAGTTGTTGCCCGGGAACACGGGGATGATGACGCGTGGGCGCGCCACGCCGGAGCCGACGTACACGGTCTTCTTCACACCGGCCTCGGCCGCGTGGAAGTCGATGGTCTCGACGGTCTCGGTCTTCTCCGCGCCGTGGGAACGGTACGGGAACACGGATTCGATGCCGCCCTCCCACGCGTCCTGCGTGGCCGCGAGGCCCAGCGTCTCGCCGGCGGCCGTGAACTCGTAGGCCTCGGTGGTCACGCCGATCTCGCCGACCTCGACCAGGTTGGAAACGGCCGGGATCTTCTCGTTGTCCTTGAGCTCGACGATGAACGAGCCGTACGCCGGCTTGAACAGGTCGTCGAGCGCGATGCCGTCGTTGAGCGCGACGCCGATGCCGTTGCCCACGGTCATCTTGAACAGCGCCTCGGCGGTGCCGCCGTAGCCCGGCGTGGAGACGGCCAGCGCGGTGCCGAAGTCGGTGAGCTCTTCGACCAGGCCGAACGTGTCGAGCAGCGCGTCCTTGTCCGGCGTCAGGCCGTCGGCCAGGTAGCGCGGCGCGATGCGCACGATGCGGTGGCCGGCGCCCTTGAACTCGGGGGAGGTGGCGCGCTTCATGTTGCCCACGGCCACGGCGAAGGAGATCAGCGTCGGCGGCACGTCGAGGTCCTCGAACGAGCCGGACATGGAATCCTTGCCGCCGATCGCGCCGGCGCCGAGATCGATCTGCGCCATGAGCGCGCCGAGCACGGCGGCCATCGGCTTGCCCCAGCGTTCCGGCTCGTCGCGCAGCTTCTCGAAGTACTCCTGGAAGCTCAGGTACGCCTTCTCATGCTCGAAGCCGGCGGCGACCAGCTTGGCGAGCGATTCGACGACGGACAGGTAGGCGCCGGTGAACTGGTTCTTCTCCATGATGTACGGGTTGAAGCCCCACGCCATCGCGGAGGCGGTGGTGGTCTCGCCGAACACGGGGAGCTTGGCGACCATCGCCTCGTTCGGGGTGAGCTGCCTGACGCCGCCGAACGGCATGAGCACGGTGCCCGCGCCGATCGTCGAGTCGAAGCGCTCCGACAGGCCCTTGTTGGAGGCCACGTTGAGGTCGGTGACGAGCGCGTGCATGCGCTCGGCGAACGTGCCGGTCGTCCACGCGGCGGGCACCTCGTACGCCTGCTGCGCCTCGATGTGCACGGCCTGGTGCTTCGGCGCGCCGTTGGAGGCGAGGAACTCGCGGGTGAGGTTTACGATCTCGTCGCCGTTCCAGGTCATCACCATGCGCGGGTCCTCGGTCACGGTGGCGATTACCGTCGCCTCGAGGTTCTCCTCGCGCGCGTAGCCGAGGAATTCCTCGACGTCTTCGGCGGCGACGTCCACGGCCATGCGCTCCTGCGATTCGGAGATCGCCAGCTCGGTGCCGTCGAGACCCTCGTACTTCTTCGGGACGGTGTTGAGGTCCACGTACAGGCCGTCGGCCAGCTCGCCGACCGCCACGGACACGCCGCCCGCGCCGAAGTCGTTGCAGCGCTTGATGAGACGGCACGCGTCGCCGCGGCGGAACAGGCGCTGCAGCTTGCGCTCGACCGGCGCGTTGCCCTTCTGCACCTCGGCGCCGTCGAGTTCCAGCGATTCGACGTTGTGGGCCTTCGAGGCGCCCGTCGCGCCGCCGATGCCGTCGCGTCCGGTGCGTCCGCCGAGCAGGATGATCTTGTCGCCGGGGGCCGGGGTCTCGCGGCGCACGTGGTCGGCCGGGGTGGCGGCCACGACCGCGCCCACCTCCATGCGCTTGGCCACGTATCCCGGGTGGTAGATCTCGTCTACCTGGCCGGTGGCGAGGCCGATCTGGTTGCCGTAGGACGAGTAGCCGGCGGCCGCGGTGGTCACGAGCTTGCGCTGGGGGAGCTTGCCCTCCAGCGTCTCGGAGACCGGCACGGTCGGGTCGGCGGCGCCGGTCACGCGCATCGCTTGGTACACGTAGGAACGGCCCGACAGGGGGTCGCGGATGCAGCCGCCGATGCAGGTGGCGGCGCCGCCGAACGGCTCGATCTCGGTCGGGTGGTTGTGGGTCTCGTTCTTGAACAGGAACAGCCAGTCCTGCATCTCGCCGTCGACGTCCACCTTCACCTTGACGGTGCAGGCGTTGATCTCCTCGCTCTCGTCGAGACCGGTGAGGATGCCGTTCTTCTTGAGCCACTTCGCGCCGATCGTGCCCATGTCCATCAGGCACAGCGGCTTGCCTTCGCGGCCGAGCTCGCGGCGCAGTTCGAGGTAGCGCTCGAACGCGGCCTTCACGACCTCGTCGTCGATGGCGACGTCGGTCAGGATCGTGCCGAACGTCGTGTGACGGCAGTGGTCGGACCAGTAGGTGTCGATGACCTTGATCTCGGTGATCGTGGGTTCGCGGCCCGCCTCGGCGAAGTACTTCTGGCAGAACTCGAGATCCGCCAGGTCCATGGCGAGACCGCGCTCGTCGATGAACTTCTGGCCGGCTTCGGCGTCCATCTCGTTGAAGCCGGCGATGACCTCGACCTTGCCGGGCGTCGGCACGGCGGTCTTCAGCGTCTCCTTGACGTCGAGGGACGCTTCGCGCGCCTCGACCGGGTTGATGACGTAATGCTTGATCGCCTCGACGTCCGCCTCGGTCAGGTCGCCTTCGAGGGCGTACAGCTTCGCGGAGCGCACGGTGGGGCGCTCACCCTGCGAGATGAGCTGGATGCATTCGCTGGCGGAGTCGGCGCGCTGGTCGAACTGGCCGGGCAGGAACTCGGTGGCGAACACCTTCGCCGCGCCGAAGTCCGGCAGGTCGTTGGTCACGTCGTCCACCTGCGGCTCGCTGAACACGGTGGGAGTGGCCTGGGCGAACAGCTCGGCGCTGATGCCCTCCACGTCGTAGCGGTTCACGATGCGCACGGACTTGAGGCCGGCGATGCCGAGGATGGTCTTCAGCTCGCCTGCGAGCTGCTGCGCCTCGACGTCGAAGCCGGGCTTCTTCTCCACGTACACGCGGAAAACCATGAGGGTCCTTTCGTTATCAGGTTCTTAAACGGGCTGGGATGGGGAGTGATATGAATATGGCCCCCGCCGGCGGGGCTGTCCGCGAAGCGGACTGGGGGTGGTCTTCCGGTTCGTTCCCGGACAGCCACCCTCAGTCAGCCTGTGGCTGACAGCTCCCGCCGGCGGGAGCCAACGGTGTCACTCGGCGCGTTCGACGCCTTCGGCCTCGGCCAGCTTGACCAGACGGCCGTAGATCTCCTCGTACGCGGGGATGATGTTGCCCAGGTCGCGGCGGAAGAGGTCCTTGTCGAGGTGCTCGATCTTGCCGGACTTGTCCTTGAGGTCCCACAGGCGGCAGGTGTCCGGGGTGATCTCGTCGGCGAGCAGGATGGTGCCGTCGGAGGTCTTGCCCTCTTCGATCTTGAAGTCGACGAGCTGCACGTCGATCTTGGAGAAGATGTCCTTGAGCGCCTCGTTGACGGCGCGGGCGATGCGGGAGATCTCGGCGAGCTCCTCCTCGGTCACGAGGCCGAGCGCGATGAGGCCGTCGTCGTTGATGAACGGGTCGCCCAGATCGTCGGACTTCACGCAGAACTCGAGGATCGGCTTCTTGAGCGGGGTGCCCTCCTCGACGCCGTAGCGCTTCGCGAAGGAGCCGGCCGCGGTGTTGCGCATGATGATCTCGAGCGGGAACATGTCCATCTTCTTGACCAGCTGCTCGGTGTCGGAAATGCGCTTGATGAAGTGGCTGTCCACTCCACGGGCCTTGAGCAGGTCGAAGATGACGGAGGTGATGTGGTTGTTCAGGTTGCCCTTACCGGCGATCTGCTCCTTCTTCTCGCCGTTGAAGGCGGTCGCCTGGTTCATGTATTCGACCCAGAGCACATCGGGGTCGTCGGTTGCATACATCTTCTTGGCCTTGCCCTTGTAGAGCATTTCCAGTTTTTCCATTATCGCCTTCCAAATAGTGCTTGTGAAGCGGAATTTCTGGGTGAACTAACGGTAAAAAGGGTAGCAATCGCCGGTGACACGTCAAAGCGTGTCGTGGCGGGGTTCCGGCGCTGTCCGCCGTCTCATGCGAGCAGCGTTTCGGCCGTCGACTGGTCGGTGACGAGCGCCGAGATGAATCCGCCGACCAGACACGCGCGGATGGCCGGCGCCTTGACCGGTCCCCACGCCACGCCGATGACCAGCGGGATGCGTTTGAGCCGTTCGATGTCGACGGAGATCGTGCGGTCGCATAGGTCGGTCCTCACATGCCGTCCGTCGGCGTCGATGTGATGCCCGCAGATGTGCCCCACCACGCCGGCGCGGTGCAGTTGCGCCGCCTTGCGTTGGTCGATGTACGCGTCGAAGATATGCCCGGAGCGTTCGGTCGTGACCGCGCCCACGCCGACGATCGCCACGTCGGCGCCGCCGCCGAGCGCCAGCGTCGTCGCGATCTGCGGCTCCTTGCGCATCGCGTCCGCCAGCGCCGCGTTGGACAGGATCATCGGCACCGGCAGGATGGTGAACGATCCGCCGATGCGTTGGGCGAGCATACGGCAGATGTCGGGGGAGTCGGTCATCGGATTGTTCGGGCTCAGCGAGCCGATCATCTGCGCCACGTTCGATTTCGGCCAGTCGCATACTGGTATCTCGCGCACGGTGGCGGCCACCGCATTGCCGTTCGACACCGTGATCAGCGAGTCCGGCGCGCACGTCTCGGCGAACAGCGCCGCAGCGTAGCGCGGGATAATCGTGCGGGGGTCCTCGTCGGGCCGGACCTCGGCCACGCGCGCATGCTTGAGGCCGTACTTGCGTTTCAGTCCGTCCTCCAAGGCCCGCATGCGTTCGAGCGTGTGCCCGATGGTGATGTGCACGACTCCCGATTCCCGCGCCTCCTTGAGCAGGCGCGAGACGGTCGGCCGGGAGTATCCGATCTCCTTGGCGATCTCGGATTGCGTGCGGTCGTCCAGGTAGTAGGCGCGGGCCACCTTGAGCATGAGATCGATGTGCCGCCGCGACGTCTCCGTCGCAAGCAAAGTGTCGTCGGTGAACATATGTTCATCATAGCTTGTTATCCGCGGTTTTCTCAACGGGTTTTCGTGAATCCTATTTGTTGAATTTTCTAGGTTTTTCTGTTGGTTGCATCGCTGAACCGTTGTGCTGGTGAACATCGGTTCATCGACGCTCTGGAATCCTCGGCGTGTCGCACGTAGATTGATAACCGTCAACCAAGCCGAGGGGACGATCCCAAGGCGGGAACCCGATACCTCACAGCAGCAGGTACGAGCACAACACAAGACAAAGGAGTACAACCATGGCATTCGCACGTACGATCTTCGGCGACGTCGACCCCAGCACCCTCGGTGTGGTGGACTGCCACGACCATCTGATCCGCGTCGGCGCGGGCGAGGTCTACATCGACGGCGACCACCAGCTCGATTCCGTCGAGAAGGCCATCGAGGAGGGCGGCTACTTCGCCGAGGCGTCCAAGAAGTGGAGCCCCAACGGCGGCACCGTCGTCGACATGTGCCCGATCAACTGCGGCCGCGACCTCAACAAGCTCGCCGAAGTGACCAAGGCCGTCGACGGCCTGCAGGTCATCGCCGCCACCGGCTTCCACCGCGAGCACGTCTACCTGGAGACCCAGTCCCACTGGATCAACCGCTACGACGTGGACGAGGTCGCCGAGCTGGTCATCGCCGACATTCGCGAAGGCATCGACAAGAACGACTACTCCGGCCCGATCGTCGAGCGCACCCCGTACAAGGCCGGCGTCATCAAGGTCGGCACCGCGTACGGCAAGATCACCAAGTTCGAGCGCAAGTGCATGGAGGCCGCCGCCATCGCCGCCATCGAGACCGGCTGCCCGATCAACACGCACACCACCTACGGCACCTGCGGTCTCGAGCAGGCCGAGGGCTTCCTCGAGCTGGGCGTGCCGGCCAACCAGATCGCCATCGGCCACATCCAGCGCAACGCCGACGTGTACTACCTCGAGCAGATTCTCAAGCTCGGCGTCTACCTCGAGATCGACGGCACCAACCGCATCAAGTACCAGCCGGACTCCAACCGCATGATGGAGCTGAAGGCCTTCTACGAGGACGGCTTCGCCGACCGCATCCTGCTCGGCACCGATTCCGGCAAGCGCGGCTACCAGAAGGCGTACGGCGCGACCTCCGGCGTCGACTACAACCCGGCCGTCGACGGCCCGCGCATGGTCGACGAGGGCTTCGACCGCGAGTACATCGACAAGCTGCTCATGAAGAACGCCCAGGAGTTCTTCACCTTCAAGAAGGAAGGCTGATCCGCCATGACCGACGCAACCGCCACCCCCACGCTCGCCCAGCCCCGACTGCAGATCGCCCTCGACACCACCGACATGCCGAGCGCCCTGCGCCCGCTCAACCGGGCCATCAGCCAGATCGACGTCATCGAATGCGGCACCATCCTCATTATCGCCGAAGGCCTCAAGGCCGTGCGTGAGATCCGTGCCCTCTACCCGGACAAGACGATTCTCGCCGACGTGCGCATCGCCGAAGCCGGCGCGCTCATCGCCCGCAACTGCTTCGAGGCGGGCGCGAACTGGGTGTCCGTCGTGGCCGGTGCCTCGCTGACCACCGTCGAGCAGGTCGTCAAGGTCGCCAATGAATACGGCGGCGAGGTGCAGATCGAGCTCGGCGAGGACTACGATGCCGACAAGGCCCGCAAGTGGAAGGAACTCGGCGCCAAGCACGTCATCGTCCACCGTTCGCGCGACGCCGAGGTCGCCGGCACCCTCACGTGGGGGCCGAACGACGTCGAACGCATCAAGGAGCTGCACGCCATGGGCTTCACCGTCACCGTCACCGGCGGCGTGAACGTCAAGGACATCCCGTTCTTCAAGGGCGCGCCGGTCGGCGTGATCATCTCCGGACGAGGCATCGTCAAGGCCGATGACCCGCTCGCCGCCGCCACCGAGCTCAAGAACACCATCAACGAGGTGTGGCCCGTCTGACCGGCGTGAGCTGCCCTTTCCCTACCGAGAAGTCAAAGAAAGGGACATCCCCCTAGCCCGGGGATGTCCCTTACCTGAAAACTCCCGAAACATTCCGATCCCAAGAATTTCCCATCACGATTATAGCCACAAGGAAGTGCGTCATGACCGCAAAAGCCACCGCAAACGCCGACAAGTCCCCCAAGTACGACCTCTCCACCATCGGCGAAGGCCAGATCCGATTCACCGTTGACCGCGGCGAACGACTGATGTTCACCCGCTCCGTCCACATGAACCCCGCCTGCTCCGAGGCCAACGTCGCGGGACTCCTCTCCCAGCTCGGCCGCGAGACCCTGTGGACCAGCTCCCTGCCCGAAGGCGACCTCGGCGACTACATCCTGGCCGAATACCGTTCCGTCGGCGTGCACATGGACACGATGGTCCGACGCCCCGGCGGCCGTACCGCCCTGTACTTCATGGAGCCCGGCGAATACCCGATGCCCGCCAACGTCATCTACGACCGCGAATGGACCACCTTCCGCGCAACCGGCATCGACGACTACGATTGGGACGAGATTCTCAACGCCAAGGTCATCTTCCTGACCGGCATCACCGCGGCCCTGACCGACACCACCGCCGAAGTCGTGCGCTACGCCGCCGAAGAGGCCGTCAGGCGCGGCGTCGAGGTCATTCTCGACGTGAACTTCCGCCGCAAGTTGTGGAGCGGCGAGAAGGCGCGCGAGGTCCTGACCCCCATCGCCGAGAAGGCGAGCGTCCTGTTCTGCTCCATCGCCGACGCGGAGAAGGTGTTCGGCATCACCGGCACCCCCGAGGAGGTCACCGCCGAACTGCAGAACCGCTTCGGCTGCAAGTACATCGTCTCCACCAACCACACCGACGGCCCCTACCTGCGCGGCCGCGAGGGCTTCTACCCCTACCGCACCACCCCGGTGAGCGTCATCGACCGTCCGGGCGCCGGCGACTCCTTCGTCTCCGCTACCATTCACGGCTACCTGTCCGGCAACATCCGCGAAGGCGTCAAGTGGGGACAGTACGCCTCCAAGGTCGCGCTCACCCACAAGGGCGACCTGACCCGCGTGCGTCCCGGCGAACTGGACATCCCGCTCGGCACCGACATCGACCGCTGATCCGCGGGAGGAAACGAACGACATGACCTCCGCGCCCATCACCGCATACGAGCAGATCGACTCGCGCCCGCTCACCGGGCACCAGAAAAGTCTCGTCGCGCTCGCCGTCGTCGGCAACATCGCCGAATTCTTCGACATCTTCATGGTCGGCTTCGTCATCGCCCTGCTGACCGGAGCCTGGAACCTCACCGGCGTCCAGGCTGGCGTCATCACCTCTTGCACCGGATTGGGCACCGTGGCCGGCTCCATCCTGTGGGGACGTATGTCCGACCGCATCGGCCGCCGCGGGTCCTTCCGATGCTGCGTGATCTTCTTCCTCGTGTTCACCGTCCTCACGCTGCTCATCCCCGACGGCGCATGGTATCTGTACGCCATCTGTCGCGTCGGCGTCGGCATGGGCGTCGGCGGTCTCAACATCACCTCCATCCCGTACGTGCAGGAGTTCGTGCCGTCCAAGCAGCGCGGACTGCTCACCGGACTGGCCTCCGTGTTCATCCCGATGGGATTGCTGCTCGGCTCGGTATGCCAGCGCATCGTCGGTGACAACTGGCGCGTGCTGGTCTCGTTGAGCCTGGTGTCCGCGCTGCTGCTCATCTGGATCCACTTCGTGCCCGAGTCGCCGCGCTTCCACCTGCTGCACGGCGATGCCGGTAAGGCCCGCAAGTCGCTCGCCTGGGCGATGGAGATCCCCGAGGGCGAGGTCGGCGCGCTGCCCGAGATCAAGGTCGAGCGCAAGGCCTCCTACGGCGAGCTGTTCTCCCACCATCTGCGCCCGCTCGTCATCGTCTCCCTCGGATCGTTCTGCTTCATCCTCGGCAGCTTCGCCATCCAGTCGTGGGGCCAGACCCTGCTCAAGGACGGATTCGGCTTCGACACCGAGATGGTCGCCTACCTGTTCATGGGCGTGGCCGTGGCCGACTGCATCGGACGCTTCGGTTCCGCGTGGCTCGCCGACCGCATCGGCCGCCGCTGGACGATGTTCATGTACGGCATGATCGGTGCCGCCGCCTGCTTCGCCGCCGCTCTGTTCCACGACTCCGGCTGGGTGTTCTACGTCGAGGTGCTCGTCATCATGATGTTCGCCGACGGCGTGTTCGGCATCATCAACGCCTTCGGCTCCGAACAGTTCTCCAACGACGTGCGTTCCACCGGCATCGGCCTCGGCTACGGTCTCGGCGCGATCGCGAAGATCGTCGGCCCCTCCTTGATGGGCGTGCTCGTCGGCGGCAGCGCCGTCTCGCAGAACATCAGTCTCGGCGTGATCACCACCGCGTTCACCTTCTTCGGCTGCTGTCTCGTCGTCGGCGCGATCGTCTACCTGTTCGCCCGCGAGACCAAGGGCAAGAACCTCGAATCCCTGTGACGGGCTCCCCGCCGATTCCAGATCCGTCATATCCGACGGTATCCGTCATATCCAACCGCACATCTACGAATCATTCCCGTAAGGACTCATCATGACAGTCAATGCCGTAGGCATCTACGAAAAGGCCCTGCCCACCGGGCTTACCTGGGAGGAGACCTTCGATCTCGTCCACGATCTGGGCTTCAACTTCCTCGAATTCTCCATCGATGAAAGCGACGAGCGCCTCGCCCGCCTCGACTGGACCGACAAGGAGCGCGCCGACTTCCGCAACGCGATGTGGAGGACCGGCAGCCGCATCAACACCCTGATGCTCTCCGGACACCGCCGCTTCCCGCTCGGATCGGCCGACCCAGCCGTCCGCGCCAAGGCGCTCGACATGATGGCCAAGGCCATCGACCTCGCCGTCGACCTCGGCGTGCGCAACATCCAGATGGCCGGCTACGACGTCTACTACGAGCCGAAAACCGAATCGAGCCGCGAATGGTTCATCGAGAACCTGCGCACCTGCGTCGAGATGGCCGCCAAGAAGATGGTGATGCTCTCCATCGAGACGATGGACGACCCGTTCCTCAACTCGCTGAGCAAGGTCGACTACCTCAAGACCCAGATTCACAGCCCGTTCCTGCAGGCGTACCCGGACGTCGGCAACCTCACCGCATGGCCCGAGAACGACGTGGCGCACGAGATCGAATCGAACATCGACAACATCGTCGCAGTGCACCTGAAGGACACCAAGCCGGTCACCGCCGACTTCCCCGGACAGTTCAAGGAGGTGCCGTTCGGCGACGGCACCGTCGACTTCGAGGCCGTGCTGCGACTGTTCAACCGTCTCGGATACAACGGCAGCTACACGGTGGAGATGTGGACGTCCAAGGCCGCCGACCCGATCGCCGAGGTTAAGGCCGCCAAGGCCTACTTCGACGGTCTGTTCGACCGGATCGGCATCACCCAGGAGCCTATCCTCCGACGCGCCGCCTGACCCATACCCAACAATCGAAAGGAAAATCCAATCATGGTTACTTTGGCTGATTACGGTCCCGAGGTGCGTGCCGAGGTCAAGCAGGTGCGTGAGGTCGTCGCGAGCCTGCATGAGCAGCTGATCAAGTGGAACCTGGTCGTGTGGACCGCGGGCAACGTGTCGCAGCGTCTGCACACCGCGGATCTGATGGCCATCAAGCCGTCGGGCCTGCGTTACGAGTACCTGACCCCGAGCTCGATGGTCGTGTGCGATCTGGACGGCAACGTGGTCGACGGTTCCGAGGCGCCGAGCTCGGACACCGCGTCGCACGCGTACATCTACCGTCACATGCCGGACGTGTACGGCGTGGTGCACACGCATTCGACGTATGCGACCGCGTGGGCGGCGACGGGCCAGAACATCCCGTGCGGTCTGACGATGATGGGCGACGAGTTCGGCGGCCCGGTGCCGGTGGGTCCGTTCCGTCTGATCGGCTCCGAGGCGATCGGCGAGGGCGTCGTGGAGACGTTGAAGAAGTATCCGAAGTCGCCGGCGGTGCTCATGCAGAACCATGGTCCGTTCACGATCGGCAAGGACGCTGAGGGCGCGGTGAAGGCCGCGGCGATGACCGAGGAGGTCGCGCACACGATGTGGGCGGCCCGCCAGCTGGGCGATATCATCCCGATTCCGCAGGAGGACATCGACAAGCTCAACGACCGCTACCAGAACGTCTACGGCCAGCACTGATCCGGCGGAGTGTCCGCGGCGTTGCTCCTCGGTCGGCGTACCTGTTGCGCTTCGCGCAACCGTCGCGGCAAGCCGCTCCCCTCGCCTATGGACAGTCCACTGGGCTGTCCATTAGACGGCTCGGCGCCTTCCCTCGGTGCGCCTTGTGGACACACGCCAGATAAGTGCTGACTGCGCCAGCGGTGATATGCACTAATTCGTCTTCCATGGAAAATGTGTGCGGATTGACGGGACATCAAACGCGCCTCCCCAACATTAAAAACGCCGGAATCTCAACGATTCCGGCGTTTTCGTCTATGTGCGTTTCCGTGCTATCGGCATGCACAAGTCATGGGCAAGGCCGATTCAGTGCACACGGCGTCGCGCGTCAGCGCACCTCGATGTCGAGCGCATCCGCCACACGGCCCGCCCGCGCCCTCGCATCGGCCTCGTTTTTGCCGGTCGCCAGCGCGACGGCCATGCGGCGATGACCGTGCACCTCCGGCTTGGCGAAGACGCGCAGGTCGGTGCCGGGCTCGGCGAGCGCGCCCGCCAGATTCGAGAATTCCGCCTCGCCGTCGCCCGCGACCACGATCGCATGGCTGGCCGCGACGGAGCCTTCCGGCAGCGACAGCGCGACATGCCCCGCCGTGACCGGCAGGCCGAGGATCGCGCGCGCGTGCAGCGCGAACTCGCTCAGGCGCTGCGAGGCCATCGTCACCATGCCCGTGTCGTGCGGGCGCGGCGAGACCTCGTTGAACAGGACCGAACCGTCGGTCAGTACGAACAGTTCCACGCCGAACACGCCCCAGCCGGTCTCGCCGCTCGCCTGCGCCTTCGCAACCAGTCCCTCGACGGCCGTGCGCGCGATGAGACCGGCCTGCGCGAGCACCTCCTCGGACGAGGTCGCCGGCTGCCAGGACTCGCGGTAGTCGCCTGACTCCTGACGCTGCCCGATCGGCGCGCACGTCACGATGCCGGCGCTCGACGAGACCGTCAGCACGGTCAGCTCGTAGTCGAGCGGCGCCAACGCCTCGACGATCACGCGCGACACGTCGCCCTCGCCGGCGGCGCGGCGACCCTCCTGCGCCTCCGTCCACGCGGCGTCGATCGCGTCGGCGGAACGCACGACGGACTGGCCGTGACCGGACGAGCTCATCACCGGCTTGACGACGCACGGGTAGCCGACCTCATCCGCGCCGGCACGCAGCTCCTCCAAGGAACCCGCGAAACGGTACGGCGTGGTCGGCAGTCCCAGTTCCTCATGCGCGATGACGCGCAGACGCTCGCGGTCCATGCAGATCGCCGCGATCTCGGCGCTCGGCACCACCTGCACGCCACGTGCGGCCGCGTCGGCCAGCTCGGCCGTGGCGATTGCCTCCACCTCGGGCACGACGATGTCCGGCCTGACCTCATCGAACAGGGCCTTGAGCTCGTCGGCGTTCGCCATGTCGAGCACGCGCGCCTCATGCGCCACCTGCTGGGCCGGCGCACCCGCGTAGGAGTCCGCGGCGCACACCCACGCGCCCAGACGCATCAGTTCGATCGTCACCTCCTTGCCGAGCTCGCCCGAGCCGAGGAACAGCACGCGCGTCGGATGCACGCCCAGCGGCGTGCCCAGCACGCGGCCGGAAGCGGGGGAGTGGGAATCGGACAGGGAATCAGGGGAAACATTCACGCTATCGGTCATGCGTCACATTCTCCCATCGTGCCCCGATACGCCGTGCCGTCGCGTGTCCCCGCCACGCCGGCACGACAGGTCCATTCGACGTACGCCCGCTGATAACCCTCCATAACTACCGTGTATAGACACGCCGTTGCCACGCGCCGGTCCGCGGCGTACCGTGAATACCACCGATCGGTTGGGAATAAACGATCGGGCCAACGTTTCCTGAAGGGGAAGAAGGGAGTTGGAGCATGGGGAAAGGGAATCCGTCGCCCGCGGGGAATCCGATCGCGAATCTGATCTCACGCAGGGCGGCGGCGCTCCCTCCGAATCCGTTCGCCCAGGCGGACGCGCGCACCGCCGCCGCGATCCGTGCCGGGCATGACGTCATCGACCTGTCCAAAGGCAATCCCGACGGCGCGCCTCCCGTGTTCATGCAGGACGCGCTCGCCCACGCGGCGCACGACCCGTCACTGTTCCGCTATCCTGCATTCGACGGCATCCCCGCCTATCTCGACGCCATCGCGCACTGGTACGACACGCGTCACGGCGTCACGCTCGACCCGCGCACGCACCTGCTCGCCACCGCCGGCGCGTCGGTGGGCATCGCCACCGTCATCGAAGCGCTCGTCGACGAAGGCGACACCGTCGTGGCCGTCGACCCGTACTATCCGCAATACGAGGGATCCACCGCCGTCGTCAAGGGGCGTTTCGTGACGATTCCCGCGGACCCGGCCCACGGCTACCTGCCCGATCTCGACGCCGTCTCGCCGCGTCTGTGGGACGAGGCGAAACTGCTCATCCTCAACTATCCGAACAATCCGACCGGCGCGGTCGCCACGCCGGAATTCTACGGGCGTGTCGTCGCGCTCGCCCACGAGCATCGGTTCGCGGTGATGAACGACTTCGCCTACGCGGGCATCGAATTCGGCAGCGAACCCTCTCCCAGCATTCTTGAGACGCCCGGCGCGTCCGACGTGGCCGTGGAGCTCGGTTCGTTGTCGAAGATGTTCATGGTCGCCGGGTGGCGAGGCGGCTGGGTCGCCGGCAACGCCGACATCCTTGCCGCCGCGAAGGCCGTCCATCAGCAGACCACCGTGCTCGCCCCCAGCGTCGTGCAGCGGGCCGGCGCGGTCGCGCTGAGCGGCGACCTGCGTTCCGTGACGGCGCTCGGCGCGCGTTATGGTCATCGCGCGCAGGTGCTCGCCGACGGGCTTCGCGACGCGGGAATCGACGTGGCGCCGCCGCGCGGAGGACTGTTCCTGTGGGCGCGAGTGCCGGATGATTTCCGCGTGTCGGATGGAGGCGTATCGGACGGAGACACGTCGGATGGAGGTGTGTCGGGCGGAGGCGTGTCGGACACGTTCACCGCGTGGCTCATCGAGCACGCGGGCGTGGCGGTCATGCCCGGATCGTGCTTCGGCCCCGCATCGGACGGATTCGTGCGCTTCAGTCTGCTGAAACCTGAACGCGACCTCTATCAGGCGATATCGCGCATCACGCACGCGCTGCGCGCGCAGTCCTGACAAGTCCTGACAGGCGTCGGGCGTGGCGTTCCCGCCTCCGCCGCGGCGAGACGCGTAAGTCCCGTGAAGTCATAGACTGGAGCAATGCGCGAACAGGACACGGAGAGGAACGAGAGGTCGTCGATTGATGCAGAGAGCATTGCAATCGGCAACGTGACGGATATCGAGGAGGACATCGACCGTCCGCTGACGATCGCGCTGGTGGTCGACACGGTCGGCAATCAAGGCAACGGCACATCGAATTCGGCGCTCCAATGGGCGGCCGAACTGGAACGGCAAGGGCATCATGTGCGTCTCGTCGGCGTCGGCGCGCCTGAATATCCGGCCCGCGTCAACCGGGTGCCGCTCGTCTCGTGGGTGGCGGCCAAACAGCAGATGCAGTTCGCCGAACCGAGCGACACGCTGTTCCGTACCGCGTTCCAGGGTGTCGACGTCGTCCACATCTACATGCCGTTCAAATTCGGGCGTCGCGCCGCGAAGATCGCCCGTCAGATGCACATCCCCGTGACCGCCGGATTCCATCTGCAACCGGAGAACGTCCTGTATTCCGCGGGACCGCTGCGCTACATCCCCGGCATGGAGAAGTTCCTCTACTGGCTGTTCCGCCAATGGCTGTACAAGCGCGTCGACCACATCCACACGCCCACCGAGATGACCGCGAGCCTGCTGCGCGAACACGGCTACAAGGGCACAATGCACGTGATCTCCAACGGGTATTCGCCGCGGTTCACCGCGCGCGAGCCGCTCGACCCGGACGCGCCTGCGCACGTGCCGTTCCGCGTCGTCGCGTCCGGGCGTCTCGCCCATGAGAAGGACCAGATCACGCTCATCAAGGCGATCTCGATGAGCCGGCACGCCAGCGACATCCAATTGGTGATCGCCGGCACCGGTCCGCTCAAACGCTATCTCACGTTCCGCGCGAACCGTCGCCTCAAGCGCAAGGCGGATATCGGCTTCCACCGCAACGCCGACATGCCGGCGCTGCTGCGTTCATGCGACCTGTTCGTGCACTGCTCGATCGCCGACATCGAATCGGTGAGCGTCATCGAGGCGATGGCGTGCGGCCTCGTGCCGGTGATCGCCGCGTCCGAACTGTCCGCGGCGAGCCAATTCGCGCTGACGGACGCCTCGCTGTTCCCGGTGCGCGACGCGGCGATGCTCGCGCGCCGCATCGACTGGTGGATCGACCATCCGGACGAGCTCGCGCGGTGGGGCGAGGTCTACGCCGAGCACACGCGCGAGCATTATTCGGTGGAGGCGTCCGTCCACCGGTTCGTCGACATGGAACGCGAGGCGATCGCTACAGCAGGGCGATAAGACGATCGGTCTCCTCGTCCGTGGTGGCCCAGCTCGTGCAGATGCGCATCACCGTATGCGCGTCATCCGCCTTCTCCATGAAACCGAGACGCACGTCACGTTCCAGACGTTCGATGGTCGGCTTATCGAGCGTGACGAAGATCTGGTTGGTGGGCGCCTCGAACGTGAGCGTGTAGCCCTTCTCGCGCAACGCGGCGCGGATGCGGTCCGCCTGCACGTTCGCATTGCGGGCGATGCGGAAGTAGAGATCGTCGGTGAACAGCGCGTCGAACTGCGCGCCGAGCAGGAATCCCTTCGCGAGGAGGGCTCCATGCTGCTTGATCTCGGTGAGGAAATGCCGCGGGGCGGCGGAACGTGCGTCGCGATTCGTGAACACGACGGCCTCGCCGAACATCGCGCCGACTTTCGTGCCGCCTATATAAAAGACATCGGCGATGCCGGCAAGCTCGGGCAGGGTCATGTCGCAGCCGGTCGCGGTCAGTCCGTAGCCAAGACGCGCGCCGTCGACGAACAGGGGCATGTCGTAGCGGTGCGCGACGTCGGCAATGGCCTGCAGTTCGGATTTCGCGTAGATCGTGCCGTACTCGGTCGACATGGAGACGTAGACGGAACCGGGGAAGACCATGTGGTCGTGGTTGCCGTCAGCGTAGAAGGTTGCGCAGTATTCATCGAGCTCGTGAGGGTCCATTTTGCCGTCGTGGTGGGGGAGCGTGAGCACCTTGTGACCGGAGTATTCGATGGCGCCCGCCTCATGCACGTTCGGATGCCCGGACTCGACGGCGACGACGCCCGCATACGGCGGCGTAATCGCGTCGATGACGACCTGATTGGCCTGCGTGCCGCCGACCAGGAACCAGATGTCGGCGTCCGGCAACGCGCATGCTTCGCGGATGCGCGTTTTGGCACGCTCGCAGATCGGGTCGGAGCCGTAGCCGGGGTAGAGGCCGTCGTTGAGGCGCGTGATCGCGTCGATGACCGCCGGATGGGCGGCACGGGAGTAATCGTTCTCGAAGGAAAGCATGATGACGAGTGTAGGGCGTGGGGCGTTCCTATCGGGCGTTACGCTCAGCATTCGTCTGCGGACTGTACTTCCGGATGCAGGTCGTGTCTCGTGACGTTGGATTCCCGGATTCGGGGTGATGGCTGCAGGTCGAGTCTTCGCTGAACAACAAAAGACCCCGAGGTTTTCCTCGGGGTCTTAGTGGGGTGGCTAACGTGGCTCGAACACGCGACCTTCTGAACCACAATCAGATGCTCTACCAACTGAGCTATAGCCACCATTGTTCTCGACCCGCTCGCGCCGGTCGGCAACGAGTGAATACAATACAGGACTTTTCGCCGTTGTCCAACTACGGCGTGTCGCGCTTGATTTCAAGGGTTGGGGTCAAATCGGACGGTCGTGGTGTGGCGGGCGATTGTTCGGCCGTTCATGTGGATACCGTTCGTGGGACGGCATCCATGCGGGATCTGCCGCTCGGACGTTCGGCGTATATCCGGTCATGGCCGTCGGCGGGTCGCGGCGGCGCGGCGGCATGGTGGGCCTGCGGCTCGGCCGTGCGGCCGTGTTCGCTTACGTGGATTCGCCGTTCGTCGTTCGCCGTCCGACGTGGTCGCGTATGCCGCCGGCTTGCCGTGCCGTGGGGCTACCGCGCCAACCGCTCGCATGTGCACATGGCAACGGTCACATTGTTCATTTATGTTCATTTCAATAATGACAGCAAGCCCTACTGCTTATTGGTATTTCGGCGTGTCGCCTTACATGCGATGTTCGGTTTTTGGTATACTTCCAAGTGAAGGCCGGAGTTTAAGATCGGCCGGGAATCCGGCAGGTCGCAACGAAGCGCAGAAAGCCGTAAGGCCGCAGGCGCAACGCCTTCGAACTGATAATTGAACAGCGATCGATGGTGAATTCACCGAGGTGCGGCATGGAAGCACGGCGCAGGCGTCGGGCCGCGAAGCAAACACGTGTACTGGTTAATGAGTGGTTCATCATTGCAAAGAGGCCGCGCAAGGTGGCGCGGCGAAACAGATAGCGTACCATCGCCTCCTTCCCCATTACAGATGGCTCCCCGGAACTTCTTCCCTTCGGTTCCGGGGAGCCATCTTCTTGTTGTCGGGCGTATTCTTCGCAGTAGACCTCGAAATAGTGGGATTCTTCACTTTGATGGTTCTTCGGGGTATAGGCAAAATGTGGGGCCAGCGGTTTAGTCGTTCTTCGTATTTTGTCGTGTATGTCCCATACGGCTCCGGCCTTCGTTTCGGCACCGCGTTCTTCGGCCTGTGGGTGCCGGTATGTCCCTTGCGGCTCCGGTCTTCGTATCTTCCTCCCACGGGCGGGGGCGACGTGCACGAGCCGCGCTTTTATTTCCCTCCCGCTGGCGGGAGGTGGCGCGTAGCGCCGGAGGGTGGTCCGACCCAAGGTGTCGGGGCGGTGGAGTCCGGCCCCCGCATTCGGCACCCATCGCCCCACGTATTGTCCGCCACCGAAAATGACGGGCCTGAAGGTTCCCATGGCGTTCTGTGGCTGATTCGGTGCGGCTGATTCGGGATTCCGGGATTCAGGGGCGTGGCCTGTACTCTGTCTGTTCGCGGCCTGGGATGGTGCGTCAGGTTTGGGGGTGTGCGTGGCGGGTGTGTTTCGTCTTGCCGTTGGTGTCCGGCTTGTTCGTCCCGTTCGAGGGGTATCGGGGCTTTTGTGGCGTTCCGGTCTTTCGGTTCCCGTGTTTCCCATTGGAGCGGCCCACGATCCGGAGCCGCTTCCCCTCTTCGGTGGGACGCCGTATCCTCCCCGGTGGGACGACGCATGCCGATATCCGCTTCGGCGTCGCAAATCCCGGAGATGAGCGGCGTCGTCCGGGATTCCTGACGCTGGCAGCTGGTCGGCGTCACAAATCCCGGAGAGCGTCCCATCATCCCGGCAGCGGGACGCTGGGACGCTCTCAGCGTCGCATATCCCGGAGAATGGCCCTGTCGTCCGGGATTTCTGACGCTGGGTTCCGTGCTCAGTGTCCCGGATTCGGGAGATGAGCGGCTTCGTCCGTAATCCGGGATGCTGAGCCGCTCCCAGTGTCCCGGATTCCGGAAACGGGCGGCATCATCCGTAGCCCGGGACGCTGAGCCGCTCCCAGCGTCCCCAATTCGGGAAACGGGCGGCGTCGTCCGTAATCCGGGATGCTGAGCCTCCCCCAGTGTCCCGGATTACGGACGATAGGGCCGTTCTCCCGAATCCGGGACTCCGTACGCTCCCAGTGTCCCGGATTCCGGAGATAAGCGGCGTCGTCCGGGATTTGTGACGCTGGTGGCGAACTCCTGGGGTGATGCGGTGGGCGGCCCTCGGGCCGGGGGACGTTCTCAGGCTAGGGGACGTTCTCGAGCTCCACTCGCTGTGCCGATTCGTGCCGAAGGGCGCGACGATGCTCCACTACACGACGTGCGGAATCCATGCCGAGGGAGCAGTCAGGGGTGACGGTGCTCCACTACGGCATGCGGGGATCGTGATGCGGGACCGCGATGCCCCGCTCGTCGCACCGGTCCGTGCCATGGGGCAGTCGTGGGGATGGCGGTACGCCACGACGGCGTGCGGGGATCATGTTGTGGGGAGGGTGGTGCTCCACAACAGGGTCGTGGAAGGCGGTTCGTGGGAGTTGTGGCGCGATTTGAGGGCCCGGCTGCTCCACAACGCGCGGTGGGAACGATACCGGCGGCTGTTGTGGAGCGGGGCCGCTCCACAACAGGGGCGGGAACCGGGGTTCCGGTGAGTTGTGGCGCACCATACGGGCCCGGAACACTGAAAAACAGGGGTTTCCGCGGGGGTTGCGGCGGGATGCCGCTCCACAACGGGCTCTCCGGCACGTGTTGTGGAGCAGCCCGGCCGGAACGCGGGGCACAGGGGGCCGCGCGCCGCGCGCGTCCGCCGCACGCGCCCCGAAAACGACCAGCCCCATTAACCGAAACTGCCGGCCCATAACCGAAACAGCCGGATTACGACCGAACCGACCGGCCCACGCCTGGAACAACCGGCCCCATGCCGGCGGGCGCATCGGATAGCGACCCGTGACCACCCTCCGACGCTACGCGCCACCTCCCGCCAGCGGGAGGGGAAGAAGAGGACGACGGTCGCATGATCCGACACCACTCCCACGTGACCACCCTCCGACGCCATGCGCCACCTCCCGCCAGCGGGAGGAGAGGTAAGAGGGTTGCAGACGCATGATCCGACACCACGGCACCTCCGACCCGTGACCACCCTCCGGCGCTGCGCGCCACCTCCCGCCAGCGGGAGGAAGATAACGATCATCCCGCAGCGCATCGCGACCTGACCGCCACCTCACGCCAGCGGGAGGAAGATACGAGGGACGGGCTCGAGCACGCGACCTCTTACCGGCGGCGGGGTGATAGCAATCACCCCGTAGTACATCTGCGACCCGGCCGCCACCCCGCCGGCGGGAGGAAGATGACAATCACAGCCGCACGGCCATACACGTCACAAGGCGAAGAACCGGATGTCGTATGTCGTCAGCGTGTCGTTGTCCGGGCGGCCCGTAATATGGATATTCGTGTGTGCCAGCGGTACGCCTTATGTGACAGGAGTACGGCGCTGGGATATCCCGCGAATCGTTTGGATTGCGCGCAGCAATGCGGCGGCGAGAGACGAGCGGGCCATCGGGCCGGTGGGCAGTGGCTGACTTTCCGATTCGGAACAGGTTCCGGATGCTTGGGGGAGTGTGGCTCACGGTGCTGCGGGCCTCACGGAACCAAGAGATAACACTGAATCGGAGAATTCAAGTTGCCTACTATCGAACAGCTCGTCCGTAAGGGACGTTCGCCGAAGCCGAAGAAGTCGAAGACTTTGGCGCTCAAGGGCAGCCCGCTGCGTCGCGGCGTGTGCACCCGTGTCTACACCACCACCCCGAAGAAGCCGAACTCGGCGCTTCGTAAGGTCGCTCGTGTCCGTCTGTCCTCCGGCATCGAAGTCACCGCCTACATCCCGGGCGAGGGCCACAACCTGCAGGAGCACTCCATCGTGCTCGTGCGCGGCGGCCGTGTGAAGGATCTGCCGGGTGTGCGTTACCACATCGTGCGTGGCGCGCTCGATACCCAGGGTGTCAAGGACCGCAAGCAGGGTCGTTCCCTGTACGGAGCAAAGAAGGCGAAGTAAGAGATATGTCACGTAAAGGACCCGCTAAGAAGCACGTCGTGCTGCCCGATCCGATCTACGGCTCGACCGTCGTCGCGCAGCTGATCAACAAGATCCTCCTGGACGGCAAGAAGTCCATCGCCGAGGACATCGTTTACTCCGCGCTCGACATGGTCAAGGAGAAGACCGACCAGGAGCCGGTCGCCGTCCTCAAGCGCGCGCTGGACAACATCCGTCCGTCCCTCGAGGTTCGTTCCCGCCGAGTCGGCGGCGCCACCTACCAGGTGCCGGTCGAGGTCAAGCCGAACCGCGCCAACACGCTGTGCCTGCGCTGGCTGACCGACTTCTCCCGCGCCCGTCGCGAGAAGACCATGGCCGAGCGTCTCGCCAACGAGATCCTGGACGCCTCCAACGGCCTCGGCGCTTCTGTCAAGCGTCGCGAGGATACTCATAAGATGGCAGAGGCCAACAAGGCCTTCGCCCACTACCGCTGGTAATCACTCGCCTGAGGAAGACTAAGGATAAAGATGGCTGCAGAGCTTTCGGACCTTCATTTCGTCCGCAACATCGGCATCATGGCCCACATCGATGCCGGTAAGACCACCACCACCGAGCGCATCCTGTACTACACCGGTAAGAACTACAAGATCGGTGAGACCCACGATGGCGCCTCGACGATGGACTTCATGGCGCAGGAGCAGGAGCGCGGCATCACGATTCAGTCGGCCGCCACCACCTGCTTCTGGAGCCGTCAGTCCCACGACACCAAGGACAAGTTCCAGATCAACATCATCGACACCCCCGGCCACGTGGACTTCACGGCCGAGGTGGAGCGCTCCCTGCGCGTGCTCGATGGCGCCGTCGCCGTCTTCGACGGCAAGGAAGGCGTGGAGCCGCAGTCCGAGACCGTGTGGCGTCAGGCCGACAAGTACGGCGTTCCGCGCATCTGCTTCATCAACAAGATGGATAAGCTCGGCGCGAACTTCTACTACTCCGTCGACACCATCAAGGAGAAGCTGGGCGCGACCCCGCTCGTCATGCAGCTGCCGATCGGCGCCGAGAACGACTTCACCGGCGTCGTCGATCTGGTCGAGATGGTCGCCTACGTGTGGAACGGCACCGACAACCTCGGCGCCAAGTACGACACCACCGAGATCCCGGACGACCTGAAGGACAAGGCCGCCGAGTACCACGAGCAGCTGGTCGAGGCCGCCGCCGAGGCGAACGACGACCTGATGAACAAGTTCTTCGAGGACGGCGACCTCTCCAAGGAGGACATCCGCGCCGGCGTTCGTGAGCTGACCATCTCCAAGCAGGCGTTCCCGGTCTTCTGCGGTTCCGCCTTCAAGGACAAGGGCGTTCAGCCGATGCTGGACGGCGTCGTCGACTACCTGCCGTCCCCGGAGGACGTCCCGGCCATCCAGGGCTTCGATCCGAAGGACGAGTCCATCGAGATCGACCGCAAGCCGACCAAGGAAGATCCGTTCTCGGCCCTCGTCTTCAAGATCTCCACGCACCCGTTCTACGGCAAGCTCGTGTTCGTGCGCGTCTACTCCGGCTCCGTCAAGCCGGGCGACAACGTGCTCGACTCCACGCGCGGCAAGAAGGAGCGCATCGGCAAGATCTTCCAGATGCACGCCGATAAGGAGAACCCGGTTGACGTGGCCGATGCCGGCAACATCTACACCTTCGTTGGTCTGAAGAACGTCACCACCGGCGACACCCTGTGCGCCATGGACGCTCCGATCTCCCTCAACTCGATGACCTTCCCGGATCCGGTTATCCAGGTCGCCGTCGAGCCGAAGACCAAGGCCGACCAGGAGAAGATGGGCATCGCCCTCGCCAAGCTGGCCGAAGAGGATCCGACGTTCCAGGTCACCACGGACGAGGAGTCCGGCCAGACCCTGATCGCCGGCATGGGCGAGCTCCAGCTCGACATCATCGTCGACCGTATGCGTCGCGAGTTCAAGGTCGAGTGCACCCAGGGCAAGCCGCAGGTCGCCTACCGTGAGACCATCCGCAAGGCCGTCATGGACCAGGGCTACACGCACAAGAAGCAGACCGGTGGTTCCGGCCAGTTCGCGAAGGTCCTGATGAACTTCGAGCCGCTCGAGACCACCGAGGGCAAGACCTTCGAGTTCGAGAACGCCGTCACCGGCGGCCACATCTCCCAGGAGTTCATCCCGTCCATCGAGGCCGGCGTCAAGGAGGCCATGGAATCCGGTATTCTCGCCGGCTTCCCGGTCGTGGGCGTCAAGGCCACCGTCACCGATGGCCAGATGCACCCGGTCGATTCCTCCGAAAT
This sequence comes from Bifidobacterium sp. LH_417, assembly GCF_056357035.1. Taxonomy (NCBI): domain Bacteria; kingdom Bacillati; phylum Actinomycetota; class Actinomycetes; order Bifidobacteriales; family Bifidobacteriaceae; genus Bifidobacterium; species Bifidobacterium sp. LH_417. Next base: position 175,944 of record NZ_JBKEVI010000001.1, read on the forward strand.
GGCCTTCAAGCTCGCGGGCTCCATGTGCTTCAAGGAAGCCGCCCCGAAGGCGAAGCCGGTCATCCTCGAGCCGATCATGGCCGTGGAAGTCCGTACCCCGGAGGACTACATGGGCGAAGTCATCGGCGATCTCAACCAGCGCCGTGGCAACATCCAGTCCATGACCGACGCCACCGGCGTCAAGGTCATCGACGCCAAGGTCCCGCTGTCCGAGATGTTCGGCTACATCGGCGACCTGCGTTCGAAGACCCAGGGCCGCGCCATGTTCACCATGCAGATGGACTCCTACGCCGAGGTGCCGAAGAGCGTCTCCGACGAGATCATCAAGGCCCAGCGCGGCGAGTGACACGCGTAGCTACGTTGATTTGCGCCACGTCTCCAGTCAGCGGTAATATCGTGTACCGCTGACTGGGTTCTGGCTCCTTTCAATGTGGCACGAAACCCAGAAACCCAGTAAACCTACGAAACGTCCAGGAGGACAAAGTAATGGCAAAGGAAAAGTACGAGCGTACTAAGCCGCACGTTAACATCGGCACCATCGGCCACGTCGATCACGGCAAGACGACCCTGACCGCGGCCATCTCCAAGGTTCTGCACGAGCAGTACCCGGATGTCAACCCGGAGTACGACTTCAACCAGATCGATTCCGCTCCGGAAGAGGCCGCCCGCGGTATCACCATCAACATCGCCCACATCGAGTACCAGACCGAGAAGCGTCACTACGCTCACGTCGACTGCCCGGGCCACGCCGACTTCGTGAAGAACATGATCACCGGTGCTGCCCAGATGGATGGCGCCATCCTCGTTGTGGCCGCCACCGACGGCCCGATGGCCCAGACCCGCGAGCACGTCCTGCTCGCCCGTCAGGTCGGCGTCCCGAAGATCCTGGTCGCCCTGAACAAGTGCGATATGGTCGACGATGAGGAGCTCATCGAGCTCGTCGAGGAAGAGGTCCGTGACCTCCTCGACGAGAACGGCTTCGATCGTGACTGCCCGGTCATCCACGTCTCCGCCTACGGCGCGCTGCACGACGACGCTCCGGACCACGAGAAGTGGGTTGAGCAGATCAAGAAGCTCATGGACGCCGTCGACGAGTACATCCCGACCCCGGTCCACGACCTCGACAAGCCGTTCCTGATGCCGATCGAGGACGTCTTCACCATCTCCGGCCGTGGTACCGTCGTCACCGGCCGTGTTGAGCGTGGCCAGCTGGCCGTCAACACCCCGGTCGAAATCGTCGGCATCCGCCCGACCCAGAACACCACCGTCACCTCCATCGAGACCTTCCACAAGACGATGGACTCCTGCGAGGCTGGCGACAACACCGGTCTGCTCCTCCGTGGCCTCGGCCGTACGGACGTCGAGCGTGGCCAGGTCGTGGCTGCTCCGGGCTCCGTCACCCCGCACACCAAGTTCGAGGGTGAGGTCTACGTCCTGACCAAGGATGAGGGTGGCCGTCACTCGCCGTTCTTCTCCAACTACCGTCCGCAGTTCTACTTCCGCACCACCGACGTCACCGGCGTCATCGAGCTGCCGGAAGGCGTCGAGATGGTCCAGCCGGGCGATCACGCGACCTTCACCGTCGAGCTGATCCAGCCGATCGCTATGGAGGAGGGCCTGACCTTCGCCGTGCGTGAGGGTGGCCACACCGTCGGCTCGGGCCGTGTCACCAAGATCCTCGCCTGATTCCCATCAGAGAGATCTTCAAGACGCGCTTGAACTAGCGTTCTAAACGAAAGCCTCGGAACCGCAGTGTTCCGAGGCTTTCGTCATATTCAAACCCAATCTCGCTGAGCGAGTCGGCTCTTGTGTGGGTGACCACCCTCAGTCAGCCTGTGGCTGACAGCTCCCGCCGGCGGGAGCAGAGCATCGTCTCGCTTCGCGAGTCTGTTGTTGTGGGGTACTACCCTCAGTCAGCTTGTGGCTGACACAGCTCCCGCCGGCGGGAGCAAAGCATTGCCTCGCGCAGCGAGTCCGGCTCCTGCGGGGATGTCGTCTCGCGGGGCGAGTCCTTCTTTTGCCCCCGCTGGCGGGGGCTGTCGGCGTAGCCGACTGGGGGTGGTCGACGGAAGCGACCAGAGGACTCGTCAAGAAGACCGCGCATCTCATCGCAGAGTTGCGATACTGGCATGGAACCGTTATGACGGTATTCTGGTACTCGTTGTGGTATCGACGAGGGAGCCTGGAAATTGAGTATTGATGAGATCTTCGCGCGTATCGTCACTGAATCGGTAGACAAGCGCGAGCAAGGCACGCGTTTCGAGCATGCCGTGGAGTTCTTTCTCGAACACGATCCCTCATGGCTGGAACGCATCACGCAGGTGTGGTTGTGGGATGAGGCGCCCACGAACGACGGCACGATGGACACGGGCATCGACCTGGTCGCCGAGGATGCGGACGGTTCGTATTGGGCGATTCAGGCGAAATGCTATTCGAAGCCGAAGCTTGCCGCGGGCGACGTGTCCACGTTCTTCATGAACGCCCTCGCCGATGACCGCTACCAGCATTACATGCTCGCCGACACGACCTCCGGGTATACGAGCGTGCTTGAGGATTTCATGCTGTCCCATCCGGACAGGGATATGGTCCGTTTGGATCTGGATACGATGCGCGGGTCGAATCTTGATTGGGACGCGTTCATCGACGGTACGGAATCCTCGACCCGCGTGACTTTTGATCCGCGTCCGCATCAGCGTGAGGCCATCGACGCGGTGAAGACCGAGCTTACCGAGCATGACCGGTGTTCGCTGGTGATGGCGTGCGGCACCGGCAAGACCTTGACCTCGCTGCGGCTCGTGGAGGAGCAGGTGGGGGAGGGCGGCACGGTCCTGTTCCTGGCGCCGTCGATCAGTCTGGTGTCGCAGTCGATGCGTGACTGGGTGAACCAGACGCGTTGCCGTATCAACGTGTACGTGGTGTGCTCGGACGGTAAGGCCAGCAAACTGTCGAAGTCGGACCGGGAATCCTATGGCCAGTTGACGGACATCCCGTTCCCGGCGACCACGAATCCGGAGACGGTCGCCAACCGGTTCAAGCCACGCGAAGACGCGTTGAACGTGGTGTTCTCCACGTACCAGTCGATCCAGGTCATCCACGATGCGCAGGAATTGGGCCTGCCCGCGTTCGATCTGACGATCTGCGACGAGGCGCACCGCACCACGGGCGTGATGGACGGTGAGGCCGCGTTCCAGAAGATTCACGACGCCGGTTTCGTCCATTCCGAGAAGCGTCTGTACATGACGGCCACGCCCCGCATCTACGGTGAGGGGGCGAAGAGCAAGGCCAAGGAAGGCGCGATCGAGATCGCCAGCATGGACGACGAGAACGTGTACGGGCGCATCGCGTACCGGCTGAGCTTCGGCAAGGCCGTGGATCTTGGATTGCTCACGGACTACAAGATCGTGGTCATGCAGGTCGCGGAAAGCATGATGGGTTCGGTCATGCAGAAGCAGTACGGTGCGAAGGACTCCGAGATTCCGTTGGATGATGCAGCCAAGTTCGTGGGCTGTTGGAAGGCCTTGTTCGACCGGCGTCATTCCAAGAGCGTGGACGAGCTTGTCTCGCGCGGCCGGCACGCGGCCGAGACCGCGCCGGACGATTCCAAACGCGTCCTGCATCATGCGATTGCGTTCGCCGCGAGCATCAAGGACTCCAAGGCGCTTTCCGCGAAGTTCCGCACGGTCATCGACGATTACACGCGCAACCTCGAGGACACCGACGCGAACAGGGACGTCATCGCCGCGAACCACGAGGTGCACGTGGAGATCGACCATGTGGACGGCGGTATGGACGCCGCCACCCGCCGCGGCAAACTCGACTGGCTGGCCGCCAAGACCGCGGACAACGAGTGCCACATCCTGTCGAACGCGCGCTGCCTCGCGGAGGGCATCGACGTGCCCGACCTGGACGCGGTCATGTATCTCAACGCCCGGCGCAGCAAGGTGGACATCATCCAGTCCGTCGGTCGCGTCATGCGCAAGTCTCCCGGCAAGGAATACGGATACATCATCATCCCTGTGGTCATTCCGCTGGGCGCCGACCCTGACACGATCCTTTCCTCGGGCGTGTACGAGGTGGTCTGGCAGGTCGTACGCGCCCTGAGAAGCCACGACGAACGGTTGGACGCGATCATCAACGCCGCCGCGCTCGGCGATGAGGACTCGCTGAAGCGCATCATCGAAGTCGAGGTGTTGGACGAGTCGAAGCTGCGCAAACGCAAGCGCGGCGGCAAACCGCTTGACGGCGGCTCCGGCGTCGGTGGCGGCGATGATCCATCGGGAGGAAGCGACAACGGCGACGAACCCGGCGACGGCAACGGGCCGGATGACGGCAAGGGTTTCCAGCCGGAGTTCGATTTCGAACTGGGCGAGATGGCGAAGGCCATCAACGCGCAGATCGTGCGCAAGTGCGGTACGAAGATCTACTGGGGCGAATGGACCGACGACATCGCCGCCATCACCCGCCGCCGCGCCGAAGCCATCTACCAGTTGGTCGACCAGACCGGCCCGGCGCGCGACAATTTCCTCGAATTCGTGGACGGGTTGAAGGACAGCCTCAACCCCGGCTACACGGAGGTGGACGCCATCGCCGTGCTCGCCCAGCACGAGGTCACCAAGCCGATCTTCCAGACCCTGTTCACCAACAAGGAGGTCATCGACCACAACCCCATCGTCCGCGGCCTCGACCGCACCATGGGCGCCCTGTATGCGGCTGGCCTGCCAAGCATGGCGGACAACCCGACGCTGCGTGACCTGTACGCGTCGGTGCGTCTGTCCGCGAGCCAGTTGGAGACGGACGTCGCCAAGCAGAACCTCATCAAGGAGATCTACAACGAGTTCTTCACCAAGGCGTTCAAGGACACCGCCGATTCGCTCGGCATCGTGTACACGCCTGTCGAGGTCGTCGACGCCCAACTGCACATGGTCCAGCGCGCGTTGCAGCGCGAGTTCGGACAGTCATTGGGTTCGCGTGGCGTGCACGTGTTGGACGGGTTCGCGGGCACTGGCACGTACATCTGCCGTCTCATCGAGGACGAGACGCTGATTGACACGGCGGATCTGCCGTACAAGTACGCGCACGACCTGCACTCCAACGAGATCGTGCCCCTGGCCGCCACCATCATGGACATCAACATCGAACAGTCGTACCACAAGCGCGTCGGCGGCGACTACCAGCCGTTCCCGGGCGCGCTGTTGACGGACACGTTCCAGATGCACGAGGACGGCGACACCCTGGACGACGCCGTGTTCACCGAGAACACGGAGCGCATCAAGGAACAGAAAGCCTTGCCGATCAAGGTCATCGTCGGCAACCCGCCATACCGTGCCGGCGACGTCGGCCACACCGGCACCGATACCCAGAAATACCCGACCCTCGACAGACGGGTCGAGGAGACCTACGTCGCGAGCTCCGACGCGAACAACAACAACTCGCTGTACGACCACTACATCCGCGCGTTCCGCTGGGCGTCCGACCGCATCGGCGACTCCGGCATCGTCTGCTTCGTGTCCAACGGAGGATGGCTCACCGGAGCGTCAGGGGCCGGTGTACGTCGATGCTTCGCCAACGAGTTCAACTCGATCTACGTGTACAATCTGCGCGGCAACCAGCGCACTTCAGGAGAGGAATCCCGACGCGAAGGCGGCAAGATCTTCGACTCCGGCTCCCGCGCCACCATCGCCATCACCATGCTCGTCAAGAACCCCGCATCCACCGAGTATGGCGCCATCCACTACCGGGACATCGGCGACTACCTCACCCGCCAACAGAAACTCGACATCCTTAAGGACGCCGTGACCGACGACCCCGAATGGCTTCAGCTCACGCCCGACAAGCACGGCGACTGGATCAACCAACGCGACGACAGCTACACCACCTTCATCCCCACCGGAGTACAGGACGGAAGCAAGAAACTCCCCACCGGCCTGTTCTCCATCTGGTCCAGGGGATTGGCAACATGTCGTGACGTATGGGCATGGAACATGTCACTGCCCGCCCTGCAGTCAAACATGAGCCGTCTGCTCGACGACACCAATCACGCCATCGAACGGCATCACGCGGACGGGACGCCCCTGGAACAGGACACCACTCGGTACAGCTGGACACGACGATTGCAAGACTACGCCGACAAGGGCACCACGGTCCCGTACGATCCGGAACATTGCGTACTAGGCGTGTACCGCCCGTTCTGCAAACAATGGGTGTATTTCGACTCGTTCATGAACGAAAGGACCTACCAGCAGCCACGCATTTTCCCGATCGCCGGAGGCGATCGGGCGAAAGGACCTACCAGCAGCCACATTTCCATTCAAAGCCCCCACCGGGAAAATGCGCCGAACGAAATGACCTACCAGCAGAGTTCCCCTCAATGCTTGGAAAACACAGTCATCATCTCGTCGGTGACGAACAAGCGTGACTACACCTGCTTCATCAGCGACATACTTCCGGACCTGCACGTCGATCCGGATGCTACCCAGTGCTTCCCGTTGTACCGCTATGAGAAGGTCGAACCGTCGGACGATGACAGCCTGTTCTCCGAGTCGGACATGTCCGGTGCGGACGAGCACGGCTATATCCGTCATGACGCGATCACCGACACGGGGCTCAGGGTGTTCCGTGAGGTGTATCCGAACCTGCGCATCGACAAGGAGGATATCTTCTACTACGTGTACGGCGTGCTGCACAGCCCCGAATACCGGCGCCGGTTCGCGAACAACCTCAAGAAGGAACTGCCGCGCATCCCGCTCGCCAAGGACTTCAAGGCGTTCATGAAGGCCGGACGCGCCCTCGCGCACCTCCACCTGGATTACGAGTCGGTGGACCCGTGGCCGGTCATGGAGGTCGGCGATGGCGCGAACCCGGGGCGTACTGAGAAGATGACGTACCCGAAGAAGGTCAAGGACCCGGAGACCGGCAAGAAGGTGCCCGACCGTACGGTGCTCAGGGTCGCGGAGAACCTGACCATCGAAGGCATCCCGTTGCGCGCGTACGAGTACGTGGTCAACGGCAAGAGCGCGATCGGCTGGTTGATCGATAGGTATAAAGTCACGACCGACAAGAAGTCCGGCATCGTCAACGACCCGAACGACTACTCGGACGATCCTCGCTACATCGTGGACCTCGTGGAGCGGGTCGTCCGCGTGAGCATGGAGACGTTGGACATCGTGGATGCGTTGCCAGCCTTGGAGGAACTGCCCCAGCCCGCCGACTGGCCCGCCGCGTGGAAGTGACCAGCGGCGGCAGCCACCCTCAGTCAGCCTGCGGCTGACAGCTCCCGCCAGCGGGAACAGAGCATCGTCTCGCTTCGCGAGTCAGTTTCCTATGGGGGTGACCACCCTCAGTCAGCCTGTGGCTGACAGCTCCCGCCAGCGGGAGCAAAGCTTTGTCTCGCGGTGCGAGTCCGGTTTCTGCGGGGATGCCGTCTCGCTTCGCGAGTCTGTTGTTGTGCCCGACCACCCTCAGTCAGCCTGTGGCTGACAGCTCCCGCCAGCGGGAGCAGAGCATCGTCTCGCTTCGCGAGTCTGTTGTTGTGGGTGACCACCCTCAGTCAGCCTGCGGCTGACAGCTCCCGCCGGCGGGAGCAAAGCTGTGTCTCGCGGTGCGAGTCCGGTTCCTGCGGGGATGTCGTCTCGCTTCGCGAGTCTGTTGTTGTGCCCGACCACCCTCAGTCAGCCTGTGGCTGACAGCTCCCGCCAGCGGGAGCATGATGCCGTCTCGCTTCGCGAGTCAGTTTCCTGCGCGGACACCGTCTCGCGGTGCGAGTCCCTTTTGCCCCCGCTGGCGGGGGCTGTCGGCGTAGCCGACTGGGGGTGGTCGGCGGCTGGTACTTCGGTCGGCAATCGGGACTTCGGCCTGTGGTCCGGAGATTACGGAATCGCCGGCATAGGACGAGATGCTCTTCTCGCTACTACACTTCGGAGCCATGCTTCCCTACAACAAGGCCAACGTGCCTCTCGCACGGCGGCTCCGCTCCAACGCGACCCCGTGGGAACGCAGACTGTGGGCCGAGTATCTCCGCGCGTATCCGCTGCGTTGGCAGCGGCAGAAGCCGATACTTGACTACATCGTCGATTTCTATTGCGATAAAGCCAAGCTCATCGTCGAGCTCGATGGCGGTGGACATTACACCGAAACACAACGCGATGCCGATCTGCGACGTACGCGCGAGTTGAACGGTCTCGGCCTCATGGTGTTGCGCTATACGAATCTCGATGTCGATCGTCACCTCGATTCGGTATGTCACGATATCGACAGGCATGTGCGGGAACGAGTGACGGTGTAGGGACGCCTGGACGGTAGTAATAGGTGCCCGACCACCCTCAGTCAGCCTGTGGCTGACAGCTCCCGCCAGCGGGAGCATGATACTGTCTCGCTTCGCGAGTCTGTTGTGCGTGGGTGACCACCCTCAGTCAGCTTGTGGCTGACAGCTCCCGCCAGCGGGAGCATGATACTGTCTCGCTTCGCGAGTCTGTTGTTGTGAGGTGACCACCCTCAGTCAGCCTGTGGCTGACAGCTCCCGCCAGCGGGAGCGGGATACCGTCTCGCGGTGCGAGTCCGTTTCCGGCGGGAGCGGGGGATTGTCTTGCGCAGTGAGTCCGTTTCCGCGGGGCGAGTCCGTGGCTCCGGTGACGATGCCTGTTTCGGTGGCGTGGCGCGGTAGAGGGGTGGTGGCATAATAGCCAAGGCAAATTTTGGGTAAGCCCTCGAACACTAGAAACATAGGTGAGACATCGTGGCACAGACTACCAATGACATCAAGAACGGTTCCGTCCTGAACCTCGACGGCCAGCTGTGGACCGTCCTCAAGTTCCAGCACGTCAAGCCGGGCAAGGGCCCCGCCTTCGTGCGCACCACCATCAAGAACGTGCTCTCCGGCAAGATCGTCGACAAGACCTTCAACGCGGGCATGAAGATGGAGTTCGAGACCGTCGACAACCGCAACCTCCAGTACTCCTACGAGGACGGCGACAACCTGGTCTTCATGGACATGACCACCTACGATCAGGTCTACGTGCCGAAGTCCATCGTCGACACCAAGTTCCTCCTCGAAGGTACCGACTGCATCGTGTCCTTCCACGATGAGACCCCGCTGAGCGTCGAACTGCCGGCCTCCGTCGTGCTGACCATCACCCACACCGAGCCGGGCCTGCAGGGCAACCGCTCCAACGCCGGCACCAAGCCGGCCACCGTGGAGACCGGCGCCGAGATCCAGGTCCCGCTGTTCATCAACGAGGGCGAGAAGGTCAAGGTCAACACCACCGACGGCTCCTACCTGGGTCGCGAGAACTGATTCGCGTTCCCGCGGATCACGTGAGTTCCAACCGGCAACCAACGATACGAAGGACGAGAGAGCTGCATGGCACGTTCCACCGCCCGTAAGAGGGCTCTGAACACGTTGTACGAGGCTGACGAGAAGGATCAGGACATCCTGTCCCTGCTCGACGAGCGCATTGAGACGCCCGGCGCGCAGACGCCGCTGCCCGAATACGCCATCGAGATCGTCAAGGGCGTGGCCGAGCACCTGAGCGAGATCGACTCCACCCTGGACGAGCACTCCACCGGGTGGAAGGTTCGCCGTATGGGTGTGATCGACCGCAACATCCTGCGTATCGCCGCATGGGAGATTCTCTTCAACGACGACGTGCCCGACAAGGTCGCCATCGACGAAGCGCTCTCCCTCGCGAAGACGCTGTGCGACGGGGATTCCCCCGCGTTCATCCACGGACTGCTGTCCGCTATCTGCACGGCCAAAGAAAAGCCGTTGGATTGATATTTTCTATTGACGCCTCCCCGCAACAAGGGAGGCGTTTTTATGAGGGCGTGGGCCGGGCGCGACAATCCGGCATGACGGCCGACCGGAACGGAAGACCATGCGTGTCCTGCGCGTGTGCGTCGGCGTTGGCCGATAACCTTAAGTACTGACGACCCGAGAACGAAAAGGGGGTTTTGGTGAGCGAGATCGCGAACTACGGCAAGGACGATGCCGTCCTTGTACTGGAAGATGGGCAGGTGTATGTGGGTGAACCCTACGGGGCCCATGGCGCGACCACGGGTGAGATCGTGTTCGCCACCGGCATGACCGGATACCAGGAGACGCTCACCGACCCGAGCTACGACCGTCAGATCGTCGTGCAGACCTTCCCGCACATCGGCGACACGGGCGTCAACCACGAGGATCCGGAATCCTCCCGCATCTGGGTGGCCGGCTACATCGTGCGCGAACCCTCCCCGAACGTGAGCAACTGGCGCGCCGAAGGCAGCCTCGACGGCGACCTCGAAGCCAACGGCATCGTCGGCCTCGCCGACATCGACACCCGCAAGCTGGTGCGCCACTTGCGTTCCGCCGGCGTGATGCGCGCCGGCATCTTCTCCGGCGACGCGCTGCTCGGCGCCGACGGCCGCCTCAAGACCGTCGACGAGCTGCTCGACGCCGTCAAGGCCACCCCGCAGATGCAGGGTCTGAGCCTGTACGACGAGGTCTCCACCAAGGAGGCCTACACGATCGAACCGTGCGGCGAGTTCGAAGGCAAGGAGCCGCTGTACACGGTGGCCGCCGTCGACCTCGGCATCAAGGCGATGACCCCGCACCGCATGGCCGAGCGCGGATGCCGCGTGCACGTCGTGCCCTCCACCATCACGTTCGATGAACTGACCGCCCTCAACCCGGACGGCGTCTTCTTCTCCAACGGCCCGGGCGATCCGGAGCAGGCCGGTCCGGAGGTCGAGCTCCTGCGCAAGGTTCTCGACGCCGGCTACCCGTTCTTCGGCATCTGCTTCGGCAACCAGCTGCTCGGCCGCGCGCTTGGCTTCGGCACCTACAAGCTGAAGTTCGGCCACCGCGGCATCAACCAGCCGGTCAAGGACCTCACCACCGGCAAGGTGGAGGTCACCGCCCACAACCACGGCTTCGCCGTCGACGCGCCGATCGGCGAGACCGTCGACGCACCGTTCGACAACGGCCGTTACGGCAAGGTGTTCGTCAGCCACATCGATCTCAACGACGACGTGGTCGAAGGCCTGCAGTGCGTGGACATCCCCGCGTTCTCCGTGCAGTACCACCCGGAGGCCGCCACCGGTCCGCACGACGCCGCATACCTGTTCGATCGGTTCTGCGATCTTATGAAGAACAATCCGCGCGATTCCCGCGCCGACTCCAAGGAAGGTAAGTGATATGCCGAAGCGCACCGACATCAAATCCGTGATGGTCATCGGCTCCGGCCCGATCGTGATCGGTCAGGCCGCGGAGTTCGATTACTCGGGCACCCAGGCATGCCGCGTCCTCAAGGAGGAAGGCATCCGCGTCATCCTCGTCAACTCGAACCCGGCCACCATCATGACCGACCCCGAGATGGCCGACGCCACGTACATCGAGCCGATCGCCACGCCGATCCTCGAGCAGATCATCGCCAAGGAACGCCCCGACGCGCTGCTGCCGACCCTCGGCGGCCAGACCGCGCTGAACGCCGCGATGGCGCTCGGCGAGGCCGGCGTGCTCAAGAAATACGACGTCGAGCTGATCGGCGCGTCCCTCGACGCCATCGACCGCGGCGAGGACCGTGAGCTGTTCAAGAAGGTCGTCGACGAGGCGGGCGCCGAATCCGCACGCTCCCGCATCGCCCACACGCTCGCCGAAGTGGACCGCATCGCCGACGAGTTCGGCTACCCGCTGGTCGTTCGCCCGAGCTTCACGATGGGCGGCCTCGGCTCCGGCATCGCGCACGACGAGGAGGAGCTGCACCGCATCGCCGGCGCCGGCATCCACTACTCGCCGACCGACGAGGTGCTCATCGAGGAGGGCATCGAAGGCTGGAAGGAGTTCGAGCTCGAGCTCATGCGCGACCGCAACGACAACGTCGTGGTCGTCTGCCCGATCGAGAACGTCGACCCGGTTGGCGTGCACACCGGCGACTCCATCACCGTGGCCCCCTGCTTCACCCTGACCGACCGCGAGTACCAGAAGCTGCGCGACATCGGCATCGCCATCATCCGCGGCGTGGGAGTGGACACCGGCGGCTGCAACATCCAGTTCGCCATCCACCCGGACACCGGCCGCATCATCGTCATCGAGATGAACCCGCGCGTCTCCCGTTCTTCTGCGCTCGCCTCGAAGGCCACAGGTTTCCCGATTGCGAAGATCGCGACCAAGCTGGCCCTCGGCTACACGCTCGACGAGATTCGCAACGACATCACCCAGTCCACGCCGGCCTCCTTCGAGCCGACCATCGACTACGTGGTCACCAAGGTGCCGCGCTTCGCGTTCGAGAAGTTCCCGGGCGCCGATCCGACGCTCACCACGTCGATGAAGTCCGTCGGCGAGGCCATGGCGCTGGGCGGCAACTTCCAGGAGTCCCTCGGCAAGGCGATGCGCTCCATCGACAAGCGCCACATGGGCTTCAACTGGGATGGCCCGAAGCCGACGGCCGACGAGGTCGCCGAACTGCTCAAGGCGATCCACACGCCCACCGAGAACCGCTACCTTGAGCTCATGCGCGCCATCTGGGGCGGCGCCACCATCGAGCAGCTGTTCGAGGCCACCAAGATCGACCCGTGGTTCTTGAAGCAGCTCACGCTCATCAACGAGACCGCGCAGGCGGTGCGCGAGGCGGAGACGCTCACGCGCAAGCTGCTGCGCCGCGCCAAGCTCGCCGGCCTGTCCGATCTGCAGATCGCGCATCTTCGCAACCTCGGCGACGAGGGCGAGAACACGATCCGCGAGCTGCGCTGGACCTACGGCCTCAAGCCCGTGTACAAGACGGTCGACACCTGCGCCGCCGAGTTCGACGCGGCCACGCCGTACTACTACTCCTGCTACGCGGACGAGACCGAGGTCAAGCCGCGCGAGCGTGAGGCCGTGATCATCCTCGGCTCCGGCCCGAACCGCATCGGCCAGGGCATCGAGTTCGACTACACCTGCGTGCACGCGGTGCAGGAGCTCGGCAAGGACTATGACACGATCATGGTCAACTGCAACCCGGAGACCGTCTCTACCGACTACGACATCTCCGACCGCCTCTACTTCGAGCCGCTCACCTTCGAGGACGTGCTCGAGATCTATGAGGCCGAGAAGAAGATGGGCCCCGTCAAGGGCGTCATCGTGCAGCTCGGCGGCCAGACGCCGCTGTCGCTCGCCGCGCGCCTCAAGGCCGCCGGCGTGCCGATCCTCGGCACCACCCCGGAGGCCATCGACCTCGCGGAGAACCGCGAGCTGTTCGGCGAGGTGCTCAAGAAGGCGAAGATGAACGCGCCGCGCTACGGCACCGCGCTGAGCCTCGAAGAGGCCCAGGAGGCCGCGCATTCGATCGGCTACCCGGTGCTCGTGCGCCCGAGCTACGTGCTCGGCGGCCGCGGCATGGAGATCGTCTACGACAACGCGCAGCTTGAGAAGTACGTGAACCGCGCCCTCGCCGAGGCACAGGCCGACACGGTCGTCTCCGGTCGACTGCCCTCCCCGCTGCTCATCGACAAGTTCCTCCAGGACGCCATCGAGATCGACGTCGACGCGCTGTTCGACGGCGAGGAACTGTACATCGGCGGCATCATGGAGCACATCGAGGAGGCCGGTGTCCACTCCGGCGACGCCGCCTGCACGCTGCCGCCGTCCACGCTGTCCGACGACCAGATCCGCCGTCTGCGCGAAGGCACCTACGCCATCGCCAAGGGCTGCAACGTCAAGGGCCTGATCAACGTGCAGTACGCGTTCATGGCGAACACGCTGTACGTCATCGAAGCCAACCCGCGCGCCTCCCGCACCGTGCCGTTCGCGTCCAAGGCGACCGGCGTGGCGCTGGCCAAGGCCGCCGCGCGCATCATGGCCGGCGAGACCATCGCCGACCAGCGTGCCAACGGCCTGCTGCTGCCCAAGGGCGACGGTGGCGTCATGCACCGCGGCCAGCAGGTGGCGGTCAAGGAGTCCGTGCTGCCGTTCAAGCGCTTCCGCACGCCCGTCGGCAAGACCGTCGACATCCTGCTCGGACCGGAGATGCGTTCCACCGGCGAGGTCATGGGCTTCGACCGCGACTTCCCGCACGCGTTCGCCAAGAGCCAGCTCGCCGCGTATGAGGGCGGTCTGCCGACCCACGGCAACGTGTTCATCTCCGTGAACGACACCGACAAGCGCCAGTTGCCGCTCATGGCCGTGCGTCTCGTCGAGCTCGGCTTCACGATCTGGGCGACCGAGGGCACCGCCTCCGTGCTGCGCCGCTACGGCATCGACTCGAAGATCGTCGACAAGATCTCCACGCGCGTGGACTCCGATCCGGAGGCGCCGGTGAAGGTCGTGCACGCCGAGGGTTCGATCGGCAAGAACGTCGTCGAACTCATCGAGGACGGCGCGATCGACATGATCCTCAACACGCCGAACTCGCGCGGATCGCGCTCCGACGGCTACTCCATCCGAGCCGCCGCCATCGCCGCCGACCTGCCGCAGTTCACGACCATCACCGAGTTCTCCGCGGTGCTGCTGGCCATCGAGGCGGTCAAGCGCAACGACTACCAGATCATGAGCATCCAGGAGCACTCCAAGCAGCTGTTCGCGTTGGAAAGCAAGGATTTCTGATCAACGGATTTCCTCTCACACGAAGGAAGGGATCGCGATGAGTGACAGCCCCATTGAGGAACAGGACAAGGAACGGCTCGCGAGGCGTTCGGACTTCGGTCTGCGCCTGCGCAATTCGATGGACAAATACGGTCCGTTGTGCGTGGGCATCGACCCGCACCGAAAGCTCCTGACCGATTGGGGCTACAACGTCGACGCCGACGGCGCGGAGATGTTCGCCATGCGCATGCTGCAGGCCGCGAACGGACGCGCCGCCGCCGTCAAGTTCCAGTCGCCGATGTTCGAGCGTTACGGCTCGAAGGGATTCGCCGCGCTGGAACGCGTGCTGTACGCGGCACGTCAGATGGGCATCATCACGATCGTCGACTGCCTGCATGGAGGACTCTCCACGACGATCTCCGCCATCGCCGACGCCTACTTCAAGCCGGGCGCGCCGCTCAGGGCCGACGCGATCACGCTGCTGCCGTACTACGGCGCACGATCGCTGCAGGGTCTCATCGACGACGCGCTCGACAACGGGCGCGGCGTGTTCATCGCCTCCCTCACCTCCAACGAGGAAGGCAAGAGCCTGCAAAGCTCCATCCGTCAGGTCGGCGAGTACAAGGGCAAGACGGTCGCGTACGGCATCGCCGCGACCGCGCAGAAGAACAACCACAACGTCGACGGCATGGGATCCGTCGGTCTCGTCATCGGCGCGACCATCGGCCAGTGGATCAATGAGACCGGCGTCGATCCAGCGAAGTTCACCGGACCGATCCTGTCTCCCGGATACGGCTGGCAGGGTGCCGACGCGAAGGATCTGCGCACCGTGTTCAAGGGGACGAAGGGCAATGTGCTCGTCACCGTGTCGCGTTTCATCGCCTCGCACGGACCGGACATCGCCGCGTTGAGCGAGGCGACCGAAGCGATTTCGCTCGACGTGCGCCAGGCGCTCATGGAGGCGACGCGCGTCGCCGACCTCCCGCAGGAGTCGGAGCACGTCGAAACCGTCGCATCCGTCGAATCCACTGCGGAGCCGGAGCCGGAACCGCAGACCGATGCCGCAGCGGACAGCCAAACCGCAACATCCGACCGTTCCGACGCCGACACGCCGAGGGAGATCATCACCGTGACCGAAACCGAGCAGCCGACCGCATCCGTCGAATCCGCTGAACCTGTCGACTCGACGCGCGTCGCCGAAACCGTCGATGCAGGGGAGACTTCCGCCGCATCGACGGCCGCCGACGCCGCCGCACAGGACGGTGAGGCGGGCGAAGCCGTTGAAGAGACGCTCCCCGCCACGAACGCGGACGAACAGGCGCTGCGTGGCGGACGGCTGCTCGTGCTCACCGGTCCCGCCGGCGTCGGCAAGGGCACCGTCGAGATCGCGCTGCGCAAGAAGCACCCGGAGGTCTGGGTGTCCGTCTCCGCCACCACGCGAGACCCGCGTCCCGGCGAGGTGAACGGCGTCAACTACTGGTTCATGAGCGAGGAGGAGTTCGCCGCCAAGGAGAAGGCGGGGGAGTTCCTGGAGACCGCGCTCGTGCATGGCATGGCGCATTACGGCACGCCGCTGAAGCCGCTTGAGGATCATATGGCCGTCGGCACGCCGACGATCCTCGAAATCGATCTGCAGGGCGCGCGCCGCGTCAAGGAGAAGGCGAAGGAGCTGGGACTCGAGGTGGTGACCGTGTTCATCGCCCCGCCGAGCTTCGACGAACTCGTGCGTCGGCTCACCGGTCGCGGCACCGAAACCGAGGAACAGCGCGAGCGCCGTCTCGAAACCGCCAAGGTGGAGCTCGCCGCGGAGAACGAATTCGACGTGACCATCGTCAACGAGCACGTCGACGAGGCTGCGGACGAACTCTGGAACCTCATCGCCAAGGAGTACGGCAAGGAGGCGTAAGCCCTCTCCGTATACAACAGCCCCCTCCGTATACAACAGGGTAGGCTCTCTCAAATCTTGAGGGAGCCTACCCTGTTTATTGTTTATTCCGTCGTGGTCTATTCCGCCTTGGCCTTGCGCTCGGCGATGAGCTGGTCGGCGAGCTTCGGTTTTTCGGTGAGCTGGCCGGTGAAGCCGGGGCGGATGTCCAAGTGGAGCACGAGGCTCGTGCGGTAGCCTTGGGTCGCGAGCTTCTTCGCGGCCTCGCCGGCAACGTGCAGCACGTCGTCCAGATTCCCCTCCACGTCGGTGAACAGGGCGTTCGTCTCCTGCGGGAGCCCGGAGTCGCGAATCACCTCGATCGCCTGCGAGACGTAGGGCGACACTTCGGCGCCCGCGCCCGTCACCGACACCTGAATCGCGGCCACCGTGTTGAGATACGGCTTACCGGTCTTCGGATCGATGGGCACCTCCTGTTTCACGGCGAAACGGTCGGTCGCCGTAGCGAGAGCCGAATTCGCGTCGGCACGGTCAGTGTGGCCGATCGTGCCGCCACTTTCGATACGATTGTCGTTCTGCTGCGTCATTCCCATCTCACCTCCACCGCCATGCGTGGTCCATCGGACCGGAGCCATGGCCCAGGTCGAGCATCGCGTTCAACGCGCCCGTCAGATACTCCTTCGCGTGCCGGATCGCGTCGGGCAGCGTCTCGCCCTTCGCGAGATTCGACGCGATCGCGGAGCTCAGCGTGCAGCCGGTGCCGTGCGTGTTCGGATTGTCGACGCGGGAGCCTTCGAACCACGTGACCGTGCCGTCGGCCTCGGCGAGCACGTCGTTCGCATCGTTCGTATGGTGGCCGCCCTTGACGAGCGCCGCGCAGCCGAAACGTTCGACGAGTGCCTTCGCCGCACGCTCCATCGAATCGGCGTCGGTGATGTCGATGCCGGTGAGCACCTGCGCTTCGGGGATGTTCGGCGTGATGACCGTGGCAAGCGGGAACAGTTCGCCGGTGAGCGCGGCGATCGCGTCGTCGCTGATGAGCTTGGCACCGGACGTCGCCACCATCACCGGGTCGAGCACGACGTTACGCGCGTGATGGAATGTGAGTCGGTCGGCGATTACGTCGATGATGTTCGTTGCGGACACCATGCCGATCTTCACCGCCAGCGGCGGAATGTCCTCGAACACCGCGTCGATCTGGTCGGCGAGGATATTCGGCTCCGTGTCCTGGATGGAACGCACGCCGGTCGTGTTCTGCGCGGTGAGCGCGGTGATCGCGCTCATGCCGAACACGCCGTTGGCGAGCATAGTCTTGAGGTCCGCCTGCATGCCGGCGCCGCCGGATGAGTCCGAACCGGAGATCGCGAGCACGGGTGGGAGCGTTGTCGTTGCATGTGTTGGCATACGGCTCAGTTTAGTCGGAAAATGGCGGAATCTCACCTGTTTTCCGCCGTGATTCCCCTTGATTCGCGGCCCGTGGTGTGGTGTGATGGGACAGGCCGAACGGAGTCGAGAAAACGAGGGGGAGTCATGTCCGACAACGACGTGTTGCGCCGCGACGGCGTGCTGGCGCGCATCACCGGATTCGACGAGGGACGCGTCGCCTACTATGCGACGATGCCGAACGGGAGGACCACGCAGCTCACGTTCCCGCGTCAGGAGATCTTCGACGTGGGCGACGTGCTGCTCGTCGGCGACGGCTTCTACACGAAGGTGCCCGCATCCGTATGGCCCGTCAAACCACGCGTGGGCGTCGTGCGCCGCGCGCTGGAGGACTGCGTGGTGTTGGAGACCGGCGACGGGCTCGAACTGCTCGAAGGCGACTATCCGCTCGACATCATGCCCGGCAACACCGTGGAGTTCACCGACTTGTTCGGCATCGAACGCGTGCTGTGGCCGACGGCCATCCGCCCCGGCGAAAGCGACCACGACGACGACGTCAAACAGTACCGGATCACGCCGAGCGCCGACCCGCAGCTCACCTTCGACTCGTTCGGCGGCTACGAGCAGGTCGTCACGCGCGCCAAGGAGCTCATCGAGACGCAGCTCGGCAACAGCGTGCAGATGCGCGCCATCGGCGCCAAGCCGATCAAGGGCGTGATCTTCACCGGCGCGCCCGGCACCGGCAAGACGCATCTGGCGCGCATCATCGCCAACGTGGCCGACGCGCAGTTCTACCTCGTCTCCGGTCCGACCATCGTGAGCAAATACGTGGGCGACAGCGAGGAGACGCTGCGCATGATCTTCGCGGCCGCACAGGCCGACAAGCGCGCCATCATCTTCTTCGACGAGATCGACTCGATCGCGTCCTCGCGCGACACCGACACGAACGGCGTCGGCAAACGTCTCGTCGCCCAACTGCTCACCCTGATGGACGGATTCGCCTCCAAAGGCAA
Organism: Bifidobacterium sp. LH_417; assembly: GCF_056357035.1. NCBI lineage: Bacteria > Bacillati > Actinomycetota > Actinomycetes > Bifidobacteriales > Bifidobacteriaceae > Bifidobacterium > Bifidobacterium sp. LH_417. The sequence goes on from NZ_JBKEVI010000001.1 coordinate 194,758, forward strand.
CGTGGTGGTCGTCGCCGCCACGAACCGCATCGAGGACGTGGACCCGGCGCTGCTGCGCCCGGGCCGGTTCGACTGGCAGATTCCGTTCCCGATGCCGGGCGAGCACGACCGTCTCGCAATCCTCGAAGTGCAGGAGCGCGCGCTCGCCACCGAAGGGGAACTGCCGCTCGCGGACATCGCGCGGCGCACCGAAGGCTGGAGCGGCGCCGAAGTGTGCGCGATCTGGACCGAGGCGGCGCTCGTCGCCGCCAAGGACCGCCGCGCCGCGATCCGCGCGAACGACCTCATGACCGCGTTCGAACGCGTGGAGCGTCGGCCTGAACTGCGGGCGCATAGGGCGTGATGCCGCGGCCGTAGTGTAGTCTTCCGCAATGGGTGCGTCCGTGCGCGCCGGCGGCATTGGGGAGAGGAATGATGATGGCGTTAGCACCGCTGCGATTGGCTGTAGTCGACAATGATCGGATCGCTCTGGCCGGGTTGTGCTCCATCATCACGCGCGGCATGCCGCGTGTACAGATCGTGTGGAGAGAGACCGACGGGCGGCTGGCGATCGGCAAGGCTCTTGAGCCGATGCAGGCCGTGGACGTGATACTCGTGGATATGAGTCTGGAGCATCTGCCAGGCACGGCCATCTGCCGCGAGATTCGGGCGCATGCGACCGCGCCGATGGCGATTCTGGCCATCACGGCATTCTCGTTGAACCATTACGCGCGGGCGGCGGCCGAGGCAGGAGCGCAGGGTATCGTTGGTAAGACCGACCCTCGGCGGCTGTGCGACGCTGTGACATGCGTGGCTTCCGGCGACGTGTACGCGGAGGGGCTGCTTGACGACACGATTCGATTCGATACGGTGGATGAGGCCGTCAAGCGACTGAGGGAGCCCGCAGACGGCAAGGTGCATTCGCTGTCCGACAGGGAGCATGAGGTCGTGGAGCTGTATGTGAAATCGATGAGGCCCGCCGACATCGGCAGAAAACTCGGGGTCAAGGCGTCGACCATCAAGACGACGCTGGATCGGGCGCAGGAGAAGATGGGTCTCCGTACTCGTGCCGATCTGGTGGATGCGTGGTGGAGTATCCAAGGGTGAACCGGGATTCCCTGAAGCGAAGGATACTGGCCGGTCGGACGCTGTTCCTCGCCACTGTGATGCTGACGGGGTTGCTTGAGATTCTGGCGTGGGTCACTGCGCCGCCGTCGGGGTGGGCGGGCATCGTGTCGTCCGTGGTCTACATCGCCGCGATCTTTGCCCTGCCGTTCGCGGGACGGTATGCGGCATGGGTGATCGTTGCTGTGGCGTGTATCGATGAGGTGCTGCCGGGCGTTATGGCATTGGACGAGGGCATGGGATTGGCGTTGAGTATGCTGCTACTCGGGTATGCGTCCCATCATTGGTCCGATGCCTTGGCTTGGGCCGCCATCGTGGCGAGTGCCGGTTACGATATGTATCGGTTCCCGGAAGATGCGGGATACGCATTCCCGCAGGGGGTGGTCGGCATGGCATTGGGTTATGGATTACCGTACTGCTGCGGAATCATCCTGTGGCAGAGACAGGGCCTACGCAGGGCACAAAAGGACCGGGAATGGCTGAATGCCTATCAGCGTGACATCGCCATCGCGTCCAAAATACACGAATCGCTTTCGGGGAGTATCGCACGCATCATGCTGGAGACGCAACGGTTGTCCGGCGATGAAAATGCGGAACTGAGACGCGGACTCATGGAAATCCGGAGCAGCGCGGAACAGGCCTTGCGGGATACGCATGCCGTCATCGACTATCTTGAAGATGACGGCATGCGCGCAAGCAGGAGACCTCCCCGGTCTTCATACATGGAGACCTTGGAATCCGTCGCGTATTCCGGCGACCGTCGGTTGCGTTCGCAGGGGTTTGACGGGAAGAGCGTCATCCACGGCATACGCTCAATGGACGTCGACGAACAGTGTGCGCTGTCGTTAGAAATACTGCGTGAAGTGTACACCAACATCGAGAAACATGCTGGCCGCAAGGGAGCCGGATACCACGTCAACGTAACGGTGGGCGGAAACCGGTTCATACTGTCGCAGACGAATTCCCTTCTACATGAAGAGAATTGGATGGAGCCGCCGCGGTCTGGCAAAGGGCTGGAACTGTTGGCCAAGCGCGTCCGTGCCTGCGGAGGCGAGATGCGGTGGACCGAAGATGATGACATATGGTCCCTGTTCTGCTCGTTACCTCTTGTGGACCGGGATGCATAGGAGCGGAATCGGGAAGAAAATCGAGGCGGGCGCCGGCTGCGGCCCTTCCGTCGGAGCTGCGGAGGCCGTCAATCCGGTTACGGGCGTGAAGGACAGTATGGCGGCAGTGAGCGCGGCGATGATGGCGTGCATGGTCATTCCTTTCCTACTGGGGGAATGTGCTCCGGTGATATTCATCATCATATGTCCTCAGGGAATCCGACATCGTTTGTCCCCTGACCGGGGGACAAACGATTGGATTGCGCCATGGAAGGTCTCATCATATGTTTTGGTTCCTCAAACGAAGGGATCATCCAACATAAGGAGGCTCGATATGAGCATGAACGAAAAGCAGATCGTCGGCGAATCCTTCGAGGATTTGTCCGATAACGAAATGGCACTGCTGACGGGAAGAGGGAATGATGACGTGGCTCCGGCTTCCTCACCTACGGTGACTATTCCCATCACACCTTATCTTATTACTGGAGGAATTACCGCAACACTGTCGTTGGCGGGAAAGTGCCACAAGTAAGTAATGGAAGATAGTGTTTCGTTTCTCTGTTCGGCATTAAACAGAGAAACGAAACACTATTATTATTTGAATCAAGAGTGTGGATATGTTTCGTGCGATACTGTTTCGCGATTGCAAGCAGATGATAAGTTCCGTCGGTGTTATTATTTGCCTGTCACTATATACGGTCATAGGATGCGGTGTGGAACTGGCGGCGGTAGCAATATCTCGCTATAGCGTCTTTATGATGTTTTATTTGTGCGGGGTTTGGTCGTTTGGTATCGCCGGCGGGTTGACCGAATTAATTGAATATGATAAAAATTCCGGTATATTCAGTTTGCTTCATCAGATTGACGGGGGCTTTGTAAAATATTATTTTGCGAAAATGATTCTTCCAACCATTCTCATGGCAATCGAATGTGCCGTGATGTGGGTGATATATATCCCATATGGATTGAGGAACGGTTTGCGGTTCCAAGATGTTGCGTTGAGTGTGATTGTGGCCGAATGTATGACTGTGTCCCTCGTCTCTCTAAGTCTCCTGGTTATTGGCTGGAGTGGGAAAAAACTTCTTCCTGTCCTTGCAGTCGCCGAGTTGCTTGTTTTGACGATGCTCGTCGTCATTGCGGTGTTTTCTGTACTTGCCGCCGTCGCGCTGACGTTGGTTTTCGCCTGTGGTGTACTGGCGTCTTTGGCTCTGTATGTTCGCAGGCATTATGTATGTGTTCTGAAATGATTTCCGTGGTTGTCTCCCGATTGGGAGACAAATGGTCGGGTTGTGTCATCAATGGCTTCACTATGTGTACCGGTTCCTCAAGTCGAGGAACATGGTCTTCGGGACGGTATTGGTCCAGCGATATCGAGAAGGTTCTCCGTACCGGTCCTATGCAAAGGCACTGCAAGCAAACTTAATGAATTACAGAAAGCGTAATGATATGAATCTAGAGAACGCCTTGACATTGGAAGAACGGTACAAGCTGATGCCAGACGTCACCGTCACCGATGGTGAACAGGTCATCCGCGGTTGGCTGAAGCGTAATACACCGCTCACTATGGACGACTATACGACGATGCTCGCATTGCGCGGATATGACATGAACCGTTACGCATGGTGCTTGGAAACTGATGGCGTGCCTGTCAATGGGCAGTTGCCTTGGGAGCGCGTACTGGATGAGATTCTGAAACATGTCGATGGAATCGATTCCCCTGCAAACGGGGATTACGCGACGTTCATCATGCCGTTCGTAAAGTATGCGATGCGCCACATCCTGGATACCGCGATCCATGGTCCCCTGATGTGGAATGAGGACGCCTGCGTCGAAGCATGTGCTACGGCGTTGTCCGGTAGGCTGCTGCAGATTGCCTTGAAGACGTTGGTATGGGTTTTCCGTCGCGAGATGAATCCCAATGAGGATACCCATATGCTGGGCCGTCCGACGTTCTCCAACCATGATGAATTCATCGTATGGCTGGGAACCCGGGAAGCATACGATGCTGTCTTCGGCTCCTACCCCGTGCTTGCCCGGAAGCTGACGGAAACGACGGTCCGTTTCATCGATTTCATCCGTGAATTCGCCATGCGTGTGGAACACGATGCGGAGGATATCCGTTGCTTCCTGCATATTACGGAGCGACTCCGTGTCGGAGAGATCACACTCGATAGCGGTGATTGCCATGATGGCGGCAGATCGGTCATCCTCTTGACCGTGAATGAGGGGCAACGTATCGTCTACAAACCTCGGCGGTTATCCATTCATGGCTTTTTCCGGAGGCTTGCCGGTGAGTGCGAACGATATGAGGGGTTCCTGCCACTACGTGTTCCCGATATCCTTGATGAAGGCGATTACGCGTTCGAGGAATACGTCGGACACCATGAGTGCCGCGACGGGCATGACATCGAAGATTACTTCACACGGTATGGGGAACTCATCGCTCTGATCTGGTTCCTGAACGGCAACGACATGCATTACGAGAATATCGTGCCTGATGGTGCCTATCCACGCATCATCGACTATGAGACGGTAGCGGCGAACCGGGTATCATTGAGGCGATCGTTGCCGCAAGCCGATGACATGGTCTTGAATCGCTTGAGCTGTTCCACGCTGGCGAACTGTCTGCTGCCATCACGCATGCCGCTCGGCGACCAAGGGCAGAAAGTGGACATCAGCGCTTTGGACCCGCATGACCAAACGATACATGATGGTGCACTGGTGCCGGTCGGCTTGGACTCCGATCTACCGCGGTACGAGCGCCATGACGTGGTCGTGTCGAAGAACGGCATCGCTGTGCGTCAAGGTCGTGACGTGGTGAATCCCGCGGAATATGGAACCTATATCATCAGAGGCTTCGACAAGACGATCGATGTGTTGCAGAGCATTCCCGAGGAGTACATCGACGGGTTGTTCGATACGCATCCCTTCACATCCAGAATAGTCGCCCGATCCACGAGCGGGTACGCCAGATTCCTCGGATTCACCAATCATCCTTCCGTGTTGCGGGATATGCGCAACGTCGAATCGGTATTGGAGAACCTGTATGCATATCCCTATCGGGACAGGCGGATATGCCTCAGTGAATATGACCAGTTGTTGAATGGGGACATCCCCATGTTCACTGCGGAATCGGACTCAAGGTCGATGACCGGTTGTGACGGCACCGTCATCGCGGATGCGTTCGACCGATCGATCAGACAGCTCGTTCTCGAACGTAAGCGAAATCTCATGAAGGAAGTGCCGTTGGAACGCCGTATCCTGCGCAATGCCCTCGGAGGCTTCGACGCGAAGAACCCTGTCTCGTATACGCTATGCGGAGACGATACGTCGGTTAGGTGTGACCGTGCCTCGTATATGAATATGGTGGAACGGTTCGTTCATGCCATGACGGATGACGCTTATGTCGGAGACGACACCATCTCCTGGATGGTTGCCCGTCGCGACGAGGAACAGGGGAGCGAGGAACGTTATTCTCCCGGTATGCCGGACAAGGATCTGTACATGGGGCAAGGCGGGATCTGCCTGCTGATGGCGCAATTGGCTCACGAAAACGGTGATATACGACTCAAGACCCTTACGGATTATTGCCGCCGATCCCTGGTGGGGGTGCGCGCTGCAAACGCTACTCCCTCGGCATTCTCCGGCATGATGTCGCAAGTATATGTCGCAATGCGATTGGACCGCATATGCGGGAATCCGCAGGTGAATGATTATCTGAAACGAGCCGCACATGATTTCCCAATGCTGGTCAACGATATCATCGCACGATTGACGTCCGAGACCACGATAGGCGAGGGAGTGCCGAGTTCGGTGAACCTTGATTATCTGACCGGTGCGTCAGGAGCGATGGCGTTGTATCTGCGCCTTCAGAATATGTATGGGAATGACTCGTTGCGGAATCCGCTATGCAGACTCGCCGATACAGTCATGGATTCGGCAACACGGCTATGGGCGGATACGGTGAATGACGACGTGGAGACGTTCCCCTCCGGTGCCGCGCACGGCATGGAAGGCATGGCCGTCACGTTCTGGCGTTTGTTCCGTCGGATGGGTGAACGGAGATACGGTGAGTTCGCGCATGATCTATGGCGTCATGCCATGGGAAGAAGGGGCGCGCAAGGCGAGCGTTCCGGTATCAAATGGTGTCGCGGCGATATCGGTGTCCTTTGGTCTCAGAACGAACTTGAATCCGTGAACGGTCCGGAGAAAGAGCCGTTCTTCAATACGGATACGCCACCTGCATATCAGGACAAGGAAGGAATCGGCCGTCTGCTGGAGTCGGCGCGGTGGACGGACGACACCGTCTGCCACGGTAGGTGCGGGGCCATCGACACGTTGGTGTCCATGTACCACACACATCAAGATGATTGGTATCTGCGTCAGGCGCGGGGACTATTGGACGACATGGTCGCCGAAGCCAAGCAAGCAGGTCATTTCAGACTCGGCCGCATTCCCGAATTCGTCGATTCATCATATTTCCTCGGACCGGTCGGAATCGCATACACGATGCTTCGTGTTCAAGACCCCTCGATTCCTTCCATCCTCGCATTGGAAATCGGAGAACAGGAGCAAGATAATGAATGATAATACCGCTTGGATGATCCGCGTCGACCACCTGAGCTTCGCCTACAAGCACAAGGTGCCCGTGCTCAAGGACATCGACCTCACGGTTCCCCAAGGCCAGTCGCTCGGCATCCTCGGATACAACGGCGTCGGCAAGACTACGTTGCTCAACCTCATGATCGGCCTGCTGCGCCCGCAGCAGGGGGAATGTGCAATCAACGCCGCACTCGTGCCTGCGATGCGCGATGTGTTCGAGATGACCGAACTGGGCAACCTCATCGATACGATGACCGTACGCGACAACATCCGGTTCCGTGCCATGCTGTTCGCCGACCGGCAATCCGGGCACCGGTTCGATATGGCGGCGCTCGCGGACCAGCCCCTGGTCAAGGCGTTCGAACTCGGCGACCAGCTCGACAAGAAGGTCTCCGAGTTGTCGTCGGGCCTACGCAAACGCGCAGGAATCGTCGCCGGCATGTTGTTCGACCCGCATGTGATCATGCTCGACGAGCCCACCAACGCCATCGACCCGATGACGCGCAAGCTGCTCATCGACTACGTGAACGAGCTGCGCGCCGACGGGCGAACCCTGCTGACCGTCACCCACGACCTCGACTACTGCTGGAAGGTGACGGATCGCATCATCGTGCTCGACCATGGTCGTATCGTGGAGGATGCGCGCATCGCCGACTTCGCGGATTACGCGTCCTTCGAGCATGCGGCCACGCTGGGGCGTGAGGACCGTAAGGTCGACTTCGGCGTCAGGAAGACGACGCAAGCGCATGCGTAGAATCCGTTTCATCGAACAAGGGGAACACAGCGAGTGCGGACTCGCCTGCGCGGCCATGGTGGCCGACGCGTTCGGTGTCCGCATCTCTATGGAGGATCTGCGTGCCCGGTACGGTGCGCCACGAGGCGGACTCAGCATCGGACAGGTCGGCACCGTGCTTGCGGATCTCGGTGTCGATGTGCGAGGGCTCAGGGCTCCCAGTGTGGAATCCATGACAAGGGAAGTGATGGTGCCATGTGTGCTGCATTGGGATGACCATCACTTCGTCGTGCTGGAGCGGTTTGCGCATGGACGATTCCACGTGGTCGACCCCGCCGATGGAAGGCATGTCCATGATTCCAGGCAGATGGCCGAACACTGTTCCGGAGCGCTGCTGGAACCGACTGCAAAGATGTCGGACATGCCGGTGCCGCACCGGCTTTGGCGCAACGCGACGTTGGATATTCTACGGCGGTTCCTATCGGTTCACCCGTGGCTGTCCGTCGCAACACTGCTGTTGGCTCTCGCGGTACAGGGGCTTACGCTCATCGTACCGACGGGAACCCGCTATCTGATCGACCATCGGTCCGTGGTCGGCGACGACGGATTCCTCCACGTGGCCGTGGGCGCACTGCTCGCATCGGTCCTGACGTATTATCTCGTATCCGCGCTCAATACGCTCGTGCTCACCCGTGTGCAAATCGAATTCGGGCGGTATCTGTTCGGCAGATACATGAGCGGTGCGCTCGGCCGTGACTTCACGTTCTTCGTGAACCGTTCCAGCGGCGACATGATCTACCGGGCCAACCTCGTCATGGTCGTCGAACAGATGCTCACCGGCGGGTTGACGAATACGCTGATCTCCTTCGTGTTCCTCGTCGTCTATCTGGTCATGATGATCGCCTACTCGATGCCGCTGACCGTGATGACGCTGGTCATCTGTGCGTTGGTGCTTGTGATATCCATCATGTATGCGCGGTATAACCGCCGGTTGACCGATCTGGAAATCGCCGCGCAATCGGACGTGCAGCGCTCGTTCATCGAAACCTTCTCCGGCATCGAGACGGTGAAGAGCCTGAACCTCGAGAATGAGTTCTACGACCGATGGGCAGACAGGTTCGGCAGACAACTGCATTGGCAGACCGTACGCGGCAGACTTGAAGCGGGACTGTCGTCTCTGTCTTCGGCTCTGGTGTTCGTATTGCCGCTGTGCGTGGTGACGTTCGGCATGGTTCTCGTGCATTCCGGAGACATCGGATTGGGTACCGTCGTCGGTTTTATGACGTTGTCTTCATCGTTTGCCGGTCCGTTCTCCGGCATCGTCACCGCCATCGGTCAGTTCGCGGCCGTCGGTTCATACATCCACAGAATCTGCGAGATCATCCCCGAGCATCTGCCCGTGATCGACGGGGAGAAATCCTTCGGGGTCGTCGCCAAGCAGGGTGATTCCTCCATCGGGACCATGAAATCCTTGAACGCGCGTCGAGTCGGTTATTCGTATACGGCGTTCGAGCCGCCCGTGGTGCATGATGTGGACCTTGATGTTCGTCATGGTGACAAAATCGCCATCGTCGGGGCAACGGGGTCAGGCAAAAGCACGTTGCTGAAGATGCTTGCCGGACTCATCCCGCCCACAAGCGGGCAGATTCTCGTCAACGGGAGCAAGCCGATTGATGACATGGCCGGATGGTGGAAGATGAGTCGTCTCGCATTCGTCCATCAGGATGCGGTCGTGTTCAATGACACGCTGCGGGCGAACATCAAGCTGGAACGTCCTTGGATTCGTGATGAACAGATACATAAGGTATGCCGGATGACCGGTATCGATGATTGCATGATGAATCCGGCGGCAGGACTGGACACCATGATCAGCGAACGCGGCATGAATCTGTCTGGCGGACAGCGGCAGAAGATCTCCATCGCCCGCGCGTTGGTCGATAAGCCTGGATTTCTGCTGATGGACGAACCGACCAGCGCGCTGGACAATGATACGGAACGCCGCATCATGCGCGGCATTCTCGACTCACCGGCCGCCTGCGTGGTCGTGGCGCATCGTCTTGCCTCGATCCGTGATTTCGACCGTATCATCGTAATGGATCGCGGTGTCATCGTCGAATCGGGCTCGCATGACGAACTCATGCGAGCCGGTGGTTTGTATGCACGGCTCTACCGCGCCGACCAGTGAATCTCCGGATATGGTGTGTCCCCTCTCCGAAGAGAGGGGACACACCATATCGACCGGGAACCGAATCATTCGGTGGCGGTGGAGTAGAGCTTGCCGCCCTGTGCGGCGTACTTCGCGCTCATCTCGTCGAGGCCGGCGCGGATCTCCTCCGGGCTCAGCACATTGGCGGAGACGACGCCGTCGGCCGCGGCCGAAGCGGCATCCGCTGTGGCCGGGATGCGGCCGGCGAGCGAGTCCTTGACGATCTGCTCCTGCGCGGCGGCGCCGCCGAACGCCTTGCGGATGTTCTGCGAGATGGCCATCGAGCAGAACTTCGGGCCGCACATCGAGCAGAAGTGCGCCATCTTCGCCGGCTCGGCGGGCAGCGTGTCGTCGTGGAACGCGATCGCGGTGTCCGGGTCGAAGGAGAGGTTGAACTGGTCGAGCCAGCGGAACTCGAAGCGGGCCTTCGAAATCGCGTCGTCACGGTCCTGCGCGTGCGGGTGGTGCTTGGCGATGTCCGCCGCGTGGCAGGCGATCTTGTACGCGATCACGCCCTGCTTGACGTCGTCCTTGTTCGGCAGGCCGAGGTGCTCCTTCGGCGTCACGTAGCACAGCATGGCGGTGCCGTAGCGTGCGATTTCCACGCCGCCGATCGCGGACGTGATGTGGTCGTAGCCGGGGGCGGTGTCGGTGGTGAGGGGGCCGAGCGTGTAGAACGGGGCGCCCTTGCACACGGCCTTCTCGATCTCGATGTTCATGCGCACCGTGTCGAACGGCACGTGGCCCGGGCCCTCGATCATGACCTGCACGTCCTTCGCCCAGGCGCGCTCGGTGAGCTCGCCCAGCGTCATCAGCTCGGAGAGCTGCGCCGCGTCGTTGGCGTCCGCGAGGGAGCCGGGGCGCAGGCCGTCACCGAGCGAGAATGCCACGTCGTACTTGGCGAAGATGTCGCACAGCTCGTCGAAGTGCGTGTACAGGAAGCTCTCCTGATGGTGGCGCAGGCACCAGTCGGCCATGATCGAGCCGCCGCGGGAGACGATGCCGGTCATGCGGTTCGCGGTCAGCGGCACGTAGCGCAGTAGCACGCCCGCGTGGATGGTCATGTAGTCGACGCCCTGCTCGCACTGTTCGATCACGGTGTCGCGGAACAGCTCCCAGGAGAGCTTCGAGGCGTCGTCCTCGACCTTCTCCAGCGCCTGGTACATCGGCACGGTGCCGATCGGGACGGGGGAGTTCCTGAGGATCCACTCGCGGGTGGTGTGGATGTCGTTGCCGGTGGACAGGTCCATCACGGTGTCGGCGCCCCACTTGGTGGCCCACGTGAGCTTCTCGACCTCCTCGTCGATGGACGAGGTGACGGCCGAGTTGCCCATGTTCGCGTTGAGCTTGGTGAGGAAGCGGGAGCCGATGATCATCGGCTCGGCCTCCGGGTGGTTGATGTTGCACGGCATGACGGCGCGGCCGGCGGCCAGCTCGGAGCGCACGAGCTCCACGTCGCAGTTCTCGCGGGTCGCGACGTACTGCATCTCCGGGGTGATGATGCCGTGGCGGGCGTACCACATCTGGGTGACCGGGTGGTCCTTGGCGCGCATCGGCTTGTGCGTGCGTCCACGCCATTCCTTCGTGGCGCGGCCGCGCTTGATGGCGCGCTTGCCGTCGTCCTGGAGGTTGCGGGCGCGGCCCTCGTAGTCCTCGATGTCGCCGCGGTCGCGGATCCAGTCGAGGCGCAGGGGCTTCAAGCCCTCCTTCGGATCGCACTTCGGGCCTTCGGTGTTGTAGTCGATGAACGGCGGGTTCGGGCCGACGCCGGGCGTGTCGGAGAGCTTGATCTCCGTGTACGGCACTTCGAGGTCGTAGGAGCCGTACTGGTAGTCGAAGTGGACGGGCTTGGTCTTGCGGATGTGGGCCTTGTCGCGCTGCTTGGAGCCGCGGGCGGCGATGTCGACGCGCTGCTGCTTGGCGAGCTTCTGCGCCTCCTTCGCCTCCTTGGCGTTCGTGAACTTCTTCTCGGAGGCCTCGGCACCCGGCTTGGCGGCGCCCTCCTGGGCGGCCTGCGTGTCGGCGGCCGGCGTATGGGTCACGATGCGCGGGGCGTAGCCGTGGCGCTTGTCGCCGCGCACAGCCTTCCAGCCTTCGACCATCGCGCGGGTGGCCGCTTCGGGGTTCTCGGCGCCCGCGATGGCGGAGACCGCGAACCAGCCGGCGGCCTTCGTGCCGGCGAGCATCGCCATGTCGGCCGCGGTCACGCCGCCGCCGACCACGACCGGGAACTCGCTGGCGGCGCAGATCGTGTCGATCTGGCGCGCGTCCAGAGTCTTGCCGGAGCCGTCGTTGCCGCCTACCGAGGCTTCGGGCTTGGTGGAGGAGACATGCAGCGGGCCGGCACCGATGTAGTCGATGCAGCCGTCGGGCAGCTCGTTGATGAGACGGACCAGCGATTCGGTTTCGGCGGACAGGCCCACGATCGCCTCGTCGCCGAGCAGGGCGCGGGCTTCGCGCGGTTCCATGTCGGTCTGGCCGATGTGCACGCCGTCCACCTTGATGCCCTTGCGGCGGGCCTGCCAGACGACGTCCGCGCGGTCGTCGATGACGAACGCGACCGAATCGGACTTGCCGGCGTCCTCGATGATCTGCGCCACGTCGCGGGCCATCTCGGTCAGTTCGGAGGCGTCGGCGCCCTTGGCGCGCAGCTGGATGAACGTCGCGCCGCCGTGCAGGGCCTGGTCGACCACGTCGGTCAGCGGTCGGCCCTTGCAGTCGTCCGGCCCGACCACGAAGTACGCGGACAGGTCGAACGCGTCGCGCATGGACGCGTACGGGTATTCGTTGCTCATTTCTTGTTCCTTTGATTGGTTGGTGGATAAGTGTCGAGTGCCGTATGGCGGCGATGGGGAACCACCCCACCCGGATGAGCCGGGAGCCCCGCCGGCGGGCGGGAAGGGGTGATGGAGTTAGTTGACGAGGATTTCGCTGGCGGCGATCTGGTCGGGAGTCGTGTTCCACAGGGCGTCGAGGAAGGCGACCTGGAATGATCCGGGGCCGTTCGAGACCTTGTCGGCGGCTTCGCCGGCGCGGTCGTACAGCGCGGTCGCGGCGAGCGCGGCGGTCAGCGGGTCCGCGACGGCGAGATAGACGGCCGTCACGCCGCCGAGCGAGCAGCCGGCACCGGTGATCTTCGCCATCATCGGGCTGCCGCCGGGAAGACGGTAGACGCGTCGTCCGTCGGTGACGAGGTCGCTTGCCCCGGAGACGGCAACGGCCGCCTCACCGCCGGGCGCGGACCCGGCGAGGAATCGGGCGAGGATCTTCGCCGGGTCGATGGCGGCTTCGACTTCGTCGACGGATTCGACGCCCGCCGGGCGCGTCGCGTCGTCGGGGGAGAAGAGGCCCCACATCGAGGCCAGGGCGATGATCTCGGAGGCGTTGCCGCGCACGATGGTCGGCGGGGCGGCGCGGAAGGCGCGCAGGATCTCGGTGCGGGTGGCGCCGATGCCGGCCGCAACCGGGTCGAGCACCCACTGGTGGCCGGCCTTGTGGAAGGCCCGGGCGATCTTCGGCAAGGCGTCCTTGTAGAAGGGCAGCAGCGTGCCCACGTTGATGTAGTCGGCGCCGGACATGGACGCGGTGTCGATCACATCGTCCGGCAGGAAGCTCATCGCCGCGGCGCCGCCGGCGGCGAGCTGCGCGTTGGCGACGAGGTTGATGGTCACGAAGTTGGTGAACGACTGCGCCATCGGCGTGCGTTCCCTCACCGCCTGCGCGGCCAACCGGATGCGGTCGCGCGTATCGTCGTCGATGGGTTGCGATGGTTCGCTCATATCTCACTGCTCCCTACGCTGGTCTTAACCAACAGGTTCAAAGGGTCGGGCGTGTGCCCATCTCAACCCGCCGAGTGGCTACGGGTTCCCCTGCATTGCGTTATCGGTTTCGACGCTATGCGCCAATATGGACAACCTGTGACGAATCCGCGCGTGGGCACGCCGAACCTCTTGCGTGTCGCGGGTCATCGTGGTAACCACGACGGCTTCTCCCCGCCGGTCGGCGTATACCGGTAGTCTGAACAGGTTGTAAGACCCCAAACCGTTCAAACCAGAAGGTGCATTGTGGCTCAGTCCAAACTTGATGAAGTCGTGTCCCTCGCGAAGCGTCGCGGATTCGTGTTCCCCGCCGGCGAGATCTACGGCGGTACCCGTTCCGCTTGGGACTACGGCCCGCTCGGCGTCGCGCTGAAGGACAATATCAAGCGCGAGTGGTGGCGTTCGATGGTCGTCACCCGTCCCGACGTCGTCGGCGTCGACACCTCCATCATCCTGCCGACCCCGGTGTGGGTCGCCTCCGGCCACGTCGCCGTGTTCAACGACCCGCTGGTCGAGTGCCTCAACTGCCACAAGCGCAACCGCGCCGACAAGCTGCAGGAGTCCTACGCCGAGAAGCACGGCGACAAGCTGCCGGAGAACGGCATGGCCGACATCGTCTGCCCCGATTGCGGCACCCGCGGCAAGTGGACCGAGCCTCGCGACTTCAACATGATGCTGCGCACGCACCTCGGCCCGGTCGAGGACGAGAACAGCCTGCACTACCTGCGCCCGGAGACCGCGCAGGGCATCTTCGTCGACTTCAAGAACGTGATGACCTCCTCGCGCTCCAAGCCGCCGTTCGGCATCGCCAACATGGGCAAGTCCTTCCGCAACGAGATCACGCCCGGCAACTTCATCTTCCGCACCCGCGAGTTCGAACAGATGGAGATGGAGTTCTTCGTCGAGCCCGGCACCGACGAGGACTGGCACCAGTACTGGATCGACGCCCGCACCCAGTGGTACCTGGACCTCGGCGTCAAGCCGGAGAACCTGCGCCACTACGAGCACCCGAAGGACAAGCTCGCCCACTACTCGAAGCGCACCGTCGACATCGAGTACAAGTTCGGCTTCCAGGGCTCCGACTGGGGCGAGCTCGAGGGCGTGGCCAACCGCACCGACTTCGACCTCTCCGCGCACGCCAAGCACTCCGGCGAGGACCTGAGCTACTTCAACCAGGCCACCGGCGAGAAGTACGTCCCGTACGTCATCGAGCCGGCCGCCGGCCTGACCCGCTCCCTCATGTGCTTCCTGGTCGACGCCTACGACGTGGACGAGGCCCCGAACACCAAGGGCGGCGTCGACAAGCGCACCGTCCTGCGCCTCGACCCGCGTCTCGCCCCGGTCAAGGCCGCCGTGCTGCCGCTGAGCAAGAAGCCGCAGCTGCAGTCCGTCGCCCAGGATCTGGCCGCCGACCTGCGTCAGAACGAGTGGATGATCGACTACGACGAGTCCGGCGCCATCGGCCGCCGCTACCGTCGCGAGGACGAGATCGGTACCCCGCTGTGCATCACCGTCGACTTCGACACCCTTGACGACCAGGCCGTGACGATCCGCGACCGTGACACGATGAACCAGGAACGCGTCGCGCTCGACAAGGTCGCCGACTACGTGGCCGCCCGCATCGGCGAGAAGCGCACCCGCGTGCCGATGAAGCCCGTCGCCATGGGCGGCGAGGCGTGGCCCGACTCCGTGAAGATCAACGAGGCCGGCGGTCTGTACTGACCGGCGATTCAGGTGACTCGTTCCCGCTGGCGGAGAGACCGGCGTGAGCTGGATGAGGGCGGTTCGTCGGCTCCGATGACCACCCTCAGTCTCGCCTACGGCTCGACAGCTCCCGCCAGCGGGAGCGGGAATGAGAATAGTCGTTCCGGATGCCGGTGAACGGCTCGACAGCTCCCGCCAGCGGGAGCGAGAGGACATATGGAAACCATCATCAACGCACCGCATGAGACGGACGATCTCGACCCGCGCACGGACGCGCCGCGTCGCGCGGCCGGCGAGCCCGCTCCCGCCATCGCGCCGGTGAGGATCGGGAACATCGACGTGCCCACGCCCGTCGTGCTGTCGCCGATGGCCGGCGTGACCAACTGGCCGTTCCGCGTGATCTGCGAGGAATACGGGCCGGACGGCCTGTACGTCGCCGAGATGATCACTGCACGCGCGCTCGTCGCCCGCAACCCGAAGGCGCTGCGCCTATGCCGGTTCGCGCCCACGGAACGCGTGCGCTCGCTGCAGCTGTACGGCGTGAACCCGGCGATCGTCGAGCAGGCGGCCAGAATCGTCGTCGACGAGCATATGGCCGACCATGTGGACCTCAACTTCGGATGCCCCGTGCCCAAGGTGACGCGCCGCGGCGGCGGCTCCGCCCTGCCATGGAAGACCGACATCTACACGGACCTCATCCGCCGCGTCGTCAAGGTGTGCGGCGAGGCCGGCATCCCGGTCACCGCGAAGATCCGCGTCGGCATCGACCACGATCACGAGACCTTCCTCGAAGCCGGCCATATCGCGCAGGAGGAGGGGTGCGCGGCCGTTACGCTGCACGCGCGCACCACCGCCGAATACTACGGCGGGCATTCCGACTGGAGCCGCATCGGCGAGCTCAAGGAACGACTCGACGTTCCCGTGTTCGGCAACGGCGACATCTGGGGCGCGGATGACGCGCTCGCGATGATCCGCGAGACCGGATGCGACGGCGTCGCCATCGGTCGCGGATGCCAGGGACGCCCGTGGCTGTTCGCCGACATCCGGCACGCCTTCGCAGGGTCGGACGAGCGGTTCAACCCGACGCTCGGAGGGGTGTGCCGCGTGATCCGCCGTCACGCCGAGCTGCTTGTCGAGTTCTACGACGGCGACGAGCGCATGGCCGTGCACGATCTGCGCAAGCACATCGCCTGGTACCTCAAGGGATTCCCCGTGGGGGGAAACACCCGCAAGGCGTTCATGGAATGCGAGTCGCTTGCCGACGTGGATCGCGAGATCGCGCGCCTCGACCCGGCCGTCACATTCCCCGAGCGCGTGGTGGACAAGCCGCGCGGACGCGTGCGCTTCGCCAAGAAGGTGCATCTGCCGTATGGCTGGCTCGAGTCGCGTACCACCAGCCATGAGGAGCGTGAGACGCTCTTCGGAGACGACCCCATGGACGCCAGTTACTGAAAACGTCGTCATCGCCGTAAAATACGCGCTACACGCGCGAAAATATCACACAATACGGGGTAGCCCTGCGCTAGTCTAGGGTGTAACCGTGAAGTGACAGGAGCCAAACGTGAGCGAGAACGCCCAGACTGAGTTCAACGACAAGACCAACATCAAGGTCGTCGGTGTAGGCGGCGGCGGCGGAAACGCCGTCAACCGCATGATCGCCGAAGGTATGCAGAACGTTGAGTTCATCGCCGTCAATACTGATGCCAAGGATCTGCTGCGTTCCGAAGCCGATGTGAAGATCGCCCTGTCCGACCAGTCCAGCCGTGGGCTCGGTGCCGGAGCCGACCCCGAGAAGGGCGCGAAGGCCGCGCAGGACCACCAGTCCGACATCGAGGAGGCCCTCAAGGGCGCCGACATGGTGTTCGTCACCTGCGGCGAGGGCGGCGGCACCGGTACCGGTGCCAGCCCCATCGTCGCCCGCGCCGCCCACCAGCAGGGCGCGCTCACCATCGCGGTCGTCACCCGTCCGTTCTCGTTCGAGGGACCGCAGCGCTCCGCGTCCGCCGAACTCGGCATCGACAACCTGCGTCAGGAGGTCGACGCCCTCATCGTGATTCCGAACGACCGACTGCTTGAGCTGTCGGATCGCTCCATCACCATCATGGACGCGTTCAGGACCGCCGATTCGGCGCTGCTGTCCGGCGTGCAGGGCATCACCGATCTGATCACCTCCAATTCCTACATCCACGTCGATTTCGCCGACGTCACCGCGATTCTGCGCGGAGCCGGCACCGCGCTGTTCGGCATCGGCTCCGCGCGCGGCGAGGACCGCGCCACCCAGGCCGCCGAGCTGGCCATCAGCTCGCCGCTGCTCGAGGAGAGCATCGAAGGCGCCCACGGCGCGCTCATCAACGTCGCCGGTCCGACCGACATCGGCCTGCAGGAGGCGTCCGCGGCCGTCGAGCTCGTGCGCAAGGCCATCCACCCCGAAGCGCAGATCATCTGGGGTCTCGCGCTCGACGACGCCTACGGCGACGAGGTGCGCGTCACCGTCATCGCCGCCGGCTTCGACACCGCCAAGGAGGCCGCCAAGGCCAACGCGGCGCAGCCGCTCGCCGTCGCCGCCCAGCAGGCGCACGCGTCCCACAACGCCGCTCCCGCGCAGCCCGCCGTGCCCGCCCAGCAGCCCCAGCCGGCCGCCACTCAGCCTCAGCCTCAGCAGACCGCTCCCGCTCCGGCTGCTCCCGCGCAGCCCGCTCCGGCCCCTGTGCAGCCGGCCGTGCAGCCGCAGTCCCAGCCGGTCCCCGTCCAGCAGCCCGTGGCCCCGCAGCCCCAGCAGCCCGCACAGACGCCGTTCACCTTCGCCCCGACCACCGGCAACATGCCGGCCCAGCAGCCGTACCAGCAGAACCCCTATCAGGAGTACCCGTACGCGCCCGACGCGAACGATCCGGCCGGGGATCTCGACATCCCCGATTTCCTGCGCTGACGGCACGGCGACGCAACGACGACGAGAAAGGGTTAAGTCATGGCAGGGTTCATGAAGAACGCGATGTCCTATCTGGGCATGTCCGACGTGTCCGAGAACGATGACGACTTCGACATCGACGAGGAACCGGAGACGCCGGAGCCTTCGGGCTCGTTCGACTCCGACCATACGGTGACCCCGATGCCGTCGAAGCCCGTCGTCTCTGCGACGGCGTCGCCGAGCCAGTCTTCCGCGTCCGGCTCGCGTACGGCGAGCCCGTTCCAAGGCAGGCTCAGCCGCATCACCACCATCCACCCGAAGTCCTACGAGGATGCGCAGATGGTCGGTCGTGCCATTCGGGACGGCATTCCCGTCGTGCTCAACCTCACCGGCGTGCCGGAGGCCATCGCCTACCGCATCGTGGACTTCTCCGCGGGCGTCGTGTTCGGCGTGCACGGTTCGATGGAACGCGTCACACCGCGCGTGTTCCTGCTCAGCCCCGCGCAGGTGAACATCAAGGTCGAGGAGCCGTCCAACGCGAACAGTGCCCGCGACCTGTTCGCCGACTGATTCCGGACGTCGAGTCTTTCGTCGAATCCACGCCCCACGGCCATGTCGGTCGCGGGGCGTCTCGCTATGTCCACAGCGAACACACAGGTTGCTCCCAGCGGGGTTGATACGGTGGAAGCATGCTGTTCCTCATCCTGATGCGCATCGTCGATGGCATGATCGACGCGTACATCACCATCCTGTTCATCCGCATGATCCTCGACTGGATTGCCGTGCTCTCCCCGCGCTGGTATCCGCGCGGCGTTGTCGCCAGGCTCATCAACATCGTGTACACCGTGACCGAGCCGCCGCTGAGATGGCTGCGCCGCTACATCCCGCCGCTGCGTCTCGGTGCCGTCGCGCTCGACATGAGCTTCATCGTCCTGTACTTCCTCCTCGTCGTGCTGCGCGCGGTCATCTGAGTTCCTCGCATTCGGGATGTCCGAAGCGCGAAAGCGCGTGTCGGACATCCCATAAACGCGGGAAAACTGCGTGAATGCTGGGGGTACGTGCTAATGTCATATGTTGATACCAACGTAAGCGAGGCACAGCCCCAAAGCGAGGTGTAGATTTATGGCTCTGTTGACGCCTAAGGACATCAGGGAGCGCACGTTCCAGACGGTGCGTTTCAAGGAAGGATACGACGTCGACGAGGTCGACGATTTTCTCGACCAGGTCACCGAGACCGTCGAGGCGCTCGGCAAGCAGGCCGTCGCCGGCCAGTCGACTCAGGCGCTGGGTCCGGACGTGACCGCCCTCAACAAGAAGATCTCCGAGCTCGATGCAACGGTGCAGCAGCTGCAGGGAGAGAACAACCAGCTCAAGGCCGCGGCCGAGCAGGCCGCCGCCGGTGGTGATCAGGCGCAGGCCGTCGCCGCGAAGCTGGCCGAGGCGGAGACCTCCAACAAGACGCTGGCCTCCCAGAACGAGCAGCTCAAGGCCCAGAACGACCAGCTCAACGCGCAGATCGACCAGCTCACCGCGCAGGCCGCGCAGGCTTCCGGCAACCAGGATGCCGTCGCCCAGCAGATCGCCGCGGTCCAGAAGGAGCGTGACAACTTCCGCGCCCAGGCCGAGGACATGGCCCGCAAGATCGCCGCCTTCCAGCAGCAGGCCGCCGGTCTCCAGCAGCAGGCCCAGCAGGTGCAGGAGCTCACCCGTCAGCTCGAGGAGTCCAAGAAGCGCGAGAACCAGCTGCGCGAGCAGGTCGCCAAGGTCGAGCCCGACACCGAGACCGGCTCCCTGCGTAAGATCGCCGGTGCCGCCGCCGGTGCGGGCAGCGAGCCCGAGCGCGCCACCGCCATGCTCACCCTGGCCATGCAGCTGCATGACCAGTACGTGGACAAGGGCAAGGCGAAGGCCAAGGAAGTCACCGAGAAGGCTCAGAACGACTACAACGAGCTCATCGGTAAGGCCAACGACTACTCCAACCGCACCCGCACGGAGGCCGACGAGTACAACAAGCGCGTCCACTCCGATGCCGACGCCTACTCGAAGCGCACCCGTTCCGACGCCGACGCCTACTCGGTCAAGACCCGTCAGGACGCCGACACCTACCTCGGCGCCAAGCACAACGAGGCCGACCAGTACGAGGCCGAGGTCCAGCGCCGTGCCGCCGAATACGACCAGAAGGTCCGCAACGCCGCCGACGAGTACGGCAAGCAGACCCGCAAGGAAGCCGACGCCTACGGCGAGAAGACCCGCAAGGAAGCCGACGCCTACGGCGAGAAGACCCGCAACGAGGCCGAAGGCTACGGCAAGAAGACCCGTACCGCCGCCGATGACTACGCGAACCAGGTGCGCGAGAACCTGACCAACGAGGCGAAGGCCATCGAGGGCAACATTCAGGGCCTCAAGCAGTTCGAGACCGAGTATCGCGCCCGCCTCACCGAGTTCCTCGGCCAGCTGGTCAACCAGGTGTCGGACAACAACACCTACAACCAGACCGAGCAGTCCGGCGACTGATCGCAGGTCCTCATCTCGGTATGAACATGGTTCATCATGGACGGCCGCGCATCCGCGTGGCCGTCTTTGCTTGTGTCACCGTCATCGCGTTGGTCGCCGACCAGCTCACGAAACTATGGGCGTTGTCCGCATTGGCTGATGGCCGCACCGTGCGCGTCATCCCCGGTCTGCTGTCGTTCACGCTGGTCCGCAACCCCGGCGCGTCGCTCGGTTTCGGCTCCGGCGCCACGTGGATGATCTCATTGCTCGCCGTCGCCGCATGCGTGGCGCTCGTCGTGCTCGCATGGCGCACCAGGTCGATGGCATGGTCCGTGGCGTTCGCGTTCGCGTTCGCCGGTGCGTTCGGCAACCTCATCGACCGCGTCGTCTACGCGGAAGGCTTCCTCGACGGCAAGGTCGTCGACTTCCTGAATTACGGGTGGTCGGTCGGCAACGTCGCGGACATCTTCCTCATGGTGGCCGGCATCGCCATCGTGATCATGATCCTCCTCAACGTGCCGTTCGACGCGCCTCATGCGTCCGACTCCGATGCGGAAGGCGGCGTCGCATGAGCCGCCTCGCGCCGGCGCCGGACGCGCTCGTCGGCAAACGGTTCGACGTGGCCGTCTCGAAGATGCTCGGTGTCTCGCGTTCGAAGGCCGCCGAGCTCATCGACACCGGACAGGCGAAGGTGCTCGACCGTTCCATCGCGAAATCCGGCATCCTGCAGGCGGGGGAGACCGTCGAATTCGATCTCGTCGAAGAACGCGACGTGCCGGAGCCGATCGCCACGGACATGGCCGTCGTCTACGAGGACGACGACGTGGTCGTGGTCGACAAGCCAGTCGGCGTGGCCGCGCACGCCTCCGTCGGCTGGACCGGTCCGACCGTGCTCGGTTCGCTGCGCGATCGCGGCGTGCACATCACCTCCTACGGCGCCGCCGGGCGCGAAGGCATCGTCTCGCGCCTCGACGTGGGCACCAGCGGCCTCATGCTCGTATGCAAGTCCGATCTCGCATATGTGGAGATGCGCCGGCAGTTCGCCGAACACGAGGTCGTCAAGACCTATCATGCGCTCGTGCAGGGGTCGCTCAAACAGGACAAGGCCACCATCGAGGCGCCGATCGGGCGCGCGAAGGTCTCCGACTTCCGGTTCTGCGTGACGCCTGCCGGCAAGCCGGCGGTCACGCATTGGGACGTGATGGAGCGGTTCGGCTCCGAGGCGACGCTCGTCTCCGTGAACCTGGAGACCGGACGCACGCACCAGATCCGTGTGCATTTCTCCTCCATCGGGCATCCGCTCGCCGGCGACCACATGTATGGCGCGAATCCGGTGCTGGCCGAGGAGCTCGGGCTCGAACGTCAGTGGCTGCACGCGATGCAATTGGAATTCCGCCATCCGCGCACGCACGTGTGGACGACCGTCACCTCGCAGTATCCCGCCGATCTCGCGCACGCGCTCGACGTGATGCGCGTCCGTCACGCACAGGGCGACGATTCGTCCGCGGCGTCGGTCGTGGCATAGGTGGCGGCGAGCCGCGCGCCCACCTCGCGCAGACGCTCGCGCAGGGACGACGGGGCGATGATTTCGATGTCGCCGCCGTCCGCGTACTGCAACGCCCACCACAGCGTCGCCCGCTCGTTGGCGACGACATGCACCTCGTACACGGGACGGGCCGTGCCGTTGCGCGTCACGGTTCCGGCGCGCGTCACATCCGCGTCGTCGAACCAGTCGTAGAGCGGTTCCAACGGTCCGGTGATGCGCATGCTGATCGGCACCGCCGGACCGTTGACCGGGTAGGGACGTTGCGCCATGTGATGCGTGATATCGAACGGGCGGTCGGGCTCGTCGCTGAAATCGTCGAGCCGTTTGACGATCGAATGGTCGGCCTCGTCGAGCCTCAGGTCGCGGATGCGGTCCACGTGCAGATATGACAGTCCGTCGTAGACGTGCATGTGGCACAGCAGATAGTACAGGTTGTTCTTGTACATGAGATGGTACGGGTCGACGTGGTATTCGCGGATCGTCCCGTCGCCGTCGCGGCGAGGGACGAGTCTGCCGTCGATGTCGTACGTGCAGTAGTGGAACGTGATGGCGCGTTCGTGCGCGATCGCGTCGTTGAGCAGTTCGATGTTGTTGAGGAACTCGGTGTTGTAGTTCTTCGGCGTGTCGAGACGCGTCAGGCCGCGCAGCTGCCCGGAACGTCCGGCGAACGAGTAGATCTTGGCGATGAGGTCGCGCAGATATTCGCCGTCCGGCCGGGAGAGCATGACGCCGTCGGTGAGCAGACGCATCTGCGCGGTGTCGAAGACCGGTTCGATATACCAGCCGGGGCGCGGGTCGGCGCTTTCCGCATGCGCGAGGTCGGCCCGGCCGAGATGACCGACTTTGCGTCCGAGCGGGGTCATGTCGCCGAACGCGCGCAGGTGTGTGCGCACGGTCTTCTCGTTCACGCCGAGTCTGGCCGCGATCTGCGCGGCGGTGAGTCCGTGCTCGCGGTCCGTGTGCGCGGCGAGCAGTTCGAGGATCTCCACCACGATCTGCGCGGTCGGCGTCCGGGGCGTCCGGGACGCCTGAGACATCCGGGACGCCCGCGACGGGTCGTCATCGGCCATGCGGGACATTGTCGGCTCCCTTCATCGAACAAGCGTCATCGACTGTCCATCCTACGCGCGTTCGCTGTCCGCCGTTCGTCGCGGGAGAGGCGGGGGACCACGGTGCATGTGGTGCGCGTGGTGCGCGTGGATGGACGGAACCGGACATGGCGGGACTGAGCAGGGCGTGCGGTAGGGTGGAGCGCATGGCCAATTCGGGAGACTTCGTTCATCTGCACAACCACACGCACTATTCGCTGCTCGACGGGGCGTCCAAGATTCCGGATCTCGCCAAATACACGGCCGAGCTGGGCATGCCGGCCGTGGCGATCACCGACCACGGCAACATGCACGGCGCGTACGAGATGTACACGAACTGCGTGGCCAACGGCGTCAAGCCGATCATCGGCATCGAGGCGTACGTGACGCCGGAGACCGCGCGTCAGGACAAGTCCCGCGTGCATTGGGGCACCGAGGACCAGCGCCGCGACGACGTCTCCGGCGGCGGTCTCATCACCCACATGACGATGTGGGCGGAGAACGACGAAGGCCTCGTCAACCTCATCAAGGCCTCCTCCGTGGCGAATCTCGAAGGCCGCGTCCAGCGCTACCCGCGTATGGACAAGGAGGTGCTCGCCACCTATTCGAAAGGCGTGATCGCCTCGTCCGGATGCCCGTCCGGCATCATCCAGACCAGGCTCCGCCTCGGCCAGTTCGACGAGGCGCTGCGCGCCGCCGGCGAATTCCAGGACATCTTCGGCCGCGACAACTTCTTCATCGAGCTCATGGACCATGGACTCAAGATCGAGAAGGAGGTCACCTCCGGCCTGCTGACCATCGCGAAGAAGCTGGACGCGCCGCTGCTCGCCACGAACGACTCCCACTACGTGCACGCCGAGGACGCGGAGGCGCAGGACGCGATGCTGTGCATCAACTCCGGCTCCCACCTCGACGACCCGGACCGCTTCAAGTTCGACGGCACCGGCTACTACATCAAGCCGGCCGCCGAGATGCGCGAGCTGTTCCGCGAGTTCCCCGAGGCGTGCGACAACACGCTGGAGATCGCCGAACGCTGCAACGTGATCTTCGACGACCACGAGGACGGCGCGTTCATGCCCCAGTTCCCCTGCCCGGAAGGCTGGGACGAGGCCTCGCTGTTCCTCAAGAAGGTCGAGGAGGGACTGGAGCGCCGCTACGACGGCAACGTGCCCGAACACGTGTCGAAGCAGGCGGACTACGAGTGCGGCATCATCTGCCAGATGCAGTTCTGCGGCTACTTCCTCGTCGTCGCCGACTACATCCAATGGGCGAAGGACCACGACATCATGGTCGGCCCCGGCCGAGGCTCGGCCGCAGGCTCGATGGTCGCCTACGCGATGGGCATCACCGAGCTCGACCCGCTGGAGCACGGCCTCATCTTCGAGAGGTTCCTCAACCCGGAACGCGTCTCCCTGCCGGATATCGACGTCGACTTCGACCCGGACGGGCGCCTCGACGTCATCAACTACTGCGGCGAGAAATACGGCCACGACAAGGTCGCCCAGTGCGTGATCTACGGCGTCATCAAGACCAAGCAGGCGCTGAAGGACTCGGCGCGCATCATGGGCTACGAGTTCTCGATGGGCGAGAAGGTCACCAAGGCCTTGCCGCCGTCGAAGAACGGCAAGGACGCGTCGCTCAAGGAGATCTTCGACCCCACGTCGAAGCGCTTCGCCGAGGCCCGCGAGTTCCGCGAGCTGTACGAGTCCGACCATGACGCGCACCAGATCGTCGACAAGGCGAAGACCATCGAGGGCCTGATTCGCCAGACCGGCGTGCACGCCTGCGCCACGATCATGGGAAGCGCGCCGATCACCGACACGTCGCCGCTGCTGGAACGCACGGACGGCACCGTCACGACCACGTTCGAATACCATACGTGCGAAACGCTCGGCCTGGTCAAGATGGACTTCCTGGGGCTTTCCAACTTGACGGTCATCCAGGACACGCTGAAGAACATCGTCGCCAACGGCAAGGAGGCGATCGACTACACGAAGATCCCGCTCGACGACAAGGCCACGTACGAGCTGCTGTCGCGCGGCGACACGCTCGGCGTGTTCCAGCTCGATTCCGACGGCATGCGCTCGCTGCTCAAGATGTTGAAGCCCGACAACTTCAACGACATCTCCGCATTGATCGCCCTGTACCGACCGGGCCCGATGTCGATGGAGTCGCACATCAACTATGCGAAGCGCAAGAACGGCCTGCAGAAGATCACGCCGATCCACCCGGAGCTCGACGAGCCGTTGAAGCAGGTGCTCGACGAGACCTACGGCCTGATCATCTACCAGGAGCAGGTGCAGTCCGCCGCGCGTATTTTGGCCGGCTATTCGCTCGGCAAGGCCGACGTGCTCAGGCGCGCGATGGGCAAGAAGAAGCCGGAGGTGCTGGCCAAGGAGAAGGTGCCGTTCTTCGCCGGCATGAAGGAGCACGGCTATTCGGAGGAGTCCGCGCAGGCCGTGTGGGACATCCTGGTCCCGTTCTCCGGCTACGCGTTCAACAAGGCCCACTCCGCCGCCTACGGCCTGATCTCCTATTGGACCGCGTATCTCAAGACCCACTACCCGGTCGAGTTCATGGCCGCGCTGCTTCAGGGCACGAAGGACAACAAGGACAAGACCGCCCTGTATCTGGGTGAGGCGCGCCGCATGGGCATCCAGGTGCTCTCCCCGGACGTCAACGAGTCGCAGCTCGCGTACTCGGCCGTCGGCGACGTCGTGCGCTTCGGTCTCGGCGCGATTCGCAACGTGGGCGACAAGGCGGTGGACGACATCATCGCCGAACGTTCCGGAAGCCACGGCAAATACGTGAACTTCATGGACTTCATCCGCCGCGTGCCGTTGACCGCGTTGAACAAGCGCCTCGTGGAGTCCCTGATCAAGGCGGGCGCGTTCGACTCGATCGACCCGAACCGCCGCGCCCTGTTCCAGGTCCACGAGACCGCCATCGACTCGGTCGTGGGATTGAAGCGCAAGCAGGCGGAAGGCCAGTTCGATCTGTTCTCCGACGACGAGGACGGCGGCGCCGAGGCGATGGGCGACGCCAACGTCACCGTTCCCGACATCGAGGACTGGGACAAGAAGACCCGACTCAACTTCGAAAGGGAGATGCTCGGCCTATACGTGTCCGACCATCCGCTCTCCGGCATGACGGCCGTGCTCGCCGGCCTGCGCGAGATGTCGATCGCGCATCTCATCGACCGGGCGAAGACGATGGGGGAGGGCCAGCAGGTCACGCTCGCCGGCATCGTCACCAAGGTCGACAAGCGCGTCTCCAAGAAGGGCAACCCGTGGGCGCTCGTCACCATCGAGGATCTGGAGGCGTCCATCCAATGCCTGTTCTTCGGCAAAGTGTACGAGGCGGCCGCGCCGAGCCTCAAACAGGATGAGGTCGTGCAGGTGCGTGGGCAGGTGGAGCTGCGCGACGAGGCCGTCTCGCTCAGGGCCACCGAACTCGACGTACCGTCGCTGGAGGCGGAGGACGAACGCCCGGTCGTCATCACGCTGCCCGAGGTGGCGTTGAACCGCGAACACGTCATGCAGCTCGGGCAGGTACTCACCAATCATCCCGGATACTGCGAGGTGAAACTCGCCATCGTGGACGACGGCGGCAAGGCCGAGGTCCTTACGTTCGGCGACAGGTTCCGTGTGAAACGCGACACGTCGCTGTTCGCCGAACTCAAGATCCTGTTCGGCCCCGGCTGCCTGCCCGCCGCCTGACGTAGCCGTTTCCTCCCGCTGGCGGGTGACGTCGGGAAACGCCGGGCGTACCTGGTCCGTTTCCTCCCGCCGGCGGGAGGTGGCCGGGTCCGCCACAATTGCCGGTATGCCGGGTACGCCGTTTTCCTCCCGCCGGCGGGAGGTGGCGCCTAGCGCCGGAGGGTGATTGCCGGGCTACCGCCGCAGCGGCTTGAGCTCGAACACCTCGTCGGACTGGTCGGCGACGGCGGGGGAGTGCGTCACGATGATCACGCACTTGCCTTCCTCGTGGGCGAGCGAGCGGAAGATCGCCATGATGTCGTCCTGCGTGGCCATGTCCAGATTGCCGGTCGGCTCGTCCGCCAGAATGATGTCCGGATCGTAGCCGAGCGCACGGGCGATGGCCACGCGTTGCTGTTCGCCGCCGGACAGGTGCAGGATGCGTTCGTTCGCGTATTCGGCGGGGAGCCTCACCTTGGCGAGCAGTTCGACGACGAGGTCGTGCTTCGGCTTGTCGAACGTCTTGCCGGACGCCTCCATCGACAGCGTGATGTTCTCCTCGACGGTCAGGGCCGGCAGCAGGTTGAAGCTCTGGAAGATCACGCCGATGTCGTGGCTGCGGAACCGGTAGCGGTCCGTCTTCGCGAGGTCGGCGCCGTCGTGGAGGATGCGCCCCTCGGTCGGCGAGGTGAGTCCGGACAGCAGCGAGAGCACGGTGGTCTTGCCCGCGCCGGACGGGCCGACGATCGCGGTCACGGTTCCGGCGTGGAAGTCACGGCTCAGATCGTTGACGACCTTCTTGCCTCCTTTCGTGTACGAGTAGGAGACGTGATCCATGGCGAGCGCGGTGCGTGGTGCGTCGCCGGAGGCTTCGGTCGTGACGGTTGTGGTGGCTGCGGTGGTTGCGGTGGCCGCGCCGGTTTCGTCGGTGATTTCGGTGGTGGTCTTGTCGATGGTTGCGTCGGTCATGATGATGTCCTTTCGGATGGAGGTCAGGAGCGGTCGGCGAGAATCTGGAGCGGTTCGTAGCGGATGATGGCGATGATGCCGGCCAGTGCGGAGACGAGCGTCAGCGCGAGTCCGATGAGTACGAGCTGGGCGACGACCTTGAGGTTCACGGTCGCGTCGATCTCGCTCACGTAGTCGACCGCACGGGAGAATCCGCCGGGACCGCCGTTGCCGTCGTCCCGCGTCGGCTGGGAGGCCTGCGCATCCGACGAACCGGAGTCGGCGTTCTTCGAGTCGGACGTGTCGGAGTCGGAGGATGCGGAATCCGAGGAGGATGACTCTCCGGATGCTCCCGGCATATCCACGTCACGGCCGAACTGCGCCTGACGGTTCGAGGCCTGGGACTCCTGCGAGGAGACCTGCTGTGCGAGCAGCTGGTTCGAGACGGGCACCGATGCCGCGGCACCGCCGGCCACGCCGAGCGCGATGCCGATCATCGTGACGATGAGCAGTTCGAGAACGAACTGGGCGGCGACCTTAGACTTGCGGATGCCGATGGCGGTGAGCACGCCCACCTCGTATTTGCGCTCGCGCACGTTGAACAGGTTGATGACGACGAGTACCACCGCGCCGACGGCCAGCACGATGACGAGCAGCGTCAGCGCGAACTTGGCGAGATTGTCGAGCGGCACGAGACTGGACTCGTAGTTCTCGACGTCCGCGGAGGAGACGGTGTACGTGTCGTCCAATCCGGCTTTCTCGACGTCCTTCGCGAACGTCTCATAGTCGCTTTCGTTCGCCAGGACGTAGGTGAAGCTCAGTTGGGTGCGGGAGGCGGAGGTCTGTGTGGAGGAGCCGGAGGAGGAATCCGTGGAATCGGTGGAGTCGCTCGACTCGGTGGACAGTCCGAGCTTCTTCAGCGTGCTCACCGACGTGTAAATCGCGTTGTCCGGGTCGGAGGAGGTGCCGCCCATCGGGCCGTTCGCGCCGGTGTTCGACGAGGTCGCGTTCTTGTAGATGCCGACGATGGTCAGCTCGTAGGTCGTGTCGTCGCCGGACAGATCGGCCACGCTGATCGTGTCGCCCACCTTGAGCCCGTTGAAATCGGCGAGCGCCTTGGAAATAATCACCTCGCCGTCGGAGGAGGAGCCGTAGCCGAACACCTTGCCGCTGGACATCGTGAATGTGCCGTTCGCGGCGGCGGCGACGGCCTCGTCGGAGGAGAATCCGACGAGAGAGAAGTCGCCGGAATCCATGCCCATGCCGCCGCCTTGGCCTCCCATGCCGCCCGGGCCTCCCTGACCGTCGCCGCCTTGCGCGCCGCCGTCCGAGGAGGAATCGGTCGAGCCGGTCGACGAGGACGAGCCGGTCGAGTTCGCCTCGTTCGACGTGGTCGATTCGACCGGCTGGAACGCGTCGGTGCCGTTCACGGACGTGGTCTCCGTGTAGTACGTGTCGACGTTCACGCTGGATGCCTTCGCGTATTTCCTGTAGTCGGCGAGGGACAGCGCATTCTGATCGAGCGCGTCGCGCATCGAACCGAAGTCAGGGCGTCCCGACGAGTCGGACGACGAATCGGACGATGCGGCCTGTTTCGCCTTGGTCATCATCGCCTCGCGGTCCACGCCGATCGTCGCGGTGACGCTCGTCGAGGCGAGGCCGGTTTCGCGCGCGGTCTCCGCGGCGTTCCTGATGGACAGTCCGATCGTCGCCGCGGCGGCGATGATCGCCACGATGACGACGATGAGGACGTTGCGTCCTTTGTTGCGCACGACCGACCGCCATGCGTTCTTCAGCACGAACATGGATGTTCCTTTTTGCTTCCATGCGCCGGGCCCTGCGCCCCGCGCCACGGCCTCCAGCATGCGTCTCGGGCTTGGGAGCACCCTTGCCGTGGGCTTGAGACCCGCCGGTGCGCTCGGAGGGGAAACCGGGGGAGTTTCCTGAATGTGCGCTGGAAAGGTGTCGGTACCGGGGTCATTCGACGGGTGTCGTCGTGTCCGGCCCGGGAGCGACGTCGACCTGCGCCTGCGGGGGACGGTATTCGATTCTGCCCTCGTAGTATTGAGTCTCCTTGAGCTCGCCGTCGATGATTTGCGCGAAATGCCGTTCATGCGTGGTCACTGCCGTGCCACCCAGGTCGGAGGCGTTCTGGTAGGCGGCCTGATGGTATTTGAGCCAGTGGGTCATCTCCTTCGTCTCGGCGGGGTCGGTCACGGGGGCGGCCGCGTAGGGGCTGTCGCCCCAGATGCCGGAATCGGTGCCGGGGATGCAGGAGCCGTCCTCGCCGATTCTGGGACCCTCGATGTCGGGCGCGGGGTTGAGCGTGCCACGCACCGTCATCCAATGCTCGTTCGCCGGGTTCTCGGCACCGTCCAGCGCGGCCACGAACTCGTCTTCGATCTCGATGCTCGTCACCCACGTGGTTTCCGGGATCGGGTGGTTGGCGATCGGCGAGCCAGCGGTCACGATGTGTTCGATGTTGAACCGTTCCGATTCGTCGGAGGCGATCGCCGCGGCCACGATGCCGCCCTGCGAGTGTCCGACGATGGCGACCGGCTCGTCGGGGCGGATGCCGGCCTGTTCCATCGCCTCGACCACCATGCGGGCGCTGTCGGCGCGCCTCCGGCGTTCGGGGTCGTCGCTCATCAGCTCGACGTTCTGCTCCCAGCCGAACGGGGAATCCCATTGCCCGTCCGTGCCGGGCACGGTGACGAGCCAGGCGTTCGACCCGTCCGCCTTCTCATAGCGTTGCACCGCCACCGTTCCGTAGGCGAGTCCGGAGTCGAGGTCGATCTTGCCGAGCCGTTCCTCGCCGAGCCGGCGCAGATTCTCCAACGAGTCCCCGACCGACGAGGAGCCGCGTACCACGTCGGCGCGTGCGTCGACGCGTGTGACGGTGAGCGCATTGCCCTGGTAGATGTCCTTGATCGGTCCCGACCATGTGCCGATTTTGCCGGCCGCCTGGTTCGTCTCGTCGGTCGCCAGGACGCCGTCGATGATGGTGACGCCGGCGAGCATCGACGCGATGCCCGACACGTATCCCTCCTGGAACTGGGAGGTGATCCATGAGGAGTATCCGGGGGTGAAGGCGCGTTCGGTGCCCAGACCGTATAGCAGACCACCGGATATGCCGCCGATCATGGCGGCGGTCGCCCATACCGGGAACCGTTCGGTGAGTGCTTGCGTGGTTTCGGTGACGACGCGCCGCGCCGCGCGCTCCGCCTCCGAATACAGCCCGTTGGCGCGGACGAGCAGATCCTCCATGCCACGCACCTTCGCGCAGGTATCGCTGAATTCGGCGGCACGCTGCTGGCATACGCTGATGAGCTGGTCGTAGGGGAGCGTCGTATGCTCCGTGCCGGCCATGGATCGCGCGCCGGAGGCGAGCGTCGTGCACAAGGGGACGCTGGTGCGGTCGGCGGCGATGTCGGTCGCCGCCGTCGACCATGCGAGCGCATGCACGCTCAACTCGGTGTAGGCGTCTTCGAGAACGGTCTGCGCTGTCTGGAACTCCTCGATGGTGGCGGGCGAGGACTGGTGGCCGCCGTGGATCCGCGACGTGATCTGCCATCCCATGTCACGCCTCCACCATGCGAGCCGTGGCGGCCGCGTCGTCGTCGTGCATGTCCAGTGGCGCGCGCAATGACTGCAGCCGGTCACGGAACAGGGAGGCGGCGTTGCCCTCCCAGTCGATCGAGGCGCATGAGGCGAGGGCCGTGCGCACCCGGTCGGTCACGCGCGGCGTGTCCGCGGCGACGGATGCGATGCGTTCGCGACTCGTGCTCACGGCCTCATGGCAGCGGCAGGAGTCGTCGAACATGGTGTTCGGCTGGAGGCCGAACGAGGAGGAGCCGGCGGTGAACGGCGCGAACAGGCGCACCGTGCCCGGAAGAATGATGGTCGACGTGTTCATGCCACCATTGAACGGGAACCGTCGCGGCGGCGTCCAGCCGGAACGGGGGCTGTGGTCGGAGCCCCCGTTATCCACCGTTTGTTAACGGACTTGGCAATGGAACGCTACCACGGTTTGGTGGTCTGGCTCTTGGTGGTGTCCTTGGCAGCCTCGTCCTTCTGCTTCGAGGTCGAATCCGATGGCGTGGACTGCTGGTTCGCTTTGAGCAGCTCCTCGACCTGCTTCTTCTGCTTGGCGGTCAGACCGCCGCCCTTCTTCGCGTTCTTCGACGCGCCGGTGCCCGCCCCGGAACCGCTCGCCGAGCCGTCGGCCGCCGTGGAGTCGCCCTTCTGCCGGGCGATCTCCTTCGTCGTGCGGTTCGTGAGCTGCTTCGACACCTGCTGGTTCTGCCGGATTGACTGCTTCAGCGACGGGACGAGCAGGAAGTCGAGGACTCCGGCATCCGCGAACTGGGCGTCGGCCTGCTGTTGTCCGGCGTTGAGCGCGTCGAGGTCCGCGTCGGATTTCCCGGCGGTCTTCAGGTTCGCGTTCAGCGTGGCGGTCGCCTGGTTGTAGCGCATGACCGCCACGAGGTTCACGCCGGCCACGCCCGCTACACACAGGGAGAGGACGGCCAGCACGGTGAGCAGCACGCGCACGCCCATTGGGGCGCGCGCCGCCGGCATGGAATCTGGCTTCGCACTCATATGAGCCTCCTTGACAGGGCGAACTGCGCTCCCGCCTCCCAGGCGAGCAGCAGCGCGGCGGCGATGGCGATCGGCCAGACGACCGGTGTCACTCTCGTGCGCTCCTTACGCGTGTTCGTCATCTTCCATTTGTCGCTTGTCTTAGCCGACAATCCGGCGGTCATCGTGTCCGACGCGTCCACCTTGAGATAAGTGCCGCCCATCTCGTCGGCGATGTCCTTGAGGTTCCCCTCGTCCATCTTCGACACGCCTGGCTGCCCGGTGTCCGGGTCGGTGACCCACTCCTGGGATCCGGCGTCGCCCGAGGACACGCTGTCGGCGATCTTCGGGATGTTGCCGCCCTGCGTGGAGCCGACACCCACCGTGAACGCGTCATCGAGATAGCTGCGCAGCGTGGAGAACGTGCGTCGTGCCTTCGACGAGGTCTGCTCGCCGTCGGTGATCACATACAGCACGATTGCATCGTCGGGATGCTGGTCGCGGATCTGCTTCAGCGTGGTGACCAGCTGGTCGAGCGGTGCGTCCAGCGACGAACCCGCCGACACGCTCGTCGCCTCGGGAACCAGCGTGTTCGCCCAGCTGCGGATCGCCGGAGCGTCGGGCGTCAACGGCACGTCGAGCGTGCCGGACGCGCCGAACCGCAACGCGGCAAAACTCGAGTCCGCGTACATCGTCGTCAAATCGTCGACCGCCTTGCGGGCGGCTTCCAGCCTCGTGATGGGCGTGTCGGAGCCGTATGCGGCATCGGTGACGGCCATCGAGCCGGTCACGTCGACCGCGACCACCACGTCGGTGGCGTTCACGGCGCGCGACGTGGTCGACGAGACCATCGACGGGGTGAGCACGGCGAACCCGACGAGCAGGCAGATGAGCGTGCGGCGCACACAGGAGGCGACCGTCTCGTCGCCTGCCGTGTGGCGCACATGACGCACGACGCCGATGACGGCGAACACGAGCATCGCCGCGGCGATCGCGCCGCCGACCGGCCAGCCGAGCGCGGGGGAGAGCGTCCATACCGAATTCATCGCCTCAACCTCCAGACCACGAGCAGCCACAGGGCGACGATGACCGCCAGCGCGACCGCGAACCAACCGGGATCGTCGACCATCGCCGCCTGATGCGAGCTGCGGCTTTCCGCCGAACGTCGTTCGTCGATGTCACGCACCAGTTCGTCGACGCTGCCGCCGTTCGACTGCGTGAGGAACACGCCGCCATGCGATTCGATGAGATCCTTCATCCGCGTGGTCGTCTCGTCGCCTTCACTCTGTGTGGGGCCCGAGAACAGTCCGTCCACCGTGATCTTCGCGCTCTTCGTCAGATCCAACGCCTGTTCGAGCGTGTACGTGGGCGTGCCGGACACCACGTTGTCGGTGGCGAGCACGATCGACGCGGCGCGCGTGCGCGTGACGTCGGAACCGTCGTCGGAGGACGATCCGTAGGCGAAGCCGGGGAGCATCGCCGCGCAGGAGACCACGCCGTCGCCGATCAACGACGTCGTGTCCTTGCGGTTCTGCGTGCCCTCCAGCCAGTCGGCGATCCTCTGATAGTCGGCGTCGCTCATCTTGTCGATGTCATCCTGCGATTCGACGCCCTTCAACGCCTTCGAGGCGGCATCGAGCTGCTCGGTGACCAGATCGTAGTCGTCGGTCAGCGGGAACACGGTGCGCGACGTCGAATTGAAGATGCTCATGCCGATGCGTTCGCCCTCGAAATGATCCACCAGGTCACGGTACGTGTCGATGACCTGACGGTCGTAGGGCAGCGTCGAACCGGACACGTCGAGACACAGCACGATGTCGCGGCTCGACGAACGCTCCTCGCTCACATCCACCGTCGCCGGCCGCGCGATCATCGCGACCGCCACGGCGAGCGCGAGCACGACGAGCACGGCGGCGCACCGGTTCAGCCACCGCCACTGGCGGAACAGCTTCGAGGCGCGTTCCGTGTTGAGGTCGTCGTCCAGTGTGAACACGCGCACCGTGTCCATGTGGTGGCGTCGCGACGAGAGCGCGACGATCAATGCGATCAGCGCCGCCGCGACGAGCGAGGCGGCCAGGGCGGCCCACGGCCATTGCCATGACAACTGCATCAGCGTCCCCACCTTTCCACGAGATTCGATACCCATCCGGCCGCCTCCTCGACGCTCGCCTCACGCGCATGCGCGTTCACGGCGGCGTCGGCGAACTCCGGCGGGTAGAGGGCGGCGATCGTCATGCGCAGCAGGTCGAGACCGCTCCGAGTGGATGGGTCGCGCGGTTCGACGCGGATGTCGGTCAACGTGTACGAGGCCAGATCGCGTCCTGTCGCCTCGGAGGCGAAATCGCGCGCGATCGTCGCGAGTTCAGCGAACGCGTCCTCGCGGCCCAGCGCGCCATCCGCATGACGGGCCACCACGTCGTCGATGCGCGCGCGCCACGCGGCCTTGTCGCCGGCACCGCTGTGGGCGCCATGCGGGCGGGTCCTGACACGGTTCCGCCGCGGTCGGGACAACAGCACCACGCCGGTGATGAGCGCGGCGGCGAGCAGCAGGAACGCCACCAGCATCGCGACGAACGGGCCGGTCATGTCGATCTGGCCCGCAGGCGTGAGATCATCCGACTTCAATGCGAGCGTCGCATGGAGGATTCCCGATGCGACGTACGGGGAGAGAAACGCGGTCATGCGGCGCCTCCCATCACGGTCAGATCGGCGGGCGGACGCAGCTGGTTCGCGGTGTTGCCGGCCAGGGAACGGGCGACGAGACGCACGAACGCATCGAACATCGCCTCGCTGGAGGCCGCGTGGATCATATGGCCGCCGGCGCGTCCGAGCTCGCGTTCCAGCGCGGCCGCCATGTAGGCGCGGTGCGTGTCCACCTCGGCCGCGGCGCGCGCGTCCGCGAGGAACGCGGGCAGACGCCGCATGCCCATGCCGTCGAGCACGCCCACGGCCCGGGCCGCGGAGAACGGGTTCACGGTCGCCACGTCGATGACCACGATCGGATGCGTGCGCGCCACCAGACGCAGCGTCTTCAACTGACCGTCGCCCAACGCGTGCTCGTCGGTGGCGAGCACGATCAGCGCGCGCCGGTCCTTGATGCGCCGCGCGTAGGCGAGCAGGGCGTCGATGTTGCGCGGCTGATCCCAGTCGCGATCCAACGCCTCGTCGAGCGTGCGCTCGAACTGGGCGAACCCGCCGTTGAACGGCACGCGCGTGATGCTCGCCGCGTCGGAGAGTACCAACGACAGGTCGTCGGAACGACGCAGCGACAGGGCGGCGAACATGCGCAGCGCGTTCGCCGCGACCTCGAAGGCGCGTTCGCCCGACTCGCAGGCCCCCGTCATCTCACGGCCCACGTCGAGCATCATCCACACGCGCGACGTGACCTGACGCTCGCGGCGTACCACCATCGGGCGGCCCTGGCGCGCGCTCGTCTTCCATTCGATCAGACGCGCCTCATCGCCGGGCTCGTAGGCGCGCACGTCCATCAGCTCGTCCGAGCCTCCCGGGCGACGCGACGCATGCTCGCCCTCGATCACACCCAGCGCCTTGCGGACGGTGGGCAGACTCAGCTGCGTGCCCAACGCCTCGATCTTGGCCCTGATCGGATCGTCGGTTCGCGTGTCGATCATGGAACGGGAACCGCCCTGACGATGCGGTCGACGACCTGGTCGGCGGTCACGCCGTCCGCCAGCGCCTCGAACGTGAGCACGATGCGGTGGCGCATCACCTCATGCACCACCGACTTCACATCCTCCGGCACCACGTAGTCGCGGCCCTTGAGCAGCGCGTTCGCCTGGCCGATGCGCATCAGCGCGATCGAGGCTCGCGGCGAGGCGCCTAGCCTGACCAACGAGCCCAGACCCTGCACGGGGTTCGAGCCGGCGCCGCGCGACGTGGCGGCCAGATCGACCGCGTAGCGCATGATCGCGTCGGACACGTGCACGCGACGGGCGGCCGCACGCAGGAACTCCACGTCGCGGATCGACACCTGATCGGCCGGCAGCTGCGCCGGATCGAGCACGTCGGAGCCACGGCGGGTCAGCAGCGCCAGCATGCGGCGCTCCTCGTCGGCCGTCGGATAGGTCATCACGGCCTTCATCATGAAACGGTCCATCTGGGCCTCGGGCAGTGTGAACGTGCCCTCCTCCTCGATCGGGTTCTGCGTGGCGATCACCATGAACGGCTTCGGCAGGGCGATGCGCTCGCCGCCGATCGTCGTCGCGCCCTCGGCCATCGCCTCGAGCATCGCGGACTGGGTCTTCGCGTTCGAACGGTTGATCTCGTCGAGCAGCACGAAGTTCGCATGGATCGGGCCGATCTGCGTGGTGAACTTCTGCGAGGCGAAGTCGAACACCTGCGTGCCCACCAGATCGGAGGGCATGAGGTCCGGCGTGCACTGCACGCGCTTGAACGTGCCCGACACGGAGGTGGCGAGCGTCTGCGCGGCCGTCGTCTTGGCCAGACCCGGCACCGATTCGATGAGGATGTGACCGCCGGCCACCAGCGTGAGGATCAGCGATTCGCGAAGATTGTCCTGTCCGACGAGCGTCTGCGCGAAGCGCGCGCGGATGCGGTCGGCCAACGCCGCGGCCCGCTTCACGTCGTCCGCGGCGATCGCGCTCGCCGCCACGGGGACCCGCATGCCGGCGGGCTGAGGGGGCATCTGTGGATTCGGAGGGAAAATTGCCATGCGTTCCACTCTAACCGCGTGCGATGACCGCCCATCCTGACAGGCGGCTGGACGGGCGGTCGGGGGATGCGGTCAACACACGTTCCGGGACGGCATCCGCCCGCGTCGACGACGATCAGGGCAGACGCCAATCGACCGGTTCGGCCCCCATCTCCTCGAGCGCCTGATTGGCGCGGGAGAACGGGCGCGAACCGAAGAAGCCGCGCGAAGCCGACAGCGGCGAAGGGTGCGGTGATGTGATGATGACGGCGTTGGTGAGCAGCGGCTCGAGCGTCTGCGCGTTGCGCCCCCACAGGATCGCGACGAGCGGACGCGGCCTGCCGGTCGCGGGGTCGATACGCGCGTTCAGCGCGCGGATGGCGGCCTCGGTGACCTCCTCCCAGCCCTTGCCCTGATGCGAGTTGGGGCG
This sequence comes from Bifidobacterium sp. LH_417, assembly GCF_056357035.1. Taxonomy (NCBI): domain Bacteria; kingdom Bacillati; phylum Actinomycetota; class Actinomycetes; order Bifidobacteriales; family Bifidobacteriaceae; genus Bifidobacterium; species Bifidobacterium sp. LH_417. The sequence continues at coordinate 232,395 of NZ_JBKEVI010000001.1, forward strand.
TCCCACACCGACCGTCAGGCACCTGTTGAGCAGCAGCACGCCACGTTCCGTCCATGGTGTCAGATCGCCGTTGGAGGGCATGGGCACATCCAGATCGGCGGTCATCTCCTTATATATATTGACAAGGCTCTTCGGCAGGGGACGCACATCCGGGGCCACGCAGAAGCTCAGTCCCACCGGATGCCCGGGCGTGGGGTAGGGGTCCTGGCCCACGATCAGCACCTTGATCGAGTCGAACGGGATCGTGAACGCCCTGAGGATGTTGTGCGCGGCGGGCAGCCAGCGACGGCCGGCGCGGTTCTCCTCGCGCAGGAAGTCGCCCATGCGGTGGATCGTCGGTTCGACATCGGCCAAGGCGGCGGCCCAGCCGGGTTCGACGAGTTCTCCCAACGGTTTGATTTCGCTCATGGCTCCACACTCTACCCGCATCACGACCATGCGGAAGGGAGCGGGGCGGAGCGGATGGTGTGTGCGTGATGTGCGCGTGACACGGTGGGCGGTCCCGTTCGGGCGGCCGTGACGTTACACTCGGTGGGTAGTGTGACGAATGGAGGACAGGAACATCATGGCGAAGAACGATAAGGACGAGGCCGATTCCTACGAGCCGGATGCGTTCGACAACCCGCCGAAGGGGCCGGCGGGCATGCATCGCGGCGCGCGCTCGGCGGTGGCGAGGTTCGCGCCGTTCGTCGTGGTCGTGCTCGTCGCGGCGCTCGCCGGCGTCGGAGCATGGGGCGTGTTCTCGGGCGAGATCGGCAAGGTGAAGCTGCCGTGGACGCAATCGGCGTCCGCCTCCGCGTCCTCCACCTCGGACGCGGCGAAGAAGAAGGCGGCCGCGGCGGCGAAGAAGAAGGCCGCGGCGAAGAAGGCCGCCGAGCAGAAGGCCGCGGAGGAACAGGCTGCCAAGCAGCAGGCCGAGCAGCAGGCGGCGGCCGAACAGCAGGCGCAGGCCGAGCAGCAGGCCGCGCAGGCGGCCCAGCCGGACAAGACCAAGGGTGTGACCGTCATCAACGGCACCGGCATCTCCGGCTACGCCGCCACCAAGCAGGGCGTACTCACCTCCGCCGGATACACGAACGTCGCCGCGTCCAATCCGACCGGCAGTCTGCCGTCGGCCACCGTGGTGTGGTATGAGTCCGATGCGGACAAGGCCACGGCGGACGACGTGGCGTCCACGCTCGGCATCACGAACGTGCAGCAGGCCAGCGGCTTGGGCGGATCCATCGTCGTCGTGCTCATGAGCTGACCCGCATCCGGGGTTTCACGGGCATCAATCCGGTCCGCCGGCCCACGTCCACGGTTCGTTCCATATTTGCGCTCCCTCTGTTGTCGTTGACATGGGTCACGTCTATACTGTCCCTTTAGTCGCGAGGCGGGGGGAGCGCGGTGTTGTAGTTCTTTATTCCCTCCGTGTCGGGAGAGATTACAGCTCACACAGCTAAGGGAAGTGCAACATGGCGCAAGGAACCGTAAAGTTTTTCAGTAACGGCAAAGGGTATGGCTTCATCACCCCGGATGGTGGTGGCGACGACGTCTTCGTCCACTATTCGGTGATTTCCGGCGAGGGGTTCAAGACCCTCGACGAGGGAGACAAGGTCGAATACGAGGCGGAGAAAGGGCCGAAAGGCATGCAGGCCACCAAGGTCACCAAATTGTAGTCGACGCGATGTGGCTTCTGTGACATCGCCCACCATGAAATCCCTAGGTTCGTGAGGTTGAGGATTCGGACCCCTCAGGTTGCCCCGGTCGGTACGACGGGGCTTTTTTCATGCCCGGACGGGCCGGCGACGTCGCCGGTCAAGCCCAAAGCGCAATCGTGGGGCGCGGTGTTGGCACTCGACGGGGTGGAGTGCTAATCTCATGGTTAGCACTCGGAGGTCGAGAGTGATAACCGGTAGCTGACGGCCGGTATCGCGTGGGCCTTGCGGGTGGACATCGGTACACCAGCCATTTGGAGGATGAACACAACCATGGCAAAGATCATTGCGTATGATGAGGATGCTCGCCAGGGCATGCTGGAGGGCCTCGACAAGCTCGCCAACACCGTGAAGGTCACGCTGGGCCCGAAGGGCCGCAACGTCGTGCTCGACAAGACCTACGGCGCGCCGACCATCACCAACGACGGCGTCTCCATCGCCAAGGAGATCGACCTCGAGGATCCGTACGAACGCATCGGCGCCGAGCTGGTCAAGGAAGTCGCCAAGAAGACCGACGACGTCGCGGGCGACGGCACCACCACCGCCACCGTGCTGGCCCAGTCCCTCGTGCATGAGGGCCTGAAGAACGTGGTCGCCGGTTCCAACCCGATCGCGCTGCGCCGCGGCATCGAGAAGGCCTCCGACGCCATCGTCAAGGAGCTCATCGCCGCCGCCAAGGACGTCGAGACCAAGGACCAGATCGCCGCGACCGCGACCATCTCCGCCGCCGATCCGGAAGTCGGTGAGAAGATCGCCGAGGCCCTGGACAAGGTTGGTCAGGATGGCGTCGTCACCGTCGAGGACAACAACCGCTTCGGCCTGGACCTCGAGTTCACCGAGGGCATGCGCTTCGACAAGGGCTACATCGCCCCGTACTTCGTCACCAACGCCGACGACCAGACCGCCGTGCTCGAGGATCCGTACATCCTGCTGACCTCCGGCAAGGTGTCCAGCCAGCAGGACGTCGTCCACGTGGCCGAGCTGGTCATGAAGACCGGCAAGCCGCTGCTGATCATCGCCGAGGACGTCGACGGCGAGGCGCTGCCGACCCTCATCCTCAACAACATCCGCGGCACCTTCAAGTCCTGCGCCGTCAAGGCCCCGGGCTTCGGTGACCGCCGCAAGGCCATGCTCCAGGACATGGCCATCCTCACCGGTGCCCAGGTCGTCTCCGACGAGCTCGGCCTCAAGCTCGACTCCGTCGACGTCTCCGTGCTCGGCCACGCCAAGAAGGTCATCGTCTCCAAGGACGAGACCACCATCGTGCAGGGTGCCGGCTCCAAGGAGGACATCGACGCCCGCGTGGCCCAGATCCGCGCCGAGATCGAGAACACCGACTCTGATTACGACCGCGAGAAGCTGCAGGAGCGTCTCGCCAAGCTGGCCGGCGGCGTCGCCGTCATCAAGGTCGGCGCGGCCACCGAGGTCGAGGCCAAGGAGCGCAAGCACCGCATCGAGGACGCCGTGCGCAACGCGAAGGCCGCCATCGAGGAAGGCCTGCTGCCCGGCGGTGGCGTGGCCCTCGTCCAGGCCGCCAAGAAGGCCGAGTCGGCCGAGGCCGTCACCTCGCTGACCGGCGAGGAGGCCACCGGTGCCGCCATCGTCTTCCGCGCCATCGAGGCCCCGATCAAGCAGATCGCCGAGAACGCCGGCGTCTCCGGCGACGTCGTGATCAACACGGTCCGCTCCCTGCCGGACGGTGAAGGCTTCAACGCCGCCACCGACACCTACGAGGATCTGCTGGCCGCCGGCGTCACCGACCCGGTCAAGGTGACCCGTTCCGCCCTGCAGAACGCCGCCTCCATCGCCGGCCTGTTCCTGACCACCGAGGCCGTCGTCGCCAACAAGCCCGAGCCGGCTCCGGCCGCTCCGGCCGCCGGCGCCGACATGGGCTACTGATCGGAAGGCCGATCGGTTCCATCAGGTGACTGACTGAACGGGGCCGTGCATGTCTTGGGACATGCACGGCCCCGTTCGTCGTATCCGGGCACTGCAATCCGTCGGATCATCGCGCCCGGATCACTGCGCGAAGAGGCGCGTGGCCTGGGATTCCGCGTCCGCGTAGACCGTGGACGCCTGCGTCAGGGCGTTCTGGATCGACTCCAGCGACGTCTCCATCTGCTGTTGCGCGGCGCGCCACTGGGCCGCCACCGCGGTGAACTGCGTGGCCGCCGAACCGCGCCAGGCGTCCTGCAACGCGTTGAGGTTCGCGTACATGCCGGCCACGGCCTGTCTGATCTGACCGACCGAGGCCTGCACCGCGGCGCTCGATGATTGGATCCTTTCCGAATCCACCTGATATTGGGGCATCGTCGTCTCCTTTGTGTCATGGGCTGGTATTGTCTGTTGGTGCAACCGGTCGCTAAGGTGGAGTCTATGATGTCTGCACGAATGAGGAATGGAAAAACGGCCCCTGTGGTCGGAGCCCCCGTCGACGGCGTGTCGCCGATGCGGAAATGGCTTGTCTGCTTGGTTCTTGCGCTGATGTGTGCGATGTGGATAACTCCCGCGGCCCTCGCCGCGGACACGCCCACGACCACCAACGACATCACCGACACGCAGAACCTGCTCGGCAAGAACGAGTCGGCCGTCTCCGATGCGATGAAGCGCACCGAGGAGGAGACCGGCGTGCACGTGCGTCTGCTCTACGTCGACAGCTTCGGCACGAAGGACAAATCCGCGTTCGCCTCATCCGCATTGGAATCCACCGATCCGGAGCCGAACACCGTCCTGCTCGCCGTGGCCTCGGGCGACGGCAGCCTCGTCGTATGCGTCTCCAAGAACTCCGATGAATGGCTCAACAACCAGAAGACCATCGACGCGCTGAGCGAAGCCGCCATGCAGCCGCTCACCAAGCAGGGCGCGCAGGACTGGCCCGGCGCCGCCATGGCCATGATGGACGAGATCAAACAGCAGAAGCAGACCTCCACGAATTCGGGTGTGATGCGGATCGGCGTCATCGTGATGGTCGGCGTGCTCGGCGTGCTCGTCGTCGTCATCATCGTCACCGTCGTCGTACGCCGTCGCCGCGAGGTCGGCGAGGACGCGGCGCAGGCCGTGGATGCCGACGATCGGGAGCCGTCGCAGGCTGAGGCGTCCGTCATCGGTGCCGCGGCCGGAACGGAGCCCGGGCCCGAGGATCCGACCGTCGTCTCGGACGACACGGTGGCGTCCCCGACCGTCATGGCCCCGGCGGAGGAACCGGAACGGCCGATGACGCGGCGTGAACTGCGCGAGGCGCGCAAGCGCCGTCGCGGGCCGTTCGGCCGCTGACGGCATCGGGGCGACAATGCACAGTCGGCTCTCAGGAAACCCACAGGCAACGAGTCCAAGCTGGGAGCCATGAGCAAGCCCATCGAAGCATCCATCGTCGTCGTCGACGACGAACCGTCCATCCGCGAACTGCTGGTCGCATCCCTTCACTTCGCGGGATTCGAAGTGAACACCGCCGCCTCCGGATCCGAGGCCATCGAAGTCATCGAGAAGGTCGAGCCGGATCTCATCGTGCTCGACGTGATGCTGCCGGACATCGACGGCTTCACCGTCACCCGCCGTATCCGGCAGGAGGGCATCAACGCCCCCGTGCTGTTCCTCACCGCCCGCGATGACACGCAGGACAAGGTGATGGGACTGACCGTCGGCGGCGACGACTACGTCACCAAGCCGTTCAGCCTGGAGGAGGTCGTCGCCCGCATCCGCGCCATCCTGCGCCGCACCCGCGAACAGGTGGACGACGACCCGATCATCCGCGTCGGCGACCTCGAGATCAACGAGGATTCGCATGACGTGACCCGCGCCGGACAGACCGTCGACCTGAGCCCCACCGAATACAAGCTGCTGCGCTACCTCATGGACAACGCCGGACGCGTGCTGTCCAAGGCGCAGATCCTCGACCACGTGTGGCAGTACGACTGGGGCGGCGACGCGGCCATCGTCGAAAGCTACATCTCCTACCTGCGCAAGAAGGTCGACGGCGTCATGGTCGAAGGCGAGGACGGCGAGAAGCACAAGGTCACGCCGCTCATCGAGACCAAGCGCGGCATCGGCTACATGATCCGCGAACCGAAGTCATGATTCCCCAGCCGAACTATCCGCCCAAGAACGGCCACCGAACGGACACGACGCGCGCCATCATCCTCAAGCCGCCGAAGCCGACCGGATGGCGGCGCGTCCCGCGGTTCTTCCTCGACCATATCGACCGCGTCTCGCTGAGCACCAAGCTCGTCGCATGCACGCTCGTGGTGCTCATCGTCGGCACGATCGGCATCTCCGCGTCCATCCGACAGCTCGTCGGCAGCTACCTGCTCGAAAAAACCGATTCGCAGATCACCTCGCAGCGCAACATCGTGCTCACCGGCACGCTGCTACGGGACTCCGACCTGCGCAACAACGGCCTCAACACGTATTTCCTCCAGGTCAGGCCCGTCAAGAACGGCAAGCTCACCGGGCAGGTCGACACGCTGCTCTACCCGGTACTCGACGGCAACGTCGTATCGATTCCACAACTGCCGTCCAACAGCCAGATCGACGTGGATTCGCTCGGGCAGCCGTTCACCACGAGTGGGGTCTCCACGACGGTGGGGCAGATGGAGGCCGCGGCAGCGAAGAACGGATCGTCGTCCTCGACAGGCGGTTCCGATTCGTCCGATGGTTCCGGCGGTTCCGGCACGGCCGATGGTTCCGGTGGCCCCGACGCGTCCGGCGGCTCCGACGCCGGCGGCGCCGGGCAGGACGGGGCGGGGGATCCGGGAGTCGGACAGCCGGATATTGTCTCATCTCCCAGCCGCAAGACGCTCGACCAGGCGAGTGCGCCATGGCGAGTCGCCGCCTTCCAACGGCAGTCCGCCGACAATACCGTCACCGCCATCGTGTTCATCGGTCTGTCACTCGCCGACCAGATCGACATCATCGACACGCTGACCAAATACTGCGTGACCGTCGGCATCGCGATCGTGCTGCTCGGCGGCTCCCTGGCCGCGCTCACCATCCAGCGCACGCTCGACCCGCTCAAACGCATCGAGAAGACCGCCGCGAAGATCGCCGCCGGAGACCTCACCCAACGTGTGCCGTGGGCGCCCGAGAATACGGAGATCGGCTCGCTCGCCGTCTCCCTCAACACGATGCTCGCGCGCATCGAGAAAAGCTTCCATGAACAGGAACAGACCACGGCGAAGATGAAACGCTTCGTCTCCGACGCGAGTCATGAGCTCAGAACCCCGCTCGCAGCAATCCACGGCTATGCGGAGCTGTACACGATGCAGCGCGGCATGCCGGGGGCCTTGGAGCGCGCCGACGAGTCGATCGCCCACATCGAGAAGTCCAGCCAGCGCATGACCGTGCTCGTCGAAGATCTGCTCTCGCTCGCACGCCTCGACGAGGGGCGCGGCATCGACATGACGCAGACCGTATCGCTCACCAGCGTGGTCGCCGACGCGCTCGACGACCTGCACGCGCTCGACCCCGAACGCGAGGTGACGCGCGGCACCATCGTCTACAAGCCGGCCGAAGGACTCGACCAGCCGTCGGACATCGCGATTGCGCCGGGCGAGATGACCCCCGTCACACTCACCGGCGATGCCTCCCGTCTTCGCCAGGTGGTGACGAACATCGTCGGCAACATCCACCGCTACACGCCCTCCGACTCGCCCGCCCGCATCGGATTGGGCATCGTACCCGCCTCCATCCGGCCCGACGAGCTCGCCATGCTACCGTCCACCGACGAGTCGATGCGACGATTCCTCGACGCGGTCGAAGTGGGGCATTCGATGCGCACCGGCACCAACTGCGCCGTGCTGCGCTTCGAGGATCACGGCCCCGGCGTGCCGGACGAGTCACGTGACCAGATCTTCGAACGGTTCTACACGGCCGATCCGTCGCGAGCCCGCGAGAAGGGAGGCACCGGACTCGGCCTCGCCATCGCGCAGTCCGTCGTCAAGGCGCATCACGGGCTCATCTGCGCCACACCCACCGACGGCGGCGGGCTCACGTTCACCATCGTGCTGCCGCTCGGTCCGGTCGAACCCGCCGTGGGAAACGACGGCGACGACACGATACGGGTCCGTGCGTCCAAGGCGACGAAGGCCAAGGAGAAGAAGGAGAAGGTCGCGAAGGAGAAGCCGAAGCGTCTGCCCTGGCTCAATCGGTAGGTGCCTGCACGTGAGCTTCCGCCGCACATGCCCCGGCGCTACGCCGAGGGCATGTGGCGGGGGAGTGCGGTAGAATGAATCGGCTTAACGATTGGAGACAAGGAAAGCGAGAGTGTACGATGCCCACCGGTCGAGTTCGTTGGTTCGATGCCGCCAAGGGGTATGGCTTCATCACCAGTGAGGAAGGCGGGGATGTGTTCCTGCCTGCGGCCGCGTTGCCCACCGGCGCCACCACGCTGCGCAAGGGCGCCAAGGTCGAGTATTCCGTAGTGGCGGGCCGCAGGGGGCCGCAGGCGATGGGCGTGAGGGTCGTCGCGTCCGCGCCGTCCCTGGTGAAGGCCACCCGTCCGAAGCCGGACGATATGGCCGCCATCTGCGAGGACCTCATCAAGATGCTGGATGCGGCCGGCAACACGCTGCGCCGGCACCGCTATCCCTCCGCGGCGGAAAGCCGCAAACTCGCCACGCTGCTGCGCGCCGTGGCCGACAATTTCGATGTGGAGGATTAAGACCGTTCCATGACCGATACCATTGAGACCCCCGGACAGGACGCGGCGACGCCGGACACGCCCGACGCGCCGCGCATCGACCCGCGCGAACTGGCGCGGTCCGTCGCGATCGCCGTCGCCGAGGAACCCGAGCAGGTCGGTGACGTCGTCGACGCCCTCGATCTGGGCGACGGCGTGACGGATTTCCGTGTCGCCGCGCACATCAAAGGCTACGAGGGATGGCAGTGGTCGGTCACGCTGTACCACGACGAGGAGCTTGACCGGTGGACGGTCAACGAGTCCTCGCTGATCCCCACCGACGACGCGCTCATGCCGCCGGCGTGGATTCCATGGAAGGATCGTCTGGAACCGACCGACCTGGCACCCACCGATTCGATCGGCACCGACCCGGACGACCCGCGTCTCGAAGACGGCTTCCGCAGGACCGAGCCCGTGGCCGATACGGCTGAGGGCGTCGACGAGGGCGATGCCGCCGATACAACCGGCGACGCCGCGGCCAGCGACGATGCCGATGCGGATTCCGACATCGACGGCGCCGCCGATTCCGCAGACGGTCGAAGCGAGACCGACCAGCGCGAGGACGTGGACGAGGCGGTCGAGGAATTCGACCTGTCCCGCCGCCACGTGCTCTCCCCGCTTGGGCGCGCGCAGACCGCGAAACGCTGGTATGAGGGGCCGCGCGGCCCGAAGGCCATGTCCACGAAGACCGCGTCCGGGCATCTGTGCTCGACCTGTGGGTTCTTCGTGCCGCTGAAAGGCGAGTTGAACCTGCTGTTCGGCGTGTGCGCGAACAAGTGGAGCCCGGACGACGGTCGTGTCGTCTCCCTCGACCATGGCTGCGGCGAACATTCGGAGATCGAGCCGCCGGAGCCGAGCCGTCTGTGGGTGCAGTCGAAGCCGGCCTTCGATGACCTGCACATCGATATCATCGCGCAGAAGCCGCGTGAGGAACGCGCGCAGATCGAACTCCTCGAGCAGGAGGACGCCGGTGATGCGGCGGACGTCGCAGACGAACCGGAGACGGTGGAATCCGTCGACGCGGCGGAGACCGTCGTGACGGACGATGAGACCGCCGAGGCGACCGAACAGGACATCGAGGAGAACACCGAGATCGACGCGGACGCCCCCGAGATCGAGGAGAACACCGTGGAGGCGGACGACGGCCCGGAGCTCGAAGCGGTCGTCAGCCTCGCCGATACGGACGCGGACGCCGATGCGGACGATGCGGACGATGCCGGAGAACCGGACTCCGCCGCTGGCACGGACGTGACGGATTCCGCGGATCTGGCCGTCGACTCGGCATCGACGGAACCGGAGACGTTCGCGGACGGCGAGACGAACGACCCGGCCGACGGTGGTTCCGCCGACGATGATCACACCGACGAGATGTCCGATGAATCCGAGCAGGATGGTGCCGCCGAGACGGACGACACCGCGCAGTGACGCGGCGGCGACGACGAATACGGCGAGGGGAGGAAGCGATGTCGTATCGCTTCCTCCCCTCGCCGTATCGCTCGGGCGTGGTCGGGGATTCTACACCCGCCGCGTCGCCCTTGCCGCCGCTAGCGGGCCATCGTTCAGTGGACCACGGTGACCGTGCACTCCGCGAAGTTCACGATCTGACGCGACACCGAGCCGAGGAAATGCGCGTCCAGACCACTCAGGCCACGCGAACCGACCACCAGATGGCTCGCATACCGGGAGGCGGCCACCAGTCCCTTCGATGCGGTGATGTGGAAGGCGTGCGACTCCACCTCGACGCCCTCGGGGATGGCGGTATCGGCCACAAGCCCGGCGAGCAGCTCTTCGGCGCGTCGCTGGCCCACCTCGATCGGCGCGACCGCACGCTCGTAGCCGGGCACCACGCCCAGATCCTTCAACTGCCAGCAGAACAGCACATGCAACGGCGCGTCATGCACCTGCGCCTCGCGGATCGCGAACGCCAACGCGCGACGCGACGTGTCCGAACCGTCCACGCCGACGACCACCGGACGACGCGACTCCTCGACCACGCCCTCGCTCGGCGCATAGTGCACGGTCTCCTTGACGGGGGAGAGGGCGTTCGCGATGTCGTCGGTCACCGACTCGTCCTCGCCTCCGGCGACGCGCACCACGGTGACCGGCACTTCGGCCTCCTCCGCGAGCGATGCGGACAGCGAACCCATGAACCAGCGGGCCACACGGCCCAGCGAACGGCGGCCCACGACGATCTGCTGCGCGTCGCGGCCAATCTTGAGCAGCGCCGCCGTGCCGGACGCCTTCACCGACGTGAGCTTCAGCCTGTCGGCGTCGAAGTCGATGCCGGCGCACGCCTCATCCACCCACTCGCGCAGTTGGGCGGCGATGTCGCGACGCACCTTGTCCCACGCCTCCTCGCTGTCCGGTTCCGCGCCCATATCCCACGAATGGGTCCATCCGAACACCGCGTTGACGCGCTGACCCGTCAGACCGGCCTCGCGCATCGCCCATGTGAGCGCCGCGAACGACTCATCGGAACCATCCACGCCGACGACGATGTCGGCCGTCGGATCATACGGGGAATCGAATGTAGTCATCGTAAACCTCCCTTGGTCGTGACTGAAGGACATCCACCAGTCCCAGCATATCGCCTTCCCATACGTCCTGAGCGGAAATCCGGGACGCAACAGGGCAAACGTCACCGCGAATCGCTAAAGTGAGGGGCAGTGTCAATTGAGGAAGGACAATAATGTTCGAACGGTTCACAGACCGTGCGCGGCGCGTGATCGTGTTGGCGCAGGAGGAAGCACGCTCCCTCCAGCACAACTACATCGGCACCGAACACCTCCTGCTCGGACTGATCCGCGAAGGTGAGGGCGTGGCCGCCAAGGCGCTCGCCGCGAAGGGCGTGGAGCTCGACGCCACCCGCAAGCAGGTCGAGGAGATGATCGGCAAGGGCAACGCGACGTCCAACGGCCATATACCCTTCACCACGCACGCCAAGCAGGTGCTCGAACTGAGCCTGCGCGAGGCGCTGCAGCTCGGCCACAGCTACATCGGCACCGAGCACATCCTGCTCGGCCTCATCCGCGAGGGCGAGGGCGTGGGCACGCAGGTGCTCATCAAGATGGACGTCGATCTGGGCGAGCTGCGCTCCACCACCATCGACATGATCCGCGGCAATTCCGGCGACGGCAAGGCCAAGGGCGATCTGGCGAACGCCGGCGGCGTGGCCGACAAGGCCAACAAGTCCGGTTCGGCCATCCTCGACCAGTTCGGCCGCAACCTCACGGCCGAAGCCGCCGAGGGCAAGCTCGACCCGGTCATCGGCCGCTCTCAGGAGATCGAGCGCGTCATGGTCGTGCTCTCCCGCCGTACCAAGAACAACCCGGTGCTGATCGGCGAGCCCGGCGTCGGCAAGACCGCCGTCGTCGAAGGCCTCGCGCAGAAGATCCAGGAAGGCGACGTGCCGGAGACGCTCAAGGGCAAGCAGGTCTACTCGCTGGATCTCGGCTCCATGGTGGCCGGCTCGCGCTACCGCGGCGACTTCGAGGAGCGCCTCAAGAAGGTCCTCAAGGAGATCAAGACCCGCGGCGACATCGTGCTGTTCATCGACGAGATCCACACGATCGTCGGCGCCGGCTCGGCCGACGGCGCGCTCGGCGCGTCCGACATGCTCAAGCCGATGCTCGCGCGCGGCGAACTGCAGACCATCGGCGCCACCACCACCGACGAGTACCGCAAGTACATCGAGAAGGACGCGGCCCTCGAACGCCGCTTCCAGCCGATCCAGGTGCATGAGCCGACGATCGCCGAGACCATCGAGATCCTCAAGGGTCTGCGCTCGCGCTACGAGAACCACCACAAGGTGACCATCACCGATGGCGCGCTCCAGTCCGCGGCCGAGCTGTCGGCCCGCTACATCCAGGACAGGAACCTGCCGGACAAGGCCATCGACCTGATCGACGAGGCCGGTGCGCGTCTGAGGATCAAGCGCCTCACCACGCCGCCGGAGCTCAAGGAGCTCGACCAGAAGGTCACGAAGCTCTCCGCCGAGAAGGAGCAGGCCGTCAAGGACCAGGACTTCGAGAAGGCGGCCTCCCTGCGCGACGACCTCGAGAAGATGCAGACCGAGCTTAAGGAGAAGCAGAAGGCCTGGCATGAGGGCGAGTCCGACGTGAAGATGGTCGTGGACGAGGACGTGATCGCCGAGGTCATCTCCTCCACCACCGGCATCCCCGTGGTCAAGCTCACGCAGGCCGAATCGAAGAAGCTCCTCAACATGGAGAAGGAGCTGCACAAGCGCATCATCGGCCAGGACGAGGCGGTCTCCGCGCTGTCCCGTTCCATCCGCCGCACGCGCGTCGGCCTCAAGGATCCGAAGCGTCCGTCCGGCTCGTTCATCTTCGCCGGCCCCACGGGCGTCGGCAAGACCGAGCTCGCCAAGACGCTCGCCGAATTCCTGTTCGACGACGAGGACGCGCTCATCCGCGTCGACATGTCCGAGTTCTCCGAGAAGTACGCCGCCTCGCGCCTGTTCGGTGCGCCCCCGGGATACGTCGGCTACGAGGAGGGCGGCGAGCTCACCGAGAAGGTGCGCCGTAAGCCGTTCTCCGTCGTGCTGTTCGACGAGATCGAGAAGGCCCATCCGGACATCTTCAACACGCTGTTGCAGGTGCTCGACGACGGCCATCTGACCGACGGCCAGGGCCGCAAGGTCGACTTCAAGAACACGATCATCATCCTGACCACCAACCTCGGCACGCGTGATATCGCGAAGGCCGCCAACACGGGCTTCAACCTGGGCTCCAACACCGAGTCCAGCTACCAGCGCATGAAGGAGCAGGTGAGCGCCGAACTCAAGCAGCAGTTCCGCCCCGAGTTCCTCAACCGTCTGGACGACATCATCGTGTTCAAGCAGCTCACCGAGCCGCAGGTGCGCCAGATCGTCGATCTCGACGTCAAGCAGCTCAACGACCGTCTGTTCGACCGCCACATGTCGCTCGAACTCACGGACGCCGCGAAGGATCTGCTCGCGCAGAAGGGCTTCGACCCGCTGCTCGGCGCCCGTCCGCTGCGCCGCGTGATCCAGCGCGACATCGAGGACGCGATCTCCGAGAAGATCCTCATGGGCGAGCTCACGGACGGCCAGCGCGTGGTCGTCGACGCGGAGGGTGAAGGCATCCTCGGCGAGTTCACGTTCAAGGGCGAGGACTTCGAGGAGCCGAAGGCCGGCGAAGGCGACAAGGACGCGTCGCAGGGCGAGCTCGTCGGAGCCTCCGCCGACGCGTCCGGGGCCGGCGAGACCCCGGCGACGGGCGATTCCGTGCAGGAGTGATCTCCACTCCGCCCGACGGACCATGATCGATGGGCGGCCCCATACGGGGCCGCCCATCGTCGTATTCCCGGCCGGGCCGCGCACGGAGCCGGCCGCATGCCGTGCGGACGGCGGGGATTGACGCCCCGCGCGCGCCGGACCTAAGGTGGTGGCGTATCGATGGCGAGACGGGAGGCGGGATGCATTACATCGACGACAGCCGGCAGGAGCTGCTGGTCTCCTCGCCCCAGTTCCCGGCGCTCGTGCTCGCCCATGATTCATACGACAAGGCGCCGTTCCACTGGCACCCCGGGTTCGAGGTCGTCTACGCCAAGGACTGCGCGGTGGCCGTCTCGCTGAAGGAACGGATGGTGAGGCTCTCGCCGGGCGAGGCGTTCGTCGTGCCGGCCGGCGTGATGCACGCGGTGCGCATGCTGGAGGACGACGACGCATCCAGCGCGCCGCGGGCGCTGTCCGTCACCGTCAACCCCGCCGACATGGCGTCGGTCTTCCCCGGCGTGATGCAGGCGCAACGCTCCATCGACTACGAACGCTGCAACCGGGACGGCGCCAAGGCGTTGGCGGGGGAGTGCGACGAATTCTACCGGCATCTCGCCGGGGACGGCCCCGCACGCTATCTTGCCGCGAACGCCGACTTCTACGCGCTGATTTCGACGATCTTCGAACGGTACGCCTGCCTCGACGGCCTCGCCGGCGATGGCACCGGTCATGACGAACAGACCGTGGCGCTCATCTACCGGTACGTCCAGACCCGGTTCATGGAGCCGATCACCACCACCGGGGTCGCACGTCACTTCGGGTACTCCCGCGAATACTTCTCGCGCTTCTTCAAACGGTACGTGGGCGTCTCGTTCCGGGAATACGTGACCGAGCTGCGGCTGGACGTGGCGTGCGAGCGCCTGCGCGCAAGCGACGTCCCCGCCGGAAGGATCGGCAGGATGGCGGGCTTCCCCAACGAGAAGAGCTTCCGTCAGGCGTTCGACCGCAGGTTCGGCTGCACGCCGGCGCAATACCGGGCCAACGAACGCGGACACGGCGACGCCGACTGGACGACACGGGAGTAGAGCCCGCCGCACCGGGGCAGGGGAGACCACGGGCCCGCTACCCTCCCGGACGCGTGGGTCACAGAACGCCCCGGAAGAGGTCACACCCCGGCGAGGCCGTCCCCCTGCCGCGAGGTTACGCTGGTGCTTGGGATTCATGGGAACGCAAAGGAGGGAACATGAATCAGAACAATGAAGTACCGGTGAAACTGCACGCCAAGCTCATCACCGTCGCCACCATCGGCGCGGTGGGCGGCTTCCTGTTCGGATACGACACGTCCGTGATCAACGGCGCGGTCGACGCCATCGCCAGCCCGGACTCCGGCTTCGGCCTCAACTCCGCCATGAGCGGCTTCTCCGTGTCCAGCGCGATGATCGGCTGCGTGGTCGGCGCATGGTTCGCCGGCACGCTCGCCGACCGCATCGGCCGCGTGCGCGTCATGCAGATCGCCGCCGTGCTGTTCGTGCTCAGCGCGCTGTTCACCGGCCTGGCCAACAACATCGCCCTGTTCGTGATCTTCCGCATCGTCGGCGGCCTCGGCGTGGGCTTCACCTCCGCCATCGGCCCGGCGTACATCTCGGAGATCTCGCCATCGTCCAGACGAGGGTTCCTCACCGGCTTCCAGCAGATGGCCATCGCGTTGGGCATCGTCGCCTCGCTGGTCGTCAACGACTCCTACCTGCTCGGCTCCGGCAGCGCGGCCACCGTGTTCTGGGGCGGCCTCGAGACCTGGCGCTGGATGCTGATGACCACCGCCGTGCCCGGCGCCGTCATGCTCGCGCTCACGTTCGCCCTGCCCGAGTCCCCGCGCTACCTGGTGATGAAGGGACGCCGCGACGAGGCGTCCAAGGTGCTCGCCGAGGTCGTGGCCGACGCGCACCCCGAGCGCACCATCGACCAGATCGCCTCCACCCTGCAGGGCGAGACCCAGCCCAAGGTCAGCGACCTCAAGGGCGACGTGTTCGGCCTCAAGGGCGTGGTCTGGGTCGGCATCGGCGTGGCCCTGTTCCAGCAGGTCTCCGGCGCGAACGTCATCATGTTCTACGATTCCAGCCTGTGGAAGGCCGTCGGCTTCAGCGAGTCCGCGTCCATGACCATCGCCGTCGTGCGCGCCCTGCTCGCCACCGCCGTCACCGTGCTCGGCATGCTCATCATCGACAAGGTGGGACGCCGCGCCATGCTCAAGGTCGGCTCGCTCATCATGGCCGCCCTGCTCGTCGTGGTCGCCGTGTGCTTCAGCCAGTCCACGATGACCGCCGACGGCGGCATCAACCTGCCGGGCGCCTGGGCCGTGATCATGATCATCGGCGCCTACGGCTTCTTCCTCACCTACTGCGCCACCTGGGGCGTGGCGATGTGGGTCGTCATCGGCGAGATCTTCCCCAACCGCATCCGCGCCATCAGCGTGGCGCTCGCCACCGCGGCCAACTGGGTGGGCAACTTCCTCGTCTCCACCACGTTCCCGCCGCTGCGCGACAGCCTCGGCCTGACCTGGACGTTCGCCCTGTACGCCGTGATGGCCGTGCTCGGCTACTGGTTCATCGCCAAGAAGCTGCCCGAGACCAACGGCGTCGAACTCGAGGACATGAAGGCGGACATCTGATGCTGCCGGATATCCAAGGAACCGACCTGCAGGGCGCCGACGCGCTCATGTTCGACAGGAACGACGGCCTCACCGAGGCGCAGAAGCGCATCGCGCGGGAATGGACCTACTTCGACGAGGACCTGGACGGGGCCGACCCGGCCATCGCCGCGCAGGTGCTGCGGCACCGGACGAACTTCGCCCACAACGACCTGCCGCGCTATGCGTTCAAACGCGACATCCCCGACGACGTGGTCCTCTACCGGGACATCCCGTACATGGACGACGGCCCGTCCGCCAAGGGCGCGGGGCGCGAGCATCTGCTCGACGTGCTGCTGCCCCGCGACGCCGTGGTGCGCGGCGGGGCTCCGATCCCCGTGATCCTCGAGATCCACGGCGGCGCCTTCTTCTACGGGTTCAAGGAGATCAACCGGGCCCACGCCATCGTCCTGGCGCAACACGGGTACGCGGTGGCCAGCGTGAGCTACTCGCTCTACCCGGCCGTGGACTTCCTCGCCCAGTTGCGCGAACTCGCCGAGGCGACTCGGTGGATCCGCGAGGAGGGAGGCCGCTACCTCCTCGACGCGGACCAGGCGTTCATCACCGCCGACTCCGCGGGCGCCGTGCAGGGCCTGCACCTGCTGGCGGCGATGAACAACAAGGACTACGCCGACCTGATCGACGTGCATCCGGCGAAGCTCGGCGTCCTCGCGCTGGGCTTCAAGTCCACGATGCTCGACCTCGACCGGCTGTTCGACCCGGACGCCCGCGACGCGGGCGGGCTCGTCGAGGAGCTGGCGCCGTTCTTCGCGGAGTACGCGGACACGGTGCGCGGCAGCGGGTTCGAACGGCTCGACGACGTGCTGCGCGCCGCCGGCATGCCGCCCACCTGGACGGCGACCAGCACCGACGACTTCCTCGAGGCCACCAGCCTGGAGCTGGGCGCGCGGCTGCGCGACCTCGGCGTCGACCACCAGGTGCTCGACTACCGCGCCGGTTCACGCGAATGCCTGCCGCACAATTTCATCGTCGGCATGCCCTGGCTTGAGGAGAGCCGCGACGCGGTCGACTCGATGATCGGCTTCTTCACCGACCATCTGACGCCGCGCACCAGCCTCGTCGCCAGCGAGTGAGCGGCGTCGCCCCGGCGCGATGCGACGCGGGCGGGCCGTGACGGGAATTCCTCTTTCCTCCCGTCACGGCCCGCCCGTCTTCCATGTTCCGGACTCCATTGATTGAACGTCCGGAGCGCATCCGCATGGGGTTCAACCGCTGAAGTCGACCTCGCCGAGCTTCTCGATGAGCTTCATGTTCTCCGAATAGTCGACCGGGCAGGCGATGATGTCGATGCCCGAACCGGAGCGCAGCGCGGAACGCAGCGTGGGGTAGAGTTGGTCGGCCGATTCGATGAGATGGCCCTTCGCGCCGAAGCTCATGCCCAGCTCCACCACGTCCGGGTTGTTGAAGTCCACGTACTCGTGGCTGCCGTCGTGCAGGTCCATCTTCCACTTGATCAGGCCGTACGCCTCGTCCACCCACACGAGGATCACGATGCGGGCGCCCACGCGCACCGCGGTCTCGATCTCCTGCACGTTCATCATGAACGAGCCGTCGCCCATCACGGCGAGCACCGGCCTGCCCGGATGCTCCAGCGAGGCCGCCACCGCGCCGGGCAGC
This sequence comes from Bifidobacterium sp. LH_417, assembly GCF_056357035.1. NCBI lineage: Bacteria > Bacillati > Actinomycetota > Actinomycetes > Bifidobacteriales > Bifidobacteriaceae > Bifidobacterium > Bifidobacterium sp. LH_417. Next base: position 250,346 of record NZ_JBKEVI010000001.1, read on the forward strand.
GTCCATGCCATCGTGGACAGCGAATTGTCGATGACGCACGTGTTCGAATAGTAGGTGGGGTAGAGGCGTGCCATCCACATCTTCAACGCGCCCGTGTCCACGAGCGCGATGTCCGTGTCCTCCTCCATCGCGCGGCGCGTGTCCGCGACGATACGCTGCGGCTTGAGCGGGAACGAGTCGTCGTTCGCGTACGACTCGTACTCGTCCGTCAGCAGCTCGTGGATCTTCGGATGGGAGACGCCGAACGTGACGCGGTCGCGCCGCAGCGCGTCGATGAGCGCCGCGAGCGTCGCGTCGATGTTGCCCATGATGTTCAGGGCGGTCGAGTAGTGCGCGTCCGTGTCCTCGATGAACGTGTTGATGTGGATGATGGTCTTGTCGTCGTTCGGGTTGATCTTCTTCGGGTCGAACTGCTGGATCGAGAAGCCCACGGCGATGATGAGGTCCGCCTCGTCGAACGCGAAGTTCTCGTAGTCGTGCCGCATGAAGCCGACCACGCCGAGCGCCAGCGGGATGCGGTCGGAAATGACGCCCTTGCCTTCGAACGTGGTGGCGACCGGCACGTTGAGCTGTTCGGCCAGGGCGAGCAGGCGGTTCTCCGCATGGCCGCGCGCCACGCCGTTGCCGGCGAGGATGATCGGGTGTTTGGCGCCGCGGATGATGCTCACGGCCCGGTCGATGGTGTCCGTCGTGGGCGCGAAGCTCATCGGGTTCGGCAGCGGCAGCGGGCGCGCGTCGGCCGGCGCCGGCATCTCGGCCACGTCCTCCGGCAGGATCAGGCAGGTGGCGCCCGGACGGTTGCGCTGGGCGATTGAGAAGGCCTTGCGCACCATCTCCGGCACGGAGGCCGGTTCCATCACCATCGAGGTCCACTGGGTCAGCGGGCGGAACACGTTCACCAGGTCGACGATCTGGTGGGACTCCTTGTACAGGCGCGTCACGTTGCCCTGCGCGCAGATGGCGACCAGCGGCGTGGTGCTCGCGTTCGCCTGCGCGACCGGCAGGGTGAGGTTCAGCGCGCCCGGGCCGAGCGTCGCCAGGCACACGCCCGGCTTGCCGGTCAGATGGCCCTGCGTGGCGGCCATGAAGCCGGCGCCCTGCTCGTGGCGGGTGAGGATGAAGCGGATGCGGCCGTCGCGTTCGATGGCCTCCATGAGCGGGATGTTCTCCTCGCCGGGGATGCCGTACATGGTCTCGACGCCCTCGTTGACCAGGCATTCGACGAACAGGTCGGCGACGGTGCGGAGGTGTTCCCGTGCTTGCTGCGGTTCGGTTGTTGCTGCGTTCACGGTAGGGAAGTGTAACAGGCGGGATGTGCGACGCCGTTCCACGGTATGTTGTCCGTTCCGCCCTTCGGACGGTCGCGGCGACATGCCGCGGGACGGCGCATGGGGTCCCGCGGGGCGGTTCAGCCCAGCAGGGCGAGGTCGGTGTCGATGCTTTCATGGCGGGTGAACAGCGTGCGTCCGCCCCTGACCGAGCGCAGCACCGAGCAGCGCTCGTACACCGCGTCGAACACGCTGGAGGCGTCGAGCACGATGAAGTTCGCCGGCTTGCCGGCCTCGAGGCCGTAGGAGTCGGTGATGCCGAGCGTCGTGGCGCCGTTGACCGTGAGGAACTTCAGCGCGTCGTCGATCTCCTCGAAGCTCATGAGCTGCGCCAGATGCAGCACGTAGTCGAGGATGAGCATCATATTGCCGTTGCCCACCGGGTACCACGGGTCCTGCATCGAGTCCTGGCCGAGCGAGACGTTGACGCCGGCCTCGGTGAGCTCCTTGACGCGGGTGATGCCGCGGCGCTTGGGGAACGTGTCCTGGCGTCCCTGCAGGTACAGGTTCTCGGTGGGGGCGCACGCGAAGTTGAGGCGCGCCGCCTTGAGCAGCTTGGTCAGATGGAAGAAGTAGGCGTTGTCCGCCGACCCGAGCGAGCAGGTGTGGCTGGCGGTGACCTTCGGTCCGATGCCCGCGCGGTAGGCGAGCGCGGCGAGCAGCTCGACGTAGCGCGAGTTCGGGTCGTCGGTCTCGTCGCAGTGCACGTCGACGAGCCTGCCGTACTTGGAGGCGAGCTCGACGACCGTGTGCATCGAACGCTCGCCGAACTCGCGGCACTGCTCGAAGTGGGGGATGCCGCCCACGCAGTCGGCGCCCATGCGCAGGCCCTCCTCGACCAGGTCGGCGCCGGATTCGCCGTTCGGGCCCTCGTACGAGTACATGCCCTCCTGCGGGAAGCTCACGATCTGGATGGTGACCGTGTCCTTGAGCTCCTCCTTGAGCTCGAGCAGCGCCTTGAGGGAGGTGAGGTTCGGATCGGTGACGTCGGCGTGGGAGCGGATGAACTGCACGCCGTGGAGCATCTCCTTTTTGATGCCGATCCTGGCGCGGCGCTTGACCTCGTCGACGGTCAGGTCGGATTTGGTCTCGCTCCAGCGCTGGATGCCCTCGAACAGGGTGCCGGTCTCGTTGACGGCGCCGGGTTTGCGCGCGGTGAACACGTAGTCGAGGTGCAGGTGCGTGTCGCAGAACGGCGGGCAGACCAGCTTGCCGCCCAGATCCACCGTCTCGACGCCCTCCCAATCGCGGCCCTGCGCGGCGAGCGACGCCTTGAGGTCGGGGCCGATGGCGGCGAACGCGCCGTCCTCGACCAGGATGTCCTGCAGCGGCGCGGTGTCCGCGGCGGTGCTGCCGGGCCTGCCGGTGGCGATATGCGCGTTGGTGAACAGTGTGGTGGTCATCGTCGTTCTCCTTGCATTGCATGTTGCGGGGCGGTTACGTCCGGGCGGCGCCCGCGTAACCGACTGCGGTTATTGTCGGCACCACGCTTTGCGGCGAGGTTACGCCGCGGACGCAGGGACATTACCGAGAAATGGACGGTTTGTATGGTCGTGACGATCGAGGGGGCGCTGCGGGACGAGTGTTTCCGGCTTGCGTTGCCGCATGTCGAGGTCGAGGGCGCGGGGCTCGGCAGGCCGGTGCGCTGGGTGTTCACCAACGAACGCGAGGACGTGGCGAACTTCCTGTCCGGCGGGGAGATGCTCGTCATCGAGGGCAACGCGCTGACCCGCCCCGACCGTTCCATGACCGACCTGCAATACGCGAAAAGCCTTGTCGATGCGGGCGTGGCCGCGCTGGTGGTCGAACTCGTGGAGGGCGTCACCGCGATGCCGCCGCGCATGCTCGACGCGGCGCGGCGCACCGGGCTCACGCTCGTCGGTCTCGAGGCCCGCGTGCCGTTCGTCGACCTGTGCCAGTCGGTGAACACGGCCATCGTGCGCGAGCGGATGAGCTTCCAGCATGAGGTGGACACCATGTCCAATGCGCTGCGCGAGGGATTGTCCCATGCGAACGGCATCGACGCCGTGGCCGGCGTCATCGCCGGGCTGTTCGGCGAGGCCGTGGCCGTCTTCGACGCCGACGGCCTGCTCGCCGCCGAGGCGGGAGGCCCGTTCCGCGTCGGCGAGCCCACCGTCGTCATCGCCCTGCATGGCCGCCCGCGTCCGGTCGGGGCCCTCGAGATCTCCTGCCGTGCCTCGACGCTCGACGCCGAACGCCGGCGCGCCGTCGCCTCCATCGTCGCCCCGGTCGCCGCGCTGCACCTCGACGGCGGCGCCCGCGTGGGCATGATCCGCCATCTGACCGAAGGCCCCGCCGACGGCGTGCACGCCACCGCCGCCGAGGCCGGTGACGCGCACGCCATGCTCGAGGCGCTGGGATTCGCCGGGTCGTGCATCTACATGCCGTTCGCGTTGCGGCTGCGCTCCCTGGTCGGAGGGCTCGACGCCGTCTCGGCGATGATCGAACGGTTCTGCGCGTGCCGCGGATGCGACGTGGCCTGCGTGCTCGAAGGGGACGTCATGGCCGGCTGGTTGTCCGCCGCCGACCTGTCCGACGGGCTCGCCGAGTTCTCCGGCCGGTGCCTCGCCGCGTTGGAGGGGCTCGGCGGCGACGGCATATACGTCGTGCACGGCAAGGTCGCGATGGACACCGTCACGCTGGTCGACGGGTTCGCCGGCGTGAACGACGTCCTGCGCGGCGGGGCCCGCTACGGCGAGGTCGTCGGCACGATGGCCGCGGCCGTGGACCGTTTCGTCGCCGCCGGCGACATGGACGAGGCGGTGCGCACGCTCATCGTGAGGACCATCGGGCACGACGTGCTCGACTCGCCCATGCTGCTGGACACGCTGTGCGCCTGTTTCGACAACCTCGACAACAAGACCGGCGCGTGCGCCCAACTGGGCATCAGGCGGCAGACGCTCTACAACCGGTTGGACAAAGTGACCCAGATGATCGGCGTCGACCACAACGACCCGCACGACTGGTCCACGCTGCTGTTCGCCGCCAAAATCGCCGAGGCGTGGCGGCGGACGGGCGGCGCGCGGGGGAGCGGCGGCCATGGTCAGTCTGTCCACCGCGGCCCGGAAACCATGTAACCGGGGGTTCACCTGCGTGCAAATCCGGCGGCGCATAGTCGGGGCCAACGCGGCGCACCGATCGGTCGGCCGCGACGGACGACAACCGAACACGAACACGACTTCACCACCGATCCGGCCCCCGCAGGGCCCGATCCCATGAAAGGACGGTGACATCATGACCACGGCCACGATCCCCTCGGCCCGACTGATGCACTCCACCACCGAAACCGAAGAACAGCGCATGGTCGGCAAGGTCGCGCTCTCCTCCTTCCTCGGCAACTTCATCGAATGGTTCGACTACGCCTCCTACTCCTACTTCGCCACGACCATTGCGCTCGTCTTCTTCCCCACCGGCGACCACACCGTCGCCATGCTGCAGACCTTCGGCGTGTTCGCGCTGAGCTTCGTCCTGCGCCCGATCGGCGCCCTGTTCTGGGGCAGCTACGGCGACAAGAGGGGACGCAAGGCCGCCCTCGCCCACTCCATCATGTTCATGTCCGGCGCGAGCTTCCTCATCGGCTGCCTGCCGTCCTACTCGGTGATCGGCGTGGGCGCGCCCGTCCTGCTCCTGCTGCTGCGCATGGTGCAGGGCTTCTCCGCCTCCGGCGAATACGCCGGCGCCGCCACCTTCCTCGGCGAATACGCGCCGACCAGCCGCCGCGGCATCTACTGCTCGCTGATCCCCGCCTCCACCGCCATCGGGCTGCTCGCCGGCTCCACGCTCGCCACGCTCATGACCGCCCACCTGGGCACCCACGCCATGGTCGGCTGGGGATGGCGCGTGCCGTTCCTGCTCGCCGGCCCGCTCGGCCTGATCGTCCTCTACATCCGCACCAAGCTGTCCGATTCGCCCGTCTACCAGTCCATGACCGACGCCCTCGACGCGAAGTCCGCAGCCCCCGCCGCGGCCAAGGACGGCATGTTCGCCCCGCTCGCCGAGCTCTTCCGCGACCACGCCAGGGCGCTCGCCATCAGCTTCGGCGCCTGCGTGCTCAACGCGGTCGGCTTCTACACCGTGCTCACCTACCTGCCCACCTACCTGTCCGACACCGTCGGCATGGACGCCACCAGGTCCGGCACCATCACCACCATCTGCCTGGTCGCCTACGTGTTCATGGTGTTCGGCATGGGCCACATCTCCGACAAGTTCGGCCGCAAGAAGGTCCTCATCGGCGCCTGCGTCGCGTTCATCGCGCTCACCGTGCCCGCCTTCCTCATCCTCAACACCTCGGGCTTCCTGCCGGTCCTCATCGTCGAACTCGCCATGTGCGCCACGCTCACCGCGAACGACGGCACCCTGTCCAGCTACCTGACCGAGACGTTCCCGACCTCCGTGCGCTTCACCGGGTTCGCGTTCAGCTTCAACCTCGCCAACGCGGTCTTCGGCGGCACCGCCTCCTTCGTCGCCACCGGCCTGATCGCCCTGACCGGCTCGTCCATCGCCCCCGCCTGGTACATGGTCGGCGTCGCCGCCATCGCCCTGGTCGCCATGATCCTGTCCCACGAGAACACCGACAAGGACCTCAACCACATCTGATCCCCACGGCGGGCGGGGCGGGAACGGAACCGGATCCCGCCCCGACGGTCCGCCGACCGGACGGCTCCCCCCGAACGGGGGAGCCGCGTCCTATACATGGACGCATCCCATACGCCACCCGCATCGACCGCGCGCATACGCGCGACCGCCGAACCCATAAACCCATAACACCCATCAAAGGAGTACAGCAATGGGCAGCAACCGCCGAATGGACCACATGACCTGGCCGGAATTCAAGGAGGCGAGGAACCGTCCCGTCATCGTGCCCATCGGATCGACCGAGCAGCACGGGCAGCACCTGCCCATCGGCACCGACGCCATCCTCGCCGGACACGTGGCCGAGGACCTCGCCGAAAGGATCGACGGCACCGTGCTGCCCACGCTGAGCTACGGATACAAGTCCAAGCCCCTGTCCGGCGGCGGCCCGCTGTTCCCCGGCACCATCGACATGAACGGCGTCACCGTCATCGACCAGATGCACGACGTGCTCTCCGAGCTCATCGCCGACGGCTTCACCAAGATCGTCGTCATGAACGCCCACTTCGAGAACGAGGCGTTCATCGTCGAGGCCATCGACCTGGTCACCCGCGAGACCGGCGGCGTCGCGACCATCGTCGAGACCAACTGGTGGGACCCGCTGCCCCGGGACGTCGTCGACAAGGTGTTCGACGGCCTCGTGTTCCCCGGCTGGGCGCTCGAGCACGCCGCCGTCACCGAAACCTCGCTGATGCTGCATTACGCCCCCGAACTGGTCCACATGGACCGTGCGGTCGAGGAGGCGGGCGCCAGCGCCAAATCGTACGTGCGTTACCCGGTGCGTCAGGGCGACGTGCCCGCCCACGGCGGCCTGGCCAACCCGGCCGGCTCCAGCGCCGAACGCGGCAGGCTCATCGCCGACGCCTGCGTGGACGAGGTGGCGCGCGTCTGCGCCGCCGAATTCGGCGACTGATTCCCCTGGCCCGGTCCGGCACGAACCGTCCCGGACCGGGCCAAGACGCCACTAAGAATTCACCTGACGGTAGGCCGGCGGGCCGCATCCGTTCAACCTCGCGGCATACCTTGCAATCGTGAGCAGGATGCAGTCAGGCCGGCGCACGAAGGCCGGCAGGCGACCGGGGGTCGCCATCGCGGGTATCACGTTCCTTCTCGTCGCGGCGCTCGCCGTCCCGCACGCGTCCGCGTCGAACCCGGGTACCGTTCCCTTCTCCGGCGCGGACGCGGCCACGGGCGAACGGACCGTCACCGTCGCCGACATCACCGACTTCCACGGACACATCGAACGCGGCGAGGACGTCGCCGCCGGGTTCACGCTCGCCGACGCGCACAACCCGGGCAACATGGTGCCGGTCTCCGCCGGCGACCTGGTGGGCGGCAGCCCCTACGAATCCGCGTTCGAGCAGGACCGGCCCACGCTGGATATGGCCAAGGCGTGGGGGCTGACCGTCTCCGCCGTCGGCAACCACGAATTCGACCGCGGCGTCGCCGACTTCGACGAGCGCATCGCCGCGCCCGCCAACGGCATCGACTGGCTGTGCGCGAACGTCTCCGCCGCCAACAAGTCCGCCGACGGGCGGCTCGACCGGGTGAAGGACTACGTGATCCGCAACGTCAACGGCAAACGCGTGGCGTTCGTCGGCGCCCTCACCGACGCGCTCGGCGCGGTCGCCACCCCGCGCATCACCGCCGACGCGGATCTCGGCGAGACCGCCGTGCACGCCATCAACCGCGTCGCCGACCGACTGAGCGACGGCGACGAATCCAACGGCGAGGCCGACGCGGTCGTCGCGCTGCTGCACGCCGACGCCTCCGCCGCCGCCGGGACCGGGGCCGACGGGCTCGACCGCAACGTCGACCTCGTCTACGCCGGCCACAGCCACGCCGTCAAACGCATGAGGACCGCCGCCGGCGCCCCCGTCGTGGAGGCCGGAAGCTTCGGCAGGCAGATGGCCGTGCAGGACCTCGTCATCACCGGGACCGGCCGGGCCGCGACCGTCGACGTGCGCGACGTGGACCTCGGCAACGGCATGACCCCCGCGAACGCCGCGGGCGTCTACGACCTCGCCGGCGTGTCCGGCTCCTCCGCGGGCGCCGCGCACGTGAAACAGGCCGCGTGGGAGTCGGCGGGGGAGCCGTCCGGCCGCGTGCGCCGGGCACGCGCGGTCTGGACGAAGGCCTCCGCCGCGGCGCGCCGCGTGGGATCCAAGGTGATCGGCACGATCGGCAGGGGCGCCTACTTCGGCAAGGTGCCGTCCGACGGCACCGAAAGCGCGCTCGGCGTGCTCGTCGCCGACGCCGAACGCGAGGCGGTCATGCGCGACCTGTACGCCGGCGACCGGATACCCGTCGTCGGATTCTCCAACGACGGGAGCCTGAGGACCGCGAACCTCGACGCGGACGGGGACGGGAGGATCACCCTGCGCGAGGCCGACAGCATGATGGCCCTGCAGTTCAAGGTGGCGAAGACCACGCTCACCGGCCGTGATCTCAAGGCCGTGCTCGCCCAGCAGTGGCGCAGGCACGGCGGCAGGACCGTCGTCTCGCGGCTGGGGGTGTCGGGCAACGTGCGGTACCGGTACGTGACGGGAGGACACGCGCCTTCCGTGCCGGGGGAGGGGAGCGGCGACCTGGGCGGCGCGTCGATCGTGGACCTCACGGTCGACGGACGCGCGATCGGCGACGACGACCTCGTCATCGCCGCGTCCAACTCGTTCCTCCTCCAGGGCGGCGACCGGTACACCGCGTTCCGCGCCGGCACCAACTACCGCGAGTTCGACGAAGGGTACGGCGCGGCGCTCGTCGGGTATCTCGGCCGGCATCCGGGCGTGCGCGTCCCGCTGCCCGTCACCGGAACCGTGCTCGTGTGAGCGGGGCCGCGGCCGATGAGGCTGTGGAGAGGCGCCGTTCGCTTTGTTCTCCACCCCTCACCGATGAGGGGTGCGGTGGAGAGATGCGGTGTGACCGGGCATGCGAAAGGGGCCGCCGTGAATGCACGGCGGCCCCTTTCGCAGTCGGTCTGCCCGGCCCGCGGAATCACTTCACCGCGTTGAGCCACTGCTCCTTGGTGGCCTTCTCGGCCTCGAGCTTCGCCTTCTTCTTCGGGTCGGACTCGGCGGCGATCTTCGCGTCGAGCTCGGCCAGCTGCGCGTTGAGCTGCTCCTCGAAGCTGGACTTGCGGGCGTCGGCCTCCGGGTCGGACTGCTTCCAGGCGGCGTCCTCCACGGCCTTGATCTGCTTGTCGACCGCGTCGAGACGGCCCTCGATGCGGCGCATGTCGTCACGCGGCACGTAGCCGATCTGGTCCCACTCCTCCTGGATCTTCGCGAGCTCCTGGCGGGCGCGCTTGGCGGCCTTCTCGTCGGCGACCGGCACGAGCGCCTCCGCCTTGACGAGCAGCGCCTCCTTGGCGGCCAGGTTCTCCTTCTCGGAGGAGGAGATCTGGTCGCGGTCGGCCTGGCGCGCGTTGAAGAACGTGTCGGCGGCCTCGCGGAACTGCGCCCACAGGGCGTCGTCCTCGTTGCGGCCGGCGCGGCCCGCCTTCTTCCAGCGGTCCATCAGCTCGTTGAAGCGGCGGGAGGTCTCGCCCCAGGAGGTGGAGTCCTTCAGCTCGTTCGCCTCGGCGATGATCGCCTCCTTGGCGGCGCGGGCCTCCTTGCGCTCCACGTCGCGGGCCTGCGCCCACTTGCGGCGGGCCTGGTTGAACGTGGTGCGGGCGGCCGAGAAGCGCTTCCACAGCTCGTCGGCGTCCTTCTTGTCGATGCGCACGTTGTTGCGCTGGTGCTCCTGCCACTCGTCGAACAGGGCGCGGAACTTGTCCGCCGTGGAACGCCAGTTCGTGTTGTCGCCCAGGGAGGCGGCCAGCGCCTCGGCCTTCTCGACGATGGCGGTGCGGCCCTCGATGGCCTTGGCCATGGCGGCCTTGCGGGCCTCGGCGATCTCCGCCTTCTTCTTCTCGCCGGCGGCCTTGAGCTCCTCGTACTGGGCCTTCAGGGCGGCGATGTCGCCGACGACGGCCGGCTCGGCGGTCTCCTCGGCGAGCATCTTCAGGGACTCGTCGATCTCGCGCGGCTTGACGTTGCGGGACTTCAGACGGCCCGCCAGCGCGTCCAGCTTCGACTTGAGGTCCAGGAAGCGACGGGCGTACAGGGCCAGCGCCTCCTCCTTGGACACGTCCGGGAACTGGCCGACCTCACGCTCGGTCTCGCCCTCCTTGACGTACACGGTGCCGTCGTCGGCGACGCGGCCGAACGCCTCGGCCTCGCGGATCGCGGCCTCGGCGTGGCCGCGCTTGGCGGCCGGCGCGGCGGGACGTGCGGCGGCCGGCTTGTGGGCGAACGCGGCCGGGGACGGCGCGTGCGGCTTCGGCATCGCCGAGGGTTTCGGAGCTGCCGCGGGCGCGGTCTGTTCCACCGCAGGCTGCGTCGCCTGCGCGGTGGGCTCGGTGGTGTTCTCGGTTTCGGTGACGTTCTCGTCGGCCATGGCCAGCTCCTTACAGCTTGGAAGTATGTGCGGCGTGCGCTCTCGCACCGCGCCCCGGCGACGACCCCTGCGGATCAGCCCGGTTTCCCGTGAAGGAACGGCGGTGTTTGACGCAACCCTCACCTATTATATTGATTCCGTGGCTAAAGGCGCATCAATTTCAGGATTTCCAGAGTGGCTCCCCTCTGAACGCGTTGTGGAGCAGCGTGTCATCGACACGCTCCGTGAGGTTTTCGAGCTCAACGGCTTCCTCGGCATCGAGACCCGTGCCGTGGAGACCGGAGCGTCCCTGCTGAAGAAAGGCGAGACCAGCAAGGAGATCTACCTGCTGTCCCGTCTGCAGGAGGTCGGCCGCGAGTCCGACACCCCGATCGAGGAGCGGCTCGGACTGCACTTCGACCTCACCGTGCCGCTGAGCCGGTACGTGGTCGAGCATTCCGGCCAGCTCGCCTTTCCGTTCAAGCGGTGGCAGATTCAGAAGGTCTGGCGTGGCGAGCGCCCGCAGGAGGGCCGCTACCGTGAGTTCGTTCAGGCCGACATCGACGTGATCGGTCAGGGCGACCTGCCCGACCACTACGAGGTGGAGCTGCCGCTCGTCATGGTCTCGGCGCTCGAACGACTGCGCGCGTTCGGCCTGCCGAAGGCGACCGTGCACGCGAACAACCGCAAGCTGTCCGAGGGCTTCTACCGTGGACTCGGCCTGACCGACATCGAAGGCGTGCTGCGTGAGATCGACAAGCTCGACAAGATCGGTGCCGACGAGGTCGCGAAGCTCCTCGTCGACGAGTGCGGCGCATCCGAGGCGCAGGCGCGCGCCTGCCTCGAACTCGCCGAGCTGACCGCGGCCGACGGCGCCGAACTCGTGTCGAAGTTCGACGCGCTGTGCGCGGCCCACGGCATCGCGGCCGACTCCGAGGCGTACACGCTCGCCAGGCAGGGACTCGACACGCTCGCCATGATTGTCGACCAGGCCGCGGCCATCCGCCCCGGTTCCGTGATCGCGGACCTCAAGATCGCGCGCGGACTCGACTACTACACCGGCTCCGTCTACGAGACGTTCCTCGACGGTGCCGCCTCCCTCGGCTCGATCTGCTCGGGAGGACGCTACGACAATCTCGCCTCGCAGGGCAACCGCAAGTACCCGGGCGTGGGCCTGTCCATCGGCCTGAGCCGTCTCGTGAGCTACATGCTGCACACCGCCGGCGCGCACGCGAGCCGCGTCTCGCCGGCCAGCGTGCTCGTCGCCGTGTGGAACGAGGAGGATCGCGCCGCCTCCAACGCGATCGCGAACACGCTGCGTTCGCGCGGCATCGCCGCCGACGTGGCGCCCACCGCGGCCAAACTCGGCAAGCAGATCAAGTACGCCGACAAGCTCGGCATCCCGTACGTGTGGTTCCCCGGTCAGGAGGGCGCGGGCGACGAGGTGAAGAACATCGTCTCCGGCGACCAGAACCCGGCCGACGCCACGTCATGGGAGCCGGATACTGTTAGTGCCCGGCAAACCGTAGTCATCGACTGAAAACCCACCGCCCGACGCGCCGTGTCGGACGGCGTGTCGGGATACGTCAAGCACGTCAAGAACTGAAAGAGGAAGCATGAGCCAGACGGCTTACAGAACACACCATGCCACCGAAGTCACCGAGGCGCTGGTCGGCGAGAAGGTCACCCTCGCCGGTTGGGTCGACCGTCGCCGCGACCACGGCGGCGTCGCCTTCATCGATCTGCGCGATTCGACCGGCCTCGTGCAGGTCGTCATCTACGACGAGGACATGGCCCGCCCGCTGCGCAGCGAGTTCGTCATCCAAGTCGTCGGCGAGGTTCGCCTGCGTCCGGAGGGCAACGAGAACGAGCATCTCGCCACCGGCAAGATCGAGGTCGTCGCCGAATCCATCGAGGTGCTCGCCAAGTCCGACGCCCTGCCGTTCCAGGTGTCCACCGCGCTTGAGAACGAGTCCGAGAACAAGCTGCCCGGCGAGGATGTGCGTCTCAAGTACCGTTACCTCGACCTGCGCCGCCCGTCCATGCAGTACAACCTCAAGCTGCGCTCCGACATGGCCAAGGCCGCCCGTCACGCGCTGGAGGACATGGACTTCACTGAGGTCGAGACCCCGACGTTCATCAAGTCCACCCCGGAGGGTGCCCGCGACTTCGTCGTGCCGGCCCGCCTCGTGCCGGGCTCTTGGTACGCGCTGCCGCAGTCCCCGCAGCTGTTGAAGCAGCTGCTCATGGTCTCCGGCGTCGAGCGCTACTACCAGCTGGCCCGCTGCTACCGCGACGAGGACTTCCGCGCTGACCGCCAGCCCGAGTTCACGCAGCTCGACATGGAGATGGCGTACGTCGATCAGGAGGACGTCATGGCCATGGCCGAGAAGGTCATCGCCGCCATCTGGAAGACCGCCGGATACGAGGTCACGCTGCCGCTGCCGCGCATCACCTGGCAGGAGGCCATGGACAAGTACGGCTCCGACAAGCCGGATCTGCGCTTCGGCAACCCGCTTGTCGAGCTCACCGAATACTTCAAGGACACGCCGTTCCGCGTGTTTCAGGCCCCGTACGTGGGCGCGGTCCTGTTCAAGGGCGGCGCCTCCACGCCGCGCCGCCAGTTCGACGCGTGGCAGGAGTGGGCCAAGCAGCGCGGCGCCAAGGGCCTCGCCTACGTGTCCTTCACCGAGGACGGCGAGCTCAAGGGACCCGTCGCCAAGAACCTGTCCGAAGCTGAGCGCGCCGGCCTCATGGAGGCCGTGGGCGCCGAGCCGGGCGACGCCGTGTTCTTCGCCGCCGGCTCCCGCGAGTCCTCCCAGCTGCTGCTGGGTGCCGTGCGCGTCGAGCTCGCCTCCCGCGCCGGCCTGCTGGACCCGAAGAAGTTCGCGTTCACGTGGGTCGTCGACTTCCCGCTGTTCAAGCCCACCGACGATCCGGACGACGACGACGTGGCGGTCGGCCACTCCAAGTGGACCTCCATGCACCACCCGTTCACGATGCCGTCCAAGGACTGGATCGACAAGTTCGACCAGGATCCGGAGCACGCCATGTCCGACTCCTACGACATCGTCTGCAACGGCGAGGAGATGGGCGGCGGTTCGGTGCGTATCCACCGCGACGACATCCAGGACCGCGTCCTCAACGTTCTCGGCATCTCCTCCGAGGAAGCCGCCGAGAAGTTCGGCTTCCTGCTTGAGGCGTTCAAGTACGGCGCCCCGCCGCACGCGGGCATCGCCCTCGGCTGGGACCGCACCGTGTCGATTCTCGCCGGCGCCGACACCATCCGCGACGTCATCGCCTTCCCGAAGGCGGGCGGCGGCCGCGATCCGCTGACCGGCGCCCCGGCCCCGATCTCGGCCGAGCAGCGCGCCGAGACCGGCGTCGACTACGACCCGGACGAGGACGAGGACTGATCGTCCTAGGGTGAGCCTCCCACGAGGGGCTCACCCTTTTTTGTTGGCTCTGTTAAACCAGAATTGACATGCGCAAGTATCCGATGATACCCGATGCTTGCGCATGTCAATTTGAAACTATTGCCTTGGGATGCGAATCGTCGGTCCTGATGGAATGCCAATGGACAGTTCCTGCTCACTGGCGCTAAGGATGACATTTTGCGGAAGCGGTCGAATACCGCCATTGGCTGCATCCAAAACAGGTTCAACGTATTTTCCGATGAATATAGACATACCGTCTTCGGCGTTGTTCTTGAGCAATGACCACGCGCTTTCTCCTGTGGCGCTTTCGCCTCCGGCGGCTGTATACGCTTCTTCCAGTTCCGTTAGGCGAGAAGATGGGGTGGGGTCAAATACTACGAGAACAGGTTTATATCCAGCTGCTTCCGCTTCTCTTGGGAATGAGAGTTCCTCGTTGAAACGTCCTTGGCCACTTGCCGCAATAGTCATTCGCATTTTCAGTTCGTACACGGTTTTTGTCTCTTCGACAAGACAGTCAATTTGCCGGCCTTCTTTTAGAGGATTGCCTTGTTCGTCTAGTCGATGGACAACCGAATTACGAGCTCCTAAATCAACACCGCCCAAACATGCCGCCAGTATAGGCTCAAAGAGATAGCCTGTTTCCTGCCCGCTGCGATTATCAAGATCAAAGGCGAGTTTGCGCCACGACATCCATGAGAACAATAGCGAGTCCTCGCATTTGCCGTATTCAAGGAGGGAACGCGGACCTATCTGATCAACGGTGGGAAAAGATTGGGTCTGTAGTATCTTCCAATACTTTACTCGTCTGCGGTATAGAGCGGATAACGTCTTCAGGTACAGGTATTCAGGTCTATTGTTGTCGCATACGCCGGCTTTTTGTAAGATTTCATAAGCATGCTCGTCGGTGACGTTTTTAATTCGACCAAGATTGCGTGATTGTATTGAATATAACCCGGTCTTTGCTACCGCCAGTATTCTTTCATCCATCCAATCGGCTTCACGGTTTTCGTGAAGGTCAAGACTGGTGATGGTTGTGAGAAGTTCCACTTCCTTTGGTTCAAGGCGTACGAGAGCATCACCAGAACCATGCTCCGCAAATTGCTTATAAAAAGCCTTTTTGGACCCCTTTAGCATTATCAAGTCTCCTTTCAGAAGTCAAGTTGAGGCTGGATATCCGTCAGAGAATTTAGCATGTCTTCCGTCCTCTGAAGTGCCGAGCTGCGAGCCGATGCCTTGCTAAGGTCATATGAAATCAAACCGGGAGCCATTTCTGAACTATTTTTGTCAGCTTGGATTATGGACTGTGCCAGTTGTTTGGCAAATTTTGGCGGAACGGCATTGCCTATCTGCAATATCCGATCCCGTCTTTTTCCATAAAAACGATAACTATCAGGAAAGGTCTGTATTCGGGCGCATTCCCGAATGGTCAATGCTCTGTTGCGAACGGGATGGATAAATTCCGAAGGAGATGCGCTGGTGATAGTCAGGCATGGCTCATCGTAAACGAGTCGCTTCAGACCACTCGGTGCTCCTCCTCGTTTCGCGCTTGGCGTGCCATCCATAACACGTCGGTGAGCGCGTCTCTTGAATGATTCATGCTGGAGCTCTTCAGGTAGATCCTTCATGGTCTGTCCCGGCTTCAGCGACTCGATGCGCTGGAGCTTGACGCCAGTTTCCCATTGTGGTTCCTGATCTAGTTCCGGATCATCTACATCCTGCAAATCCTCAATGGCATCTCTTAACGTCACCGAGGAATTACGATAAATCTGACCTCCAGCTGGCGTAGTGGACACCGGAAATACGTAGCGCTTACCCTCTTTGTTTCCGACGATAATAACTCGTTTTCTGCGCTGAGGAATCCCATATTCCTGCATATATACTTTGCGTATATATACCGAATATCCTAGTTCAATCATTTTCCTTACGGCCTCATATAGATATACCCCCCGAGCTGTGGTGAGTATTCCTTCCACGTTCTCCATTACAAACCATCGTGGAGAAAAGTGCTTAAGGGCATCCGCGTAGTTGCGAACCAAGCTGTTTCTAGGATCGTCCCAAAAGCGGGTACCGGCCGAGGTGAAGCCCTGGCATGGAGGGCCGCCAATCAAAATATCTACATCCCCTTGTTTGGATAAATCTCGCGATACTTTCGAAAAATCGCACGAAGATAAATCCAACTGGGTTGCACCACCGAGATTGGCATTATATGTCTCGACCATCGGCTCCATATTGTCGTAAGCCGCTAAAATGTCATAACCGGCTTCTTTGAAGCCTAAATCCATGCCGCCCGCGCCAGAAAACAGGCTCACTGCTTTCAAACTAAATTCTCCTTATTCTTCACGTCGAACGGCAGTCCGTTCTCGCGTACTACGGCTTTGAGGAAGATGGTGACTGCCCCGGTCATGTTCAGCCCCAATGGTTCGAGCACCCTCATGGCCCGGTCCTTCAATTCGGGGTCGAGGCGCATGGTCGTGGTTGGTGTGTTCGCCATGCGTTCCTCCTTTCCTTCAATGTCGGTGATATGTACAGTGTACTTGCATCCGTCATGCGGCCATGCCCCAGTAGTCCATGTACGGTGGGATCACATGGTTCCAGTCGCGCGTCACGCCGGGGCATGGCTGGGCGTCCACCTGACGGACGATGCTTTCGTTCCTGTCCGCGCGGAACGAGCGCCGCCACAGGAACCACGTCAGGTAGCTTTGCAGATGCTTCGTGGATACGCCCTTGAATCCGGCGAGGAACCCGTCGAGGTTCGAGTGGAGCGTGTTGATCCGGTTGATGCGATGCGACTTCGCGTCCACCCGCTCGAATACGGCGCCAAGCGCTTCCATCGCGCCCGGATAGGCCGCCGCCTCATCCGCCATGACGTATGCGCCGCATTCTATGCGGCCGGCAAGCGATTCGATGGCGCGCCGCTTGGAGATTACGCCGCGACCGCTAAGCGTGGCGAAGGTGGTGTCCGAGTCGGTGATGCCGGTCATCACGCAAATCTGTTCCTTGGAAAGTCCGCGCTTGTGCAGGGAGCCTCCGCGGTGACGCGCGGGGCGCGGCAGAACGAACCTGCCCTTGCGGTGGTTGCCCTTGAAGCTCTCGCGCAGATACGTCTCATCCAGCTGGACGGACACGCCCGCACCGGCTGTGAACTTCGGCAGAAAGCGTTCGAGACATTTCAACAGGCGGCGGCGCATGAGCCATGCGGTACGCAACGACACCTTGCAGCGGGAGGCGCACTCTCGCAGTGCGAGGCGATCCACGAAGCACTCCACGTACGTCATCCATTTGGCGACTGGCAGCTTCGACCGGCCAATAAGCGTGTCGCGCGTCTTGGAGAACGTGCGTTTGCAATCCTTGCACTGCCGACGCTGGGAGCCGTCCGGGTTGTGTCCCTTCTTCACTATGGCGGCGGAGCCGCAGCGAGGGCACGCGAGATCGTCGTTACGGGCGGTGATGGTTTCGTAGGCGTCCTCGTAGATGACCTCGCGCAGTTCGCGTACGGCGTTCTCCCGTTCGACGGGCGTCATGCCCTTGAGTTGTCTGCGCACCTCGTCCGCGAGCCTCATCGCTCTCACCTCCAACACTGTAATCTCATTGTAACTACAGTATTGGACATGCGCCCCCGTCATGTCAAAGCTAGTTTAACAGAGCCTTTTTGTTTCCCGGTTCACGATTCGCCAGGGGGATCATGAACCCAGTACCCGGTCCACGAACCATTCGTCGTGGGAGACGACGACCAGCGCCCCCGGATAGTCCGCCAACAGTCGGGCCAACGCCGTCTTCGACGACAGGTCGAGATGGTTCGTCGGCTCATCCATGACGATCAGCTGCGGGCGATCCGGCAACGCCAGACACATCAGCAGCTTGTGCAGTTCGCCCGGCGACGGCGAGCCGCCGGCCAACAGCCTGTCCGGATTCGCATTGAGCCGTGCGAAAGCCCCCAGCACACGGGCACGGCCCTCGGCGGGAAGCCCGTGAAGCCGCGCCATCGCCGCGTCGCGGTCATCATCGGTGAGCTCCTGCGCGACGACCAGAGTCGGCACGTCGACGGTATGGTCGAGCATCGCGCGCAGCAGCGTCGATTTGCCGGTGCCGTTCGGCCCCGTCACCGCGACATGGTCGCGAGGGCCGATCGAGATCGTCGGAATCCTGAGACCAGTCGGCGCATCGCCGTCGGACGGCGACGACAACCGGATGCGAGTGCCGACAACATCGGCCCGGGATAGGCAGTCGTCGATGCCGTCCCTCCCATCGAACCGGATCGCACCAGCCTCAAGCCGGACGATCTCATGTCGGCGACTCGGCTCGACATCCATCCAGATGTCGCCGTCGTAACGTTTCGCCGCGACCGTGATGCCGTTCTCGCGTCGTCGGGCCTCGGCCATCCGGGCGTCGAGCCGCGTATAGGCGCGGGTGACGCCACGGTCGAGACCGGTCATCTTCGCCAGCTGACGCCTGTCCCGCGCGTCATGGTCGTTCCGGTCGATGTGCTCGCCGTGTCGTTTCGTGGCCTCGACCTGACGCACTTTGGCGAATCCCCGAGCTCGGGAGGCCGACAGGCGTGCCGTTTCGCGCCGCGCTGCGGCCAATGCCGCGGCGTCGGCGGCATCGCGCGCCTCGAGCGCCGCCGCGGCCTGCGTCCATCCGCCCGGAATCGTGTCGACGGTCGTCACGTTGCGTGAGCCGACGTGACGGCGCGAGAAGACGACGCACCGGCCGCAGGTCGCGTCGATGAGCGCCACGTCGTGCGAGACGACGATGCCGATGCCGCGGTATGCGCGCATCGCGTCGACGATGCGCGCCCGCGTGGCGGCGTCGACATGGTTCGTCGGCTCGTCCAGGACCAGCACGTCGGGTCGTGCGATGAGCGCGCAGGCGAGCTGCACGCGTTTGCGCTCGCCGCCGGACAGCGTGCCGTAGCGGTACGGCCAGTCGTCGCCGATGCCGAGCATGTCGCGTACGGCGATCGCCTCGGGCGACCAGTCCACGGCGAACGCGTCGATTCCTTCGGGCGGGATGTCGACCGTCTGCGGGCAATGGCCGATGACGAGACGTGCCGGGCTGGGGGAGACGGTGCCTTTATCCGGGGTGAGAGCACCGCGTGCGATGGCCGTGAGCGTGGTCTTGCCGATGCCGTTGTCGCCGACCACGGCGGTCCAGCCGCGTGGGAACGACACGTCGACGCCGGCGAACAACGGTTCCGGTGCGTTCGGATAGGTGAACGTGATATCGGTGAGGGTGAGTATGGTCGCGCCTTTCGTTTCGGGCGTGCCGATGGGGATGATATGACGATGACGGCAAGGAACCGAATCCTGGTCCAATGACGGATGACGCACGGCGGCACGCTTCGGCGCGTGGTTCCGCTGGGCTGCCGTCATCCTTCACAGGCGCAACTCGGGTGGTTTCCTTTCCTGATGGGGCCAAGACCCCGAACTTATTGACGTGGGGCATCGTAGGGGGCCATGGCGACATCGCCTCCGGTTCACGATTCGCCAAAGGTGGGGAATCGTGAACCAGCTATAGGGAACGGCTATAGGCGAGGCGGCGTGGGACGGGCGACGCGTCGTTATGGTGGGCGGGTAATGAAGGCCGTTGGCAAAACGAGGGGGACATATGACGTTGGAGATCATCGACTGGCATGACGGGGACCTATTGGCCAAGCCGGTGTTCGACCGGCTCAACGATCTGGTGGCCTCGGGCGTGCCGGAGTCCAAGATCCTGGGCGTGACCATCAACACGGACGAGGAATCGGACACCGACCTGTGGTGTCCGAAGTACGGCGTGCCGTTCGCGATCACCGGCAACGTGGTCGTCGTGCACACGCACAAGACCCGCAAGGCGCCGCCCGAGTTCGCCGCCGCGTTCGTCACGGCGGACACGCGTGCCGACTTGAACGGCGTCGTCAAACACACGTTGGAAGTGTCGAAGGTGAGCTTCGCGCCGATCGCCGCGGCCGTCGAGGCGACCGGCATGGAGTCGGGCGGCATGTCGCCGATCGGGCTGCCGGAGTCCTGGCCGCTGCTCGTCGACCAGCATATCCTGTCGATCCCGAAGCTGTACTTGGGCTCCGGCATCCGCCCGTCGAAACTCGTGGTGGACGGCTCCATCTTCGCCGACATCCCCGGCGTCAGGTTCGTGTCCGGTCTCGGCAAGCCGCGTCCGGTGCAGTGACGTTCCCATGGTGCGGCGCTCCGTAGGTGTCGCCGCACCATGGAAATGATGGGAAATCGTCTCACAGGGTGAACACCTGATGTCCGGCTGGTAGTCTGCCGGTAACACGTTGCCGTTATACTGACCTCCCATGTCAGAGAAACTGGAAGAAACGCGCCCTGTCGCGCCCCTCGTGCCGGGTAACGAGACCACCGGCCACCCGCTCGTCGAGCTGACCCACGTCGAAAAGCACTTCGGCGACCTGCACGTCCTCAAGGACATCAACCTCACCGTCAACAAGGGCGAGGTGCTCGTCATCGTCGGTCCGTCCGGCTCCGGCAAGTCCACGATGTGCCGCACCATCAACCGTCTGGAAACCATCGACTCCGGCGACATCCGCATCGACGGCAAGGCCCTGCCCCAGGAAGGCAAGGAGCTCGCCAACCTCAGGGCCGAAGTCGGCATGGTGTTCCAGTCGTTCAACCTGTTCGCCAACAAAACCATCCTCGAGAACGTGACGCTCGCGCCCATCAAGGTGCGCCACATGGACAAGAAGGAGGCCGAGCGCCTCGCCATGGACCTGCTCGCCCGCGTCGGCGTCGACTCGCAGGCCAACAAGATGCCGTCCCAGCTCTCCGGCGGCCAGCAGCAGCGCGTCGCCATCGCCCGCGCGCTCGCCATGCGCCCGAAGGTCATGCTCTTCGACGAGCCGACATCCGCGCTCGACCCGGAAATGGTCAACGAGGTACTCGACGTCATGGTCGAGCTCGCCCACGAAGGCATGACCATGCTGTGCGTCACGCACGAGATGGGCTTCGCGCGCAAGGCCGCGGACCGCATCGTGTTCATGGCCGACGGCCAGATCCTCGAACAGAACACGCCCGACGAGTTCTTCGAGCATCCGAAGACCGAGCGCGCCAAGGACTTCCTGTCGAAGATCCTCACCCACTGACCGACGGGAAGAGACAAGCAATGACGTTCAAACCATCAGTGAAGCGGATGGCGTGCCGCGTGGTCGCCGCCGTGGCCGCGCTCGCCTGCACGATGTCGCTGGCCGCCTGCGGTTCCGACGAGGCCGGCAAGATCCGCATCGGCATCAAATTCGACCAGCCGGGCCTCGGCTTCAAGAAGTCCGGCACCTACGTCGGCTTCGACGTGGACGTGGCCAAGTACATCGCCAAGAAACTCGGCTACTCCGAGGACGAGATCATCTGGAAGGAGGCCCCGTCCAAGCAGCGTGAGGCCATGCTCCAGAACGGCGACGTGGACATGATCCTCGCCACCTACTCGATCACCGACGAGCGCAAGAAGGCCGTCTCGTTCGCCGGACCCTACTTCGTGGCCGGCCAGGACCTGCTCGTGCGCAAGGACGACACGTCCATCAACGGCCCCGAGGACCTCAACGGCAAGCGCCTGTGCTCCGTCACCGGTTCGACCTCGGCCGCCACCGTCAAGGAGAAGTTCGCCTCCGAAGTGCAGCTCATGGAGCAGCCGGGCTACGCGGAATGCGCGACCGCTCTGTTCTCCGGCATCGTGGACGCGGTCACCACCGACGACATCATCCTCGCCGGCCTCGCCTCCGCCTCCCGTGGCAAGCTGCGCGTCGTCGGCAAGCCGTTCACGCAGGAATACTACGGCGTGGGCATCAAGAAGGGCGACACGCAGTTCGCCGCGCAGATCAACAACGCAATCGTCGACATGATCCAGGACGGCTCCTGGCAGCGTGCGATCAGCGACAACACGAGGGGTACGGCGTACTCGCCGAACGCGGAATACAATCCGCCGACGCCCGATGAGGGTGAGGGGGACAAGTGATGAACGGATTCCTCGAACTGTTCAGCCAATACGATGTGCCCGGCGCGTTCCTCGTCAACATCGAGCTGACCCTGTGGAGCGCCCTGTTCTCGATGATTCTCGGCGTGATCCTCGTGGTCATGCGCATCTCGCCGATCTCGTCCCTCAGGGCCGTGGCCGGCGCCTACGTGGAGCTGTTCAAGAACCTGCCACTCACCATCATCATGGTGTTCATGGTGCTCGGCGCATACGCGCAGTTGAAGCTCACGTTCTCCGACACGTTCGCCACGAACTTCTTCTGGTTGGCCGTCATGGGCCTGAGCCTGTACACGGCCGCGTTCGTGTGCGAGTCGCTGCGCTCGGGCATCAACACGGTGCCGCTCGGCCAGGCTGAGGCGGCACGTGCGCTCGGTCTCGGCTTCATGCAGTCCGCCACCGAGATCATCCTGCCGCAGGCGTTCCGCGGTTCGGTCGCCCCGCTCGGCAACACGCTGATCGCATTGCTCAAGAACTCGACCGTCGCCGCCGCCGCGTCCGTCTCCACCGAGACGTCGTCGCTGATGAGTCAGATGATCGAGTTCCGTCCGGACGTCATCATCCAGATCTTCCTGATCTTCGCGTTCGGCTACGTGATCCTGATCATTCCGATCGGCATGCTCACCACGTACCTGTCCAACAAGCTCGCCGTGAGGAGGTGACCGAGTCATGGCCGATACTGCCAATTCCGTCCTGTTCGACGCGCCCGGTCCTAAGGGACGTCGCACCATCCGCATCATCAACTGGGTCGCCGGCCTGGTGTTCGCCGTGCTCGTCGTGCTCATGCTCATGCGACTGCACAACCCGCCGGACGGCGAGAACCAGCTGAGCTGGGAGCTGTGGAAGCCCGCACTCGAGAAGGAGGCGTGGACCGACTTCTATCTGCCCGGCCTGTGGATGACCGTCAAGGCCACCGTGCTCGCCGTGGTCGGCGCCGTCCTGTTCGGCCTCGTGTTCGGTGTGGGACGACTCCTGCCGAATCCGCTCGTGCGCGGCGTGTCCGCCGTGATCGTCGAGTTCTGCCGCGCCGTGCCGGTGCTGCTGCTCATGATCTTCTTCTGGCGCTGGTTCGCGTTCGCGGGCCTGCCGAGCCCCTCGTACTGGGCGGTCGTCATCGCGCTCGTGCTCTACAACGGCTCCGTCGTCGCCGAGCTCGTCCGCTCCGGCGTCGGCAACCTGCCGAACGGCCAGCGCGAGGCGTCGCTCGCCTTGGGACTCACTGAAACGCAGTCCCTCATCCAGATCGAGGTGCCGCAGGCCGTCTACGCGATGCTGCCCGCCGCCGTCACCCAGCTCGTCGTCGTCCTCAAGGACACGGCGCTCGGCTCGATCATCATGTACACGGACCTCCTGCAGGAGTCGCGCCGACTCGGCTCGATGTACTTCAACATCCTGCAGACGCTCGTCATGGCCGCGGTCGTCTACTTCATCGCCTGCTGGCTGCTGTCCCGCCTCGCCGAATGGCTGCCGGAACGCATGCAGCAGCGTACGGCCGCGCCCGCCGAACCCGAGCCGGTCGCGCCGATCGCCGCCGGAGACCCGTCGAACATCAACCAGATCGCCGTCGCCAAGGAGGTGGAGGAGCTGCCGCTCGGCGGCGCGCCCCGCCAGTACCACGTGCACCATCGCGGCACGAACGCGTCGATCCGCAACTGGCGCCGCACCCGCTACGAGCAGGGCTACGACGCCACGCAGCCCGAATCGCAGATCGACCCGGAGACCGGCCGTCTGATCCGCGACGAGGAGGCGGAACGCAAGGCGAAGGCCGCGAAGGCGGCTCGTCTCGCCGCCAAGGCCGCCAAGGAGAACGGCGGCGAGACCGCCGAACGCCACGACCAGTACGGCCACGGCGAGAAGCACGACCGCGCCGTGTTCAAGCCGCACGGCGACATCGGCAAGAAGGGCCACGACGACATGGGCCATCGCCCGAAGATCTGACGGACGCCGCGCCCGCGTCGACACGGGTGTGGACTCGCCGTCCGCTAATCCGGCACGAAGAGTTCACCCACCGTTCGACCGGCACCCGCGCTACGTAGCGAAACGGCGGATAGGTTAGGGAGCATGACACCGTTCCCGAACCTATCCGCCGTCGTCGTATCCGCACCCGTCCGCACGCTCGTCCGCAGGACCGCGGCGGCGCTGGCCGCCGTCACGGCCGCCGCCATGCTCGCCGTCGCCCCGATCCCCGGCACCCTCCCTCAGGCGCACGCCGACCAGCTGCCCAACCCCGACTGGGTGGCGCTCCTCGCAGACTACGAGAAGGACTATTGGAAGGCGCCCACCAGCGCGCGGGACGGCGGCAAGGTACTCGACAAGACCGTGATGCGACGCGACGAGGACCTAGCCGTCGCCATCAACCACAAGGGCGCGGAAGGCGCCGATGCCGAAGGCCTCACCCCGCAGCGCAAACGCGCGCTCGTCGATTCCGACCTGCTGCCGCGCGAGACCATGCCCGACGCGCTAGGCCCCGTGCTCGGCCGGTACATGAGCGAAGGCATCAACGAGCACAAGCTCGGCCGCGTCGTCGACCTGTTCCGCTTCAACGTCGCCTCCACCTACCTGTCCAAGCGCGCCGCCATGCACCCGCGCCCCTACCTCGACCGTTCGGTGAGCACCTACAACGGCGTCAACGACCTCGCCGGACTGCCCGCCACGCTCGACATCAAGGAGTCCCCGTCCTGGGGCGACCACATCCCCGGCTATTCGAACCTGCAGAAGAACAGCTCCTACCCGTCCGGCCACACGACCATGGCCTACTCGTGGGGCGTGGCGCTCGCCGGCATGATCCCCGAACTCGCACCGCAGATCATGGCGCGCACCTCGGAGGCCGGCAACAACCGCATCGTGCTCGGCGTCCACTATCCGCTCGACATCATGGGCGGGCGCATCGGCGGATCCGCGCAGAACGGCCAATACTGGCACAACGAGTTCGGCCCGTCGGTCGCGCCCGCCGCACGCCAGCTGCGCGGCTATCTCACCGCGCGCTGCAAGGCCGACGGCCACGGCGCGACGCTCAAGGCGTGCATCAAGAATCTCAAGGCGACCGGCGAAGGCGGCTACACGAACGGGTTCCTCGACCCGGTCGCCGACGAGCCGGTCACGGACCAGGCGTCCGCCGTGCGTGTCTACGCCAAGCGCATGACCTACGGGTTCGCGCAGGACAGGGCCGAGCAGGGCCGTCCGTTCACCGCGCCGCGAGGCGCCGCCGACGTGCTGCGCCTCGCCTACCCGCAGCTGCACGCCGACCAGTGGAACGCGATTCTCGCCAAAACCGCGCTCGACTCCGGCTACCCGCTATGGAAGTCGTCCGACGGCTGGCAGCGCATCGACTGGGCGAAGGCCCTGTGCGCCCGCGTCACGTTGGACACGAACGGCGACGTCGTCAAGGTCGAGACCGCCGACAAGACGCGTCTCGACGGCCCGACCGTCGTCAACGCGCAATACGCGGACCGCGGCGGCCATCCCGCCTCCGACGCGGCCGCCGGCGAAAACGACGCCGCGCCGGACGGTCCCGGTCCTCTCGCCGCGTCGCTGGAACGCCGCGCGCTCGTCGCGGTCGCCGTCGGCACCGTCGCCGCCGGCGCGGTCGCGGCGTCGCTGCGCGTGCGCGACCGCCGCCGCCGCGCGCGCCGCGACGCGTGAGTTCGACGAACGTTCACGTCGCGTCCACACGCGCGTCGACCGCGCACACACGCGACGTCACTTCGGCCCCATAGCGTGGAACCGTATCGTTCCATACCAGCGAAGGGGAGAAACATGGAATCGCAGCATGATGGGGGAGCGGGGCGGGACGCCGCACGACGGCTGTTCGCCGCGGCGCTCGCCGTCGCCACGTTCGGCGGCGGGCTCGCGATCGGCGCGCCGGTGGCGCTCGCGACGGAAGGCATCGAGCCGACCGCGAACGACGCGACGACCGTGACGGCGCCGACGACGGCCGCCTCGACCACGGACGGTCTGGCCGCGGAGGAGACGCCGGTCGACGACAAGCCGACGGTCGTCATCAACGAGGTGTTCGCCGGCAACACGAAGGAGCTCGGCGACCCGGTCACCGAACGCGACGACTGGGTGGAGCTGAAGAACACCGGCGACGCGCCCGTCGACGTCAAAGGCTGGGGCATCTACGACGAGAAGCAGAAGAAGCACTACACGATCGGCACGGACAAGGAGATCGTCGCCGACACGACGATCCGGCCGGGCGGCTATCTCGTGGCCGCCATCGACTACAACGGCGAACCGGGGCTCGGCTCCGACGCCGACTCCGTCTACCTCACCTCGCACGTAGGCGACGCATACGACGCCGCCGCGCAGGTGGACGCCGTCACATGGAAGCTCGCCGACAAGATGACCGCCAAGCAGTCCTACGCGCGCGCCGACGACGGCACGTTCAAGGTCAGCGACAAGCCGACGCCCGGCGCCGCCAACGAATTCCCCGATCCGGCCACGCCGCCGGCGACCGGCGACACGATGACCGTCGACGCATGGCCGGGACTGCCCGACGTGACCGCCGTCGACGCCGAAGGCGAATTCGGCGCGAAGGGCCAATCCGGCGACCATACGGACGGCAACCTGTCCGGACTCGTCTACGAGCAGGGCCGCGACGGCAGGCCGGACACGCTATGGGCCGCCGACAACGACCTCAACCCGACGCTCGGCAATACGACCGACAAGGGCCCCGGCTCCATCAACAAGTTCATCGACGTGGACGGCACATGGAAGCAGGACCCGTCCGACGGCTGGACGTTCACGAAGAACGGCCGGACCAAGGGCGGCAAGCAGCTGCACTTCAAGGACGGCAAGGGCGGCGTCGACTCCGAGGGCATCACGCTGATCCCTGGCGCCGACGGCAAGCCCGACAGCACGAAGGGCGTGTTCATCGGCGCGGAACGCGACAACGAGAACAAGAACACGCCGCGCCCGTCCATCCTCTCCTACGACGTGAACGCCGCATCGACCGACGCCAACGGCGACGGCGCGCAGGACCTCACCGCCACCCACGAGTGGGATCTCACCGCCGGCCTGAGCCAGTTCGGCGTGCCCCTCGGCAAGGACGACGCCAACCTCGGCGTCGAAGGCGTCGCGTTCATCCCCGACGCGACCCTCGTCGCGAAGGGCTTCCAGACGAACCTCGACCCGAAGAACACGCACGCCTACGATCCTGACGGCACCGCCAACGACTACGGCGGCCTGTTCCTCGCCGCCCTGGAGAAAACGAACACGATCTACGCGTTCGCGCTCGCCACCGTCGGCGGGCAGGACGCCGCCTACCCGTTGGCGTCGATCCCGCTGCCGCAGTCCGCGGCGAACGCCGGCTACGACGGCCCGCGCGACCTCGTCTGGGACGCCGAACACGGCCAGCTGCTCGCCGAAGGCGACAACGACAACGGCACCGGCGCGAAGATCGGCGTCTACACGTTCGACGATGCGGGCGCACTCGCGCTCACCAAGCTCATCGACACGCCCAAGGAGATCTCCGGGCAGAACGCGGAAGGATTCGCGATCACGCCCGACTCGTATGCGCGGACCGTCACGGGCGGTGCGGCCGGCAAGACCTACAAGCCGGTGTTCTGGGCCGACGACGGCGTGACCGGCGGCCACTCGCTGCGTCAGGGCTGGATCGAAGCCGTGAACCCGAACCCGGGCCAGACGCCCGGCGGCGCCGGCCAGACGGGCGGCACCGGACAGACGGGCACGCAGAACCCGGGCAAGCCCGGCCCGACCACGACGCCGCAGGCCGGCGGCAAGGGCGGTGCGCAGCCGAAGCACCTGTCGAACACCGGTTCTCCGATCATGCCGATCGCCGTGGCCGCGGTCGCACTGCTCGCGCTCGGCATCCCCGCCGCGCTCGCCTCGCGCCGCCGCCTCTCCTGACCGGCCGCACGCCGGCGCCGTCCTCGTCGGTGCCGTCCGGTCTCGCCTCCGATTCGCGTCATCGCACGACATAGGGGAATCGTAGAATGATGCCGTCGGAGGCGACGTGGCGGTCGCCGGACGGGAGGAACGACATGATCATCGCGGTCACTGGGCATCAGCGCATCCCCGACGCGCGCGAGCGCGGCGTTCCTGCGCATGTCGTGCTGCCGACGGAGGTGCGGCGCCGATGACACGTATATGCACCGCATCGTCCCGCACACGCCGATCACCGTGGAAACGCCCGTCCGCCGACGACCGCACGCGGCGTCTGTCCGACGACTGGTATCCGGGAGAATGGCTGGAACCGGTCGACCCGGACATCGTCGGCCCGTTCCTCGAACGCTACATGGCCGGCATGTCGCGGCGCATGACCGCCTACCTGCGCGCGCAGGGCGCCACGGACGCAGGAATCCCCGGCCCCGACGCCGATGGCAGCGACGGGAACGCCGCCGGTCGTCGCCGATTGCACGGCGTCGACTTCCTCAACCTGTGCCTCATCGTCGATCAGGAGCACACGTTCCCGATCGGCGAACGCAATCTCGCCGACGGCGTCTACGAGCCCGACGAGGAGACGGCCATGGCTGCGGCGATGATGCTGCAGCTCGAATTCGACCGGTTCGTCGACTTCGTCGCCGCGCTCGACCTGCACATCGACCGTCGCGGATTCGTCGACGCCCTGCGCGACGCCTACGGGTACGAGGACGACATCGACTCCGAGGCCTTCCTCGATCTGCTCGCCTCGCGCACGGCGGAATGCATGGCCCGCGAACGGCTGCGCGACTGGTCGCGGCGGCCGGTCGACGGTGGTGCCGGCCCGGATACGGCTCCCGACGCATGGGAGCGGACGGTCCGGACGCGTCTCGCCTCGTGGGGATTGCGGGACGCCGCCCCGGAAGTCGTAGCATCGCGCGATGCGGGCCGCGGCGACGGCATGGACCCCGCCGCCGCGCTGGAACGCGCGGAATCGCATTGGATCCGGTGCGTGGCCGGCGCCCGCCGCCACACGCCGCGTGCACGCCGCGACGTGGCGTCCTGGTGTGTCTGGCACGCCGTGCTGGACGTCGTCCGGCAGGAGGACCGACGCGTCTACGACGCGCGATGGCGTGGCGTGGACACGCCCGACCGCGACGCGCGACGGTTCGACGCGCCGTCTACTCCCATCGCCGACGACGCCACCGCGGCATGGGACGGATCGCACGGCACCGGCACCCCCGGGTCACGCCATGCACACCACTCGCATCATGGTCTGGACGGTTCCGCGTGGAACACGCTGATGGGCCGCATGGTCGTCGCGCATCGGCGCGTGTCGCGTGGCTACGCGCGATGGTGCGACATGATGCCCGGCGAGAACGACATCGCCGGTATCCGGCTCGCCGTGCGCGCCATCGCCGACACGCCCGCGTTCGCGGATCGGACGCTCGCCGCGGCGTGCAACGCGCTCGTGCGCGGCGACGCCGAACCGCCGCGCGACGCGCGCGAGGCGGCGCGCATGCTGCTCGCCTACGCGTGCGTGGGACGTGTCGTGAACCTCGACGGAGAGGCTGCGCGGGCGGGCGGGGCCGCGGCGGAGAACGCTACGGCCTCCACGGCCGCGGATCCGGGCGACGCGCCCGGCGAATACGTGTACGTCGGACTGCGCAACGCGATCCTCGGATACGCCGGCTACGGGGGAGCGCGGCGCACGCTCGCGCCCGGCGAGTACCGCGGCTACGTGGCGCTCGTCTCCGGCGGCGAGACGCGTGGCGCCGACGGAGACGCGCACGACCTCCGCCGCCGCGCCGTGTGGATGTTCCCCGGCATGGAGGACCGCCTCGACTCGGTGCTCGTGTCGATGACCGCGCAGATGCGAGAGGCGATGGCCGCCGGATACGACCTGGGGGAGACCGGCGGCGACGCGTTCGCGATGCCGGAATCATGGTGGCGGTTCCACGACATGGCCGACAAGGCGGTCAGTCGGTGGCTCGGCGGCGAGACCGTCCACGCGGTCGCCGTCGACGGGCACGGGCACACGCTCGCCTACCGGTCCACGAACCCCGTCGCCGCCTATCAGGACGTGAACGCGTGGCGGCTCGCCGGGGCGCTCGAACGCTACGAAGGCGAACGCGGCTGGGGCAGCGGCGGCCGGCTCGCCGACCTGTACCGCGACCGCGGTCATCTGAGCAAAAGCGGCGGCAGGGCCGTCGACCGGTCCATCCGCGACTACGCGGACAGCGCACGCGGCGCCGCCGATGCCGTCCAATACCTCGCCGCCGTCACCGGACTCGGCATGATGCTTGGATCCGACACGTCCGTCGAAGCGTTCGTGCGCCTCATCGACCTATGCGACGAGCGCGGCGGCGAGGCCTGCCGCAAATCATTGTGGACGCTGATCCGCGTCGCCAAGGCGAAACGCCTGCGCCTCACCGTGCCGGGGCCGCACGGCCGGCACGTCGGTGTGAGACTCATGGCGATCATGCTGTCCGATCCGGGACGGCTCGCCGAAGCGGAACGCGAATTCAAGATCGCGAACCTGCGCCGCGCGCTCGGCACCGTGCGCGGCGGCGATGGTGGCGATGGTGGCGACGCGGACGCATGGCGCGGCATAGCCCGCGACATCGACGCCACCGAACACGTGGTGCGCGGCGTCGCGCTCGCCGCGTTCGCGCGGCTGCGCGCCGCCGACCGGCGGTGGACGACGATCCGCGTCACGCCGCCGGACTGCGTCGGCGCGCGCATCGATCCCGCATCCGATGGTGCGTGCGTGTTCCACGCCGATACGATACGACGGAAAGGAGCGACGGCATGATCGACGACGTGACTCCGCGCGGCACGGCCGCAGGCGGACCGGCGGGCGGCGTCTCGCCGTGGAGGGACGGCGAGACGCGGCCGTTCACGCCCCGCGACGTGATCGCCGGAATCATCGGAGGATTCCCCCCGACGCTCGCCGCGCAGATGATCGCCGACGATACGGCGCTCGCCTACGCGAACCGGTACCTCGGACGGTATCTCGCGCTCGCCGGGCACCTGCCGTACCCGTACGAGAGCCGCGTGGAACGCGAATGCCGCGAATCCACGCCGGAAGGCGACGCCGACCTCACGGTCGCGCTCGCCGTCGGCTACGGCGTTCCCGACGCGATGTTCGACGAGCTGGCGCGCGAACTCGACGCGGGGGACGGCGGCGTGACGATGGGCGCTATGGATGCGGCCTCCGCGCACTCCGACCGGTTCGCGCCGGTGCTGCTCGGCGACGCCGGAAGCGGTGAAACGGCCGATACCACCGGAAGTCGATTGGCTGTAGGCGGACGTTGGGATGCGACGTTCGTCTCCCAACGCGCCCGCGTGCTCGTTCGCCGCGACGACGCGGGCACGCTCGCATTGCGCGTCGACATGCCGGACGCGGACGGTGCGCACCGGCTCGCGTTGCGCTTCTCCAATGGGAACGAACTGGCGTTGGACGTCGACATACGTCGCGGCACATGGCATCGCGGCGGCGTCAAGGCACCCGCCGAGGGGCTCCCGGTCAGCTGCACCCTGCGTTGACCGAGGGCGTCACCGCTTGTGTTGGATATCCCAGTAGAGGCGGCCCAGATCGGTCAGACGCACGAACCCCTGACGTCCGGTCGGTTCGCGGCGGTCCGCATCCCATTCGGCCATGCACGCCCAGAACAGGTCCGCCTCGTGCGTCGCGCCGTCCGGCTCGCGGATGAACGCCTCCAGCAGCTTCGCGTTGCGCAGATGTTTGAACAGCTCCATGTCGCGCTGCAATCCGTCCAACCGTTCCCATGTCTCGTCGCCGACGCGCATCACCCCGTCGCGCGCGGTCGGCGACTCGTGTTCCGGATGCACGGCGAACGACGCCTCCTTCGTCGCGAATCCCGTGAACGGTTCCAGCGTTTCGCCGTCGAACATGCGCGTCGCGGCGCGACGGCGGGAGGGTGCCATGAGACCATGAGCGGCATCCGGGGCGATGCGCGCCAGCTCCTCCTCGGTGATCTGCCGGCTCGCCTCCACCTGACGCAGCACGGTCGTCGCGTCGCTCCACGTGCGCAGCACCGGCTGCTGGCCGTCCTCGCCCAGGTCGAGCAGCGCGCACACGGTGGAGTGCAGCGACAACGGGGTGATGACGCCCTGCACGTCCGCGGCCGCGCCCTGCAACGCGGCCATCAGCGCGCTCGTATACATGAGATGCGTGCCGAACGGGGACTGCGAGGCCGTGTGCTCGTCGGTGCTGGCAAGGACCGTCGTGTTGCGCGGCCACTCCATCGCGGCGGCGACGCCCGCATGGCAGCAGTCGAGGATGATGGTCATGCTGCTCGCCTGCGAGGCGAACGCGGCTTCGCGTATGTCGCTCACACGGATGCCGCGGCGGGTGGCGGTTGTGCTGTCGGTCGAGTCGCCGGTCGGATCGTCGTCCGGGGTGAGCAGCAGCAGGTCGGTGCCATCGCCGACGGGGATTGCATGGCCGGTGAAGTAGAGGAGCGCGTCGCCGCGGCGCACCATGCGGAACAGGTCGCGCACGCGTCCGGTCAGCGCGTCCGCCGTCATCTCCGGATCCGTCGCGTCGAACGGGTCGGGCGTCGCGTACACTTCGCCGCCGAGCAGCCGGAAGTTCGGTTGGGGCGTGCGCGGACTGTTCTCGCGGATCAGTCGGGCGAATGCGTGCGCGTCGACGCAGCAGCACCGCGGCTGCCGGTCCCGGTATACCGCGCTCGCGTATTCCCCCACGCCGATGAACAAGGCCAACCGTTGCGCCATATCGTCCCTCCCGTATCGGACCGTCCCAGTGCCATCATATCGGCGTCGCCCTCTCATCCCTCCCCATTACGCGCGATTTTGGTGCGTAAAACGGCTATTCAGCGCAACAAAATCGCGCGGAGAGATGGGCGGCGGAACGGGGCGGTCGTATCATGGTGGGGAGGGGAGAGGAGGCGGCGATGCCCATACCACAGCCCGAACCGCAGCCCACGGCACAGTCGGCCGTGATGATCGTGGCGCATGGCGGCGATGCCGTGGCGGCGCGTGAGGCGGCCGCGGCGGCCACCGCGCAAGGCAGACGCGTCACCTTGAACGTGGGCGCGCCCACGGTCGTCGCCGCCGACGCCGCCCGATTCGATCTTGTCGTCATCATCCTGAGTGCCCCCGCGGTGCGCAGCGCGGCGTTCGTCGACTACATCAACGCGATCGCGCGCGCCGCCCGCACCGTGGCTCCGGTACGCGTCGACGGGATGCGCCCCGAATGGGCGGGGCCCGACGTCGACCAGTACAATTGCGCCGACTTCTCGTCGGTCTCCGGCCCCGCGCGCATGGTGCGCTGGAACGACCTGTTCCGTCTCAACATCGCCTCCTACGACGCGTTCAACGCGTTGCGCGCGAGCGCGGAACGGTGGGCGCGCAACGGCGGGGGCGACGACTTCCTCATCCAGGACCGGCGGCACGCCGAGGAGTCCGCGCGGCTCGTCGCACGCATGGCGGCGGACCCGTTCGCCCGCCCCGACGAGACGATGCGCGCGTATACGGCCGGGTCGGTCGCCTATGCGGCGCGCGTGCGGCGCAGGCGGATTTGGTCGAACATCCGCGTCGGCGTCGCGGTCGCGTTCGTCGTCGCGTTCGTCGCCGGCACGATCCTGTTCACCCGGTGGGCGAACCAGCGGTTCGTCGCCGCCGTGCAATCCGTGTCCCGTTTCCAATCGGACGTCGCCCCCGAATTCTCCACGTTCCGCACGATCCAGGCGGCCGAGGCCGGCGGCGTGGACGAATCGGCCGCTGCGGCGACGATCCGCGACGGCCTCACACGTGACTGGACGCTGCTGGACGTCGGCGTCGAGAACTCGGTGCAGGGCGACTACACCGGCTCCGGCGTGTTCTCCGACGACGGCTCGCGGTTCGTCGCGGAATCGTCCGGCGGCGTGCTGCGCGTCTGGGACGTCGCCACCGCGAAGCCATCGCAGGCGTGGCGCGTGGCGCAGGGACGATTCGAATTCGCCCTCGCCGCGGACGGCCGCACGGCCGCGGTCACCGGCGACAAGGGCCTCGTGCTCGTCGACCTGGACCACGGGTCGACGCGCGTCATTGACGCGAAGACGCCGGTCCTCTCGCGCGTCGCCGCGAACAAGGACGCGACGCGCGTCATGGTCGAGGAGGGCGATCATGTGGCCGTCTGGAGCAAGGGCGGCGGCCTGCGCGCCTCCGCGGCGAAAGGCGAGGTGCTCGACGTGAAACGCACGGAGCAGGGACTGCGCGCGCTGGTGCGCGACGGCGGCACGATGCACGTCGTCGGCGAGAGCGTGGACGCGAAGCCCGTCGATCTCGCCCTGCCGGAGGATTCCGGCGAATTCGTCTACGGCGTGATCGGCATGGACGGCACGATCGTCATCATCGACGCGGGAAGGATGTTCGTCGCGAAGCGCGGCGGAAACGGAGACTACCCGGACGGCCTCGAATCCGTCGGCGTCGTCACGCGCGACTCGCCGCTCGGCCTCGCCGTCTCCGCCGACGGCCGCACGGCCGCGGTGAGCACCAGTCAGGACGGCGTGCGCCTCATCGACCTCGACCATGGGCTCGACCTGGGCGCCGCATGCGAGACGATCACCGCCGTCACCTATCCTGCGTTCTCGCGCAACGGTCTGCTGGCGTGCGGCAACGGCCTCGACGTCGCCATCCAATCGACCGACGCGATGACGCCCGCGGACGCACGTCCCGCCGGCGCGCGCGTCTCCGACACGACGGCGCCGCGCGCCGTGACGGACGCGGCGGGCGGCGCCGTGCGCGTGAAGGTGACTGGCGACGGCGCGGTCAGCGTGACCACGCCCGCCGGCACCGCGCGCGCGACGGTCGCGGCGCGACACGGCACGCCGACCGTCGCCGCCGTGACGCCGCAGGGCGACGCGGTCGCCGTCGGCACCGATACGGGCGACGTCATCGCATGGGACATCGGCGAGACGGACAAGGCCTCCGGGAACGACGCCGGCAAACCGACGTTGACCATGGTGCGCCGATGGTCCGCGCCGGACGGCGGCGCCGTCGACCGGCTCGGCTGGAGCCGGGACCGGTCGCGGCTCGTCGCGCACACCGCGTCCGGCTGGTGGCGGCCGTGGTCGCTCGCCGGCACCGCCACGCTCGCCGGCGCGACGGAGGCCGCCGCCGCGCGCACACCCGTATGCTGGCCCAGCTACAACATGACCGCATTCGGCGGCTCGTTCGCGCGACGACACAATCTGACCGCATGCCCCGCCGCGCCCGCCGCCGCGGCGACGACCGGCGACGGCGGCGTCGGCGAGTAGAACAGGAGAGGGGAGCGGACCATGGGATACGTGTTCGTGTCGTATTCGCGCCGGCAGTCCGCCGCAGCGGACACGCTCATCGACTGGATGGAACGCAACGGCATCGCCGTGTGGAAGGACACGGCGAGCATGCCCGCCGGCGTCGCATGGAGACGGCAGGTCACCGAGGCGATCCGCGGCGCCGACCTCGTCGTCATGTGCGTCTCGCGACTCTGGTACGGCTCGCAGGCGTGCCGCGACGAGGAGCACTGGGCCGCGCACTACCATCGCCCGCAGGTGCGCATCCCCGTCGACGAGGGACGCTTCGACCCGGCGCGCGCCGTCGCCGCAATCCAAGCCGCATGGGCGGCCGTCACCCCCGAGGACCGGCTCGCCGGCGAACTCGAAACCGCGGCCGGCGACTGGACGAACCGCGGCGGACGGCCGCGCGACCTCGCCCGCGGACGCGCGCTGAAAGCGTATAGGCGTGCGTTCGGCGGCTCGGCGTGCGGCCCGCGCGGCTCGCGACAGGGGCCGCGCGGCGGCGGCGCGGCGACGGCCGCACCCCGCCCGATCACATCCGTCGCCGCACGCTACCTCACGCAATCCATCCGCCGCGGCGTCATCCTGCGCGTGCTCGCCGTGCTCGCCGCGATCGCGATCGTCTGCGCCGGCGTGAGCGGCGCGACGTTCGCGACCCGCATGCGCCAGATTGACGAGGCCAACACGCAGGCGAACGAGGAATCACGGCGATGGGACGCCCTACGCGCGGCGCTCGACGACAACCCGTACACGGCGATGAGGACCGTGCTCGCCCAACCGCACGACACGGCCACGATGCGCGGAAGCATGTATGTCGCCACAATGCGCATGGTGCTCGCCACGCACGTGCCCGACGGCCACGGGGACGCCACGGATCCGCGGTTCGCCGGATACGACTTCCCGGACGCGCTCGACACGCGCACGCCCGACGCGCTCGCCGACGCGGGCGTAGGCGCATCCAGCGTATCCGGCGCATCGGGCGTATCCGCCGTCAAGGCGCGCGGCTACGCCGTCTCGCCCGACGGACTCGAAGTCGCCGCACTGGGCGGTGCCGACGTGCGCATCCTCGACGCGCGACGCGGCGACACGCTGATGACGCTCACCGGCGCGGACCTTACGAAGGCGACGTCGATGGCATGGAGCGAGGACGGGTCGGCGCTCGCCGTACGCTCCTCCGACGGGAAGGCGACCGTGTGGAAGGTGCGCGCCGACACGACGATCATCAAGGACACCGGATCATGGTTCATGGACGGTGCCGCACTGGGCGGTACGGGTGCCGGTTCGTCCCGCGATTCGGGCGCCGGTTCCGCTGCGGGCGCGGGCGGGACGAGCGGCGGCGGGAGCCTTGCCGCATTGCTCGCGCGCGACGGGCGTGTCACGCTCGTCGACACGGCGAAGGGCCGCGTGGTCTCGGACGCCACGCGCGTGCCGGTCGACGTGGGCGTCGCCATCGCGACCGCCCCGGACGCCACCGACACCGCGGTCGTCGCCGGCACGAAGGACGGGAGCACCGCGCTGTACCGGGTCACGTTCGATGATGGTGCGGATGGTGCCGGTGTCTCGGATGGTTCCGGTGACGGTTCCGGTGGCGTGGGGAAGGTGACGCGGATCGACGTGCCCGACGGCTGCGCGCCGGGTGCGCTCGCCGTGCTGCCCGGCGGCCGCGAGATCGCCATCGGATGCGGCGCGCAGGTCGACGTGATCGGCATGCGCGGCGGCAGCCCGTCTCGCACGATCGTCAACGACGCGGGCGCGGACGTGACCGTTCTGCGCGCGGATGGCGAGGGACGCCTGTTCGTCGGATTCGACGGCGGCACGCTCGCCGTCGTGGAGGCGGGGGCGTCCACGCTGATCCTGCCGGGCGCCGCCGCCTCGGATGTGGGAAGCATCGGCATCTGCCTGGGCGGCACCGCCCGCGCCATCGCCGTGTCCGGAAGCAAGGCGCTGTTCGTCGGCGACGGCACGCCCGCGCAGCTCTGCTCGCGCGGCGTCTCCCGTTCGAAGACCGGCGACGGCGGGGCGAACGGCGTGGATGCCGCGCGTCGCGACGATGATCCGTGGACGATGCACATCGGCATGACCGATTTCGCGTCGCTCACCGACGCGCACCAGTCGCGCGCCGTCGCCGCAGCGCCGGACGGGAACGCGTTCGCCGCGGGACTGGCCGACGGGTCGGTCATGTTCGCCCGCTACGACATGCAGCCCGGTCCTCTCGTGCGCGAGATTCCCGGCGAAGTGCGCGCCGTCGTGTACGCGCCCGACGGCAAGCGGGTCATCGCCGCCACGCGCGACGGGGTGATCTACACCGTCGCCGCGCCGGACGCGGGGGAGTACGAGGGCGTGACGCTGCGCGAGCAGGTGCAGGAGCGGCTGGACCGGGCGCGGAAGCTCGGGCTGACACGGTAGTGCCCCGTGGTTTGGCGGGGCGAAACGATTCGGTCATACGGGGGCATGGACGTTTCGCTCCGGTCGCCAGCAAGGCATGTGCAACCGCCAGCGAAGTTGAGTGGCGGGTATTTCCTCCCATCCAACCCGGAAACCGGGGTGATGCCGGTTGAGTGGAAGGCGGTTTCTTCCACTCAGGTTGGAAAGCCCATATGACCATGCCTGCACAGATCGGGCACGCCACAATCGGAGAGGACCTTATCGCTGCTTTATCGGACGCATTTCGCGCCGCACTGGGTACAGAACGCCATCTCCCGCTTCAGCTTCGCGCCGCACTGGCCGCAGAATTTGTAATCGCGTGACGTGGTTGACTTCGGAACGGGTGCAGCTGCGGGTTGAGGCAGGGGAACGGGCGGCATCTGCGATTGCAGCGTGAACGGTGTCGTGTTCCCGGACGTGCTCGAAGTCGCATTGTCAGGCGCGGCGGCGGATACGGGAGCTGGTGTATGCATAGGTGCGGATGCGTGCATGGAGGCATACGCGGGCCCGGTCGGCGCGGCGGGTGCTGCGGGAGTCCTCTCGGGACGTGCGGTCGTCCCCTGGGGTCTCCGGGATTGCGCCTGCGCCGTCATGGTCTGCCACGTCGGCGCCGTCGTGGTCGCCGCCGGTGTCGCATTGCCGCCGAGCGCGCCGAACAGGCGTTTCGCCGTGGTCGTCCCCGCGTCGAACCACAGATCGTTGTACAGCAGGTACAGTCTGCCGAGGAAGGTACGCGACTGCTGGTAGACGGCGGCCTTATAGTCCTCCGTGATCGGGGCGTCCCGATTCGCGCTGAGCATGCCAGGCCGCAGCAGCCATTCGTATGAGTAGTCGGCGATGGTGAGCGGCAGGTTCAGCGCCTCGTCTTGGAACGTCGGCGTGTATTTGCCGTGTTCCAACTCATACCGGTCGCGGAAGAACCGGTACATGTCGTCGTCGTTGGACAGCAACGTCGCCATGCTGCGTGAACTGGCGTCGTAGGCCATCGACAGTACGGCGACCAAGGCCAGCATGGCCAGCGTGAACACGATCCACCCGATGAACCCGTGCATGTTCTCGCCGCGCAGGTCCGCAAGAATACCGTTCAACTGGTCGGCGGACATGTACCCGTACTCTTCGAGTATGGATCCGGTGCCGTAATCCGTGTACCTGTCCGGCAGGATGATCGATCCGGCCGTGTACCCGGCGTAGGAGCCGGATGGTTTGAATCCGAAATAGAGCACGCCGATGAGTCCGATCACCGGGGGAACGAATGCCGCGTACTTCCAACGCTGCTGGAACATCGGCAGTAGCGGATGCCATTCGCCGATGGTCCATTCCTGTGGCGTGAACGGTTTCGTCGGTTTCATGTGGTTTTCGGCGAGTGCGGAGGCGGTATCCGTCTCGGATGCCGGCGTCGTCGGCGATGCCTGATCCGCGTCGGCCGACGTCGGGGCCGCCGGTCGCACAGTGGATGCTGCCGGACCGGTGGATGTTTCGTTGGGTGTCTCGCCGGTCGTCGTGTCGGGCGTCTCGCCGGTCGTCGTGTCGGGCGTCTTGGCGGTCGCGGGAGTCCGTGTCGGCACCGACGGATGGATCCGCACGACGGGACCCTGCGATGGCAGCGGCACCGCATGCGTGGCGGGTTGCTCGAACTGCGGAGCCGGTTGCGATGGTTGCGGGGATGGAACCGGGCGAGTTGGTTGTGCCGCGGGTTGTGCGGTCTGTGCGGTCTGGTTGCGGTTCGCCTGTTCGATGACATCCTGGACCCACGTCTTGAGCTGTTTCATCTGGTCGATGTGACGGACCACGCCGTCCACGTTCGCCCATCGGATGAATTCGAACGTGGCGCGCTGCGCCTGCTCGTCGATCTGGAGGTACGCGGTGAACTCGCCGTTGCCGGTGGTGCGCAGATGGAACGCGTAGTAGATCCATTGGACGCCGTCGTCGGTCTCCTTCGCGACCTGCAGATTGTCGCCGAGCGGGGACTCCTTCAGCAGCGGCTTGACGTCGCTCCATTTGGCGCGGCACGGGTAGGTGAACCTGTGTTCGGTCAACGCCTGCTGCTCCTGATAGGTTCCGCGGCTGAACACGTTGCGGTTCAACGCGGTGTTCGCCTTGCGCTTCAGGATCTCCCATACGAGGCAGATGGCGAAGAGTCCGACGAAGATGAGTATGCCGAGGGCGGTGCTGCCGCTGTCATTCATGATGAACTCCTTTGTTGTTCGCGTCGATCAGGCGACGCGTGCGCCGCACCGCGTGCAGAACGTCATGTCGCGTTGCAGTTGCGCGCCGCACTGGCCGCAGAATTTGCGATCATGCGCCGGGGTCGTCGGCGACGGGCCGTGCGTCTCGGCGGCGGGCACGGTGGGCGTGGAGGGCGGCAACGGTACCGTCTTCGTCCGTGCGGCCTGCGGCGTCCAGCCCGGCAGAGGCGCCGGAGCGGCGTCCGCACGTGGGGATGCGGCAGGTTCCGGCAGCGGTACCGGTGCGGGAGGTCGTATCGGCGATGCCGTGGAGGTGGACTTCGGCCCAGCCGGAGACGGCGTTTCGGCAGTGGCAGGACCGTTCGATCGCGAGCGGTCCCCGTCGCGCGCCGCGGTCGCCTTGGCGAGTTCCGCTTCGAGTTCGGCGATCTTCTTGTGGCGGTCGTCCTCCATGCTTTTGCCGAAGACGAGCATGCCGATACCGGCGAGCCATGCGGCGCCGGTTCCGATCCACAGCCACACGTAGACCGTGTTCGCATACTCGTATCCCACGTATGACAGCACCGTGCCCACGATGGCCGCGCCGAGCGCGGCGAACGCGCTTTTGTACGTGTTCTCGCCACGCGCCTTGTCGAGCTCCTCGCGGATGGTGTTGACGCCGCGCACCGGCTTGCCGTCATCGTCCGTCATCATTCCTCCTTCGTCGTGGATGCTCCGGGATGTACTGTCGGAACGGATATGTCGCGCATCGGGCCGGTCGGGATACGAGATCTCAGCCGAGATCCTCGAGCGTGGGTGGGATCTTCTCGGTCAGCGGGTCGCGTACGTCGCGATGCTCGTCGGAGTATTTGAGCTGCACGCCGATGATGTGGTCGGCGTAGACGATCTCCTTGATGTAGTACACGTAGCCGCCCTTGTAGTAGCTCACGTAGATCGACGGGTCCGCGTTGAGATCGTAGGTGATCGGCACGCCCGCGTCCGCCTCCAGCCGCGCCATCTCGCCGGCCGCGGAGCCAGTCGTGTTGGCGGAGCGCCACGTGGTGATCGTCACGCCCGAACCAGCGAACGTGAACCCGGTGCCGTCGGACGTGGTGCCGGTCTTGCGGAAGTTGTCCGGCACGCTGATCGCGTAGCGGCCCGCCGCGTTCTCGTAGCGTTTCAACGTGGAGGAGGGCGGGGTGTCCGCGTCGGTGGTGGTCGAGTCGCCGGAATCGTCCGTATCGCCGCCGCGGTTGCGGTAGATGTAGCGGATGATGAGCAGGGACGGGTCGTCGTTCGCCTCGTCGACGATGTCCGTCACGGAACGTTTGCACATGTCCGGCGTGTACGTGACCTTCACCTTCGTGCCGTCCGCGGTGACCGTGCGGGCGCGGTCGCCGGAGAAGTCGAACGTGTTGTCCGCCATCGTCTCGCCGCTCGCGTCCTTGAGCGTGATGCGCGCCTTCGGATCGTCGAAGCGCGTGGATGATCCGTCCGAACACGTGGAGGTGACGAGGATCGTCACGACGAGGTCGTTGCCGGAACGCTCCACCGACACGACCTGCATGTCCGGTGTGGAATCGCACGAGGCGTCCGTCGTCCCGTCGGAGCCGGAACCGGACGTCCCGCCGGCACCGTCCGACGAGGACGACGCGGTGGATACGGGCGACGAATGGGCGTCACGGTACATCGACGCGCCGAAGACGACGCCGACGGCGAGCAGGATAACGGCGACGGCGGCGCCGATCGCGACGAACGTCTTCTGGCCGCGGCTCCACGGCTGCTTCGCGGCGGCCGCCGCCGGCATCGGCGGACGGACCGGTTGGGAGGATTGCGGCACCGTCGGCTGCGACACGGCCGGTTGTGGCTGCGGCACGGGATAGACGTACCGGTCCCCGTTCGGGGCGGTGGACGCCGTCGGCGAGGGAGCGGGCACATACCGGTTCCCCGCGCCGTCGACCACCGTGGCGTCCGTGTCGGAGCCGACCGGCTGCGTCGGCTGTCCGCATTCCGTGCAGAACCGGTTGCCGGCCGCGATCGTCGCCCCACATCTCGAACAGATCATGAATCCGCCCTCCTCCGCGAGTTCCTCTGGATTCCAGTATAGGTGGCCGCAGGCGCTTGCACATGGTCCGGACGATGATCGACATGGTATCATTGGCGTGTTTCCGGCCAATGGGCCGCCCCGTTCTTTTGC
This sequence comes from Bifidobacterium sp. LH_417, assembly GCF_056357035.1. NCBI lineage: Bacteria > Bacillati > Actinomycetota > Actinomycetes > Bifidobacteriales > Bifidobacteriaceae > Bifidobacterium > Bifidobacterium sp. LH_417. The sequence continues at coordinate 292,133 of NZ_JBKEVI010000001.1, forward strand.
GATGGCGCACGTTGCGTCAGGTGGTCCACCGTCGGAGCGACGCGGGGATCGGGAAGGAGCCGCGATAATGACGTTCGACTCGCTGGATGTGTCCGACGGAGGCGTGTTCGACGTCTTCGACGAGACGACGAAATACGTTCATGACGATTCCGTGACGTTGGCCATCGGATTGGGGGACGCGGGAACCCGGGCGTTGCGCTCGCTCAAACGGGAGATGTTCCTGCGGTTCCGCTCCCCGGAGCCGTTCGACCGCACGCGGTTCCTCGCCGTCACCGCCAACTGGTTCATGCAGGGCGGCGCAAGCTCGCCTATGGCCTTGCGCGAATACGACACGGATCACCCGGAGGGGAGCGAATACTCGGACATCGGAATCAGCATGCACTTCCCCGAGTGGTTCCGCGAGGACCGCGCCCGTTACGAACGCGACCCACGGTTCCGGGACTGGCTTGACTTCGATGACATGACGACCCGGTTGGACGGTCTGTCATACGAGTCCACCGACGGAAGCCGTCGGATGGGCCGGTTTCTCATGATTCTCGCGGCCGAGGGGTTCGTGCGGCATGTGCGACGGGTCATCGCCTCGTCTATGCGCGGTCTTGACGCCTCGACGCCGATCAGGGTGATGGTGATCGCCAATCTCGACGAGGGCACCGGTTCGGGCGCGCTGATGGACGCCTGCTATGTGGTCCGCAAGGCGCTGGAGTTGTATCCGCGGGTTGAATCGCACGGGTTCCTGCTCGTGCATGGGTCCGATGTGAGGAATCCTCACGAGATGGGAGCGTGCCGGACCGATGCGGAGCGGACGCTGCGGGAGATGTTCGACCGCATGCGCGACGATGGCCGTCGCACGGCGTGGCGGCAGGTGTACTCCGAAGACGGTTCGTTGGCCGTGGACACGACGATGCCGCCGTTCGACCGGTGCCATCTGGTCGTGCGGAGAGGCATCGACGATTGGAACTGGGTGCTCCATCCCAATGCGTCGTATGATCGTCTGGCGGATTGCCTGATCGACATGCTGATACGGGATGATGACGGTGGTGGGAGTGACACGGGCGTCGACGGTCCGGCCGTGGACGTGATGACGGTCGCCGGCTCGATGATGCCGTATTCGATGATGCTCGCGGATCTGATGGAGCGGCCGGTCGCCATGCTGGACGATCTGAGCGAGGGGAAGGGCATGCCCGCCGAGGAATACCGGCGGTTCCAGAAGACGATCGGCATCGACCCCGACCATCGCCCCGAACCGGCGTATCTTTCCGACGATTTCCTTCTTGACGATTCCTTGTTCGCTTCTCTTGACGACGAATTGGCAACTTTTAACCCGGACGACTACCTCAAGGAGTTCGAGATGCCCACGGAATTCGAGAACGCCGACAGGTTCCTGTGGATGGTGCGGGAACTCGTTCGGACGTTCGAGGAGTACCGGAGGAACGTCCGCGAATGGTCCGAGGTCCGGGGCAAGAGAGGAATACCTGATTTAACGTGGTCGTACGATGCGGCCCGGCGCATCGTCGTCGGCACGCCGGTCGACGACGCCGCCGTCGCCCACGACCTGCTGTGGGCGCTCGCACGGGGCGAAGGCGATGACGCGGGGGAGCCGAGCATCGACGAGCTGACGGTGTACCGGCGCTTCTGCCGGTTCGTGAGGAACCGTTTCCCCGGGATCATCGGTTTGACCATGACGGATCTGCTCGCCGGCGACGGACGGGATAGCCGTTCCGTCGAGGACGCGGCGGACGACCTCCTGCATGGGCTGATGGAGCAGGCCACGGTGGACGTCGCGGAGGATTCCGGCAGTGGTGACGGCTGCGGCGTCGGTTCCGAAGCGCGATGGCGGACGGTCGTCACGCTGCCGGCCGGCGACCCGTCGCTCATGGAAGCGGCGCGACGATTCGCCGCCACGATGCCGGACGTCACCGTCCGCGTCGACTCCATGCCCGACCGTCTCCGTGTCGAACGGTTCATGCCGGTCATCGTCTGAGTCCGGTTCCCGCGGTTGGACCGGCTCAGCGGACCTTGGCGCCGCATTGGCCGCAGAATTTCGCATCCGGCGGCAGCTGCGCGCCGCAGCTCGTGCAGAAACCACCTGCGTTCGCTTGCCCCATCACCATGCCGAGGCGGGTTTTGAGCGCGTCATGAAGACGACATGAATCCAAAACGGATGATGATGGAGCTGGTACGGACGGCGATGCGTCGTCGGTCTTGGAAACGTCGCCATGATGGTGTTTCCACCTGCCGATGACATCGATGAGGTTTCGGGCGCATGCATCCAGTTGGTCCGATGTGGCATGGGGATCCACATCGCATAACACGGTTCCCAAGGTGCCTATCAGATGAGGTCGGCATGGGCCGAAGCGTTCGATGCCGCTCCATCCGGCCGTCAGCTCCTGCTCCGTCATGGTCCCGAGCGGATGGAACATCTTCGGTCCCGGACTGGTTCGGTTCACCCCTGCGGCTACGCCGATCGTATGGCTGATGCCATTGCCGTCGACGTATGTCCTACGATACGAGTCGTAGGTGGTCTGTTCCCAGGACGCCAGCGCGTGGATCAGTTCCGACGACATCAACGGCAGGGAGTCCGGCCCCTCGCCCCGGACGTTGGCCGATTCACATGTTCGTTCGAAACCGGGTACGTACCATGGCGCCACCACGCTGCCCATGCCGATGGCCGCAGCCGCTCCCGCCGTGGTGGTCCGCCTATCGATCAACGCCATTCGTATGTCCATCCCGGGTCCCGTCCGGAACATGCCGTCCGGGGCCAGGCCGAGAGGATCGCGGTCCCTTGCGTATCCGTTCGGGGTGAGGATGAAACAAACCAGCGCGGAGCCTTGGGGCCCATCGAACAGGGACCAGCGAAGCGTGTCTCCATTGGCCATGGCCACTTCCATATAACCCGGTCGGTCGAAACGCCTGTTCGTCGATCTGGTGAGATCGATGGAGACCGATGCCTTGTCGGCGGCCGCGAGCAGTCTGTCCGCCGACGCGGTCGAATAGTATGCGAATGCACTGAAGAAATGCAGCGTATCGTAGACGATCAGCGTCGGATCGTCGTCGTTGAACGCTCCTCCGAACTTGTCGATCGGCACGATGGTGTCGTCGTGGAACAGGTCGAGATTCATGGTCATACTCCTTCGACAGAGAATCAGGATTCCCGCACGGCGCGGAAGGCGTCCTCCACCGCGGCGAGGGGGGATTTGCCGTTATGCAGGGTGTTCTCGAATTCGTCGCCATACAGCTTCCACAGGAACATCGAGGCGCGGAAGACGAAATCGATGAGTTCCGTGGGCGGCACGAACTCCCCGCAGTACAGTTCGGTCCGGCTGGACACCGTGCCGTCGGAGAAGTCCAGACGGAGATGTCCGTGGACGGCCGGACGGTCGTTCGCCTCGGTGATGAATATCATCGCGTCGGACACCTGATCGAGATCGTGGATGTCGACCTGCCCTACGATCGAGTCGTGCATGAACGGCTGCGTATTGACGAAGAACGCGTCATTCCAGACGTCGAAGATGACGCCCACCCTGGGGACGGCCGCCACGTCGTCCAGGGACATGATCGTCCGCACGATGCCGTGATCGTCGTCGACGTCGTAGCGGATGTCGCTCGAATCGAGAAACGCGGTGATCGCGTTGATGAGATCGGGATTGCGGTTCGTCGCCATGATGCTCTCCTGTGATGATGGATGGTGTAGGGATGGGTGTGTTATGCGCCCGGGAATGCGACGTCGCCGGTTCAGCGGACCTTCGCACCGCATTGGCCGCAGAACTTCGCGTTCGGCGGCAGCTGCGCGCCGCAGCTCGTGCAGAACCGTCTGCCGGTCTGCGGCGCGGATGCGGCGGGTGACGGGGCGGACGGGACCGATGACATGGGAGCGGGGACAGCGGCCGGGCTCGCGCTCGGCGTGGTCGCCGCGCTCGCCGGCGAACGACCCAGCGTCGCGTCGAGACGCGACTTGAGCGCGTCGTGCAGACGACGCGAGCGGGAATCGGATGAGGATGCCGATTGGGATGTCGATGCGGTCGATACGGGAGACGCCGATGTGGCGTCGTCTGTGCCGCCGTCATTGCGGTGCAGCCATCGGTGGACGGTGTCCAACAGCTCATGGGCTCGTTCATCCACCTGCTCCGCCGTCGCCTGTGGGTCGAGATCGCACATCACCGTTCCGATGCCGGAAAACAGATACGGTCGGCATGGGCCGAATCGTTCCACGCCGCTCCACGTGGCCGTCAGTTCCTGCTCCGTCATGGTTCTGAGAGGGAACAGCAGTTTCGGACCGGGGTCGTCGTGTTCGACGCCGGCGGTCGCGACCAGGTTGACGTCGCCGAATCCCTCGGCATCGTACGGTTTCTGGTACATGTCGTAGCCGACCTGTCGCCATGATGCCAGTGCGCGGACGAGCTCCGGTGACATCAGTCCCAGATCATAGCCGTCCTTCGCCGAATCGTTATGAGTCGTGGGTTCATGCGTATGTTCGAAACCGGGTACGTACCATGGCGCCACCACGTTGCCCATGCCGATCGCCGCGGCCGCTCCCACGGTGGCGACGCCGTTGTCGAACAGGGCGTTGACGATGGCGAAATCCGGATGTCGTTTCGACCATATCAGCGTTTCATGCAGGCATTCGACGCGCAGCAACTTCGTCGCCTCGCCTCCGGCTGCGATGCATATCATGGCGGAACCCTGCGGACCCTCGAACAGACTCCAGTACAATAATTCGCCGGCGAGTTCGCCGGTCATATCCGTGTTCAGGCAGCCGGAGTCGGAGTGTCTTGAAGCTTTGAAGTTGAGGTCCGGGAATATGCCGTCGAGCGTGATGAGCAATTGTTCCGCCGGCGCCTGCGAATAAAAGATGATTCCCGGTGCCGCGGACAGTAGGTTGTACACCCCTTTGGTCATGTCGTTGTCGTCGAACGGGCCTCCGAATCGTGTGATCGGAGAGCTGCTTGTGTCGTTGAACAGGCTGAGATCCACCATGATGTCTTCCTTTCCCTATCGGTCGACGTGGAGAATCAGCGGTTCGCGTCCGCGACGGCGACGAGTGGATCCTTGTGGTGCTCCAGCACGTTGATGAACTCGTCGCCGTTGATCTCCCACGCGTCGTTCGCATGCCGGAACACCTGGTCGATGAGTTCGGCGGGCGGTACGTACGCGCCGCAGTACAGGCTGCTGGTGCTGTTGACCGTTCCCGTGGTCGGATCCATTTGGAACGCGAAGTGGATGCGGTTGTAGTTCGCCGCCGTGAGGAAGATCATCGCGTCCGCGAGACGGTCCGTGTCGTCGGCCGGGACCTGCCTGACTACCGACAGCGATCCTTCGGGGATCTCGGGCTGGTTGGTGACGCAGATCGCCTCGGACGTGATGTCGAAGTTGATGCGCGCCCTTTTGATGGCGGTGGCCCGCGAGAAATTCCATTCCAACGTGACCACGCCCGTATCGGGGTTCGTCTCGTACGTGAAGTTCCGCGAATCGAGATACGCGGTGACCGCGTGGAACAGGTCGGGACTGTAGTTCGCCATGATGCTCTCCTTCGTAAATGGGTGATGCGGTCGTCGCGGCGTCGCGATGCCGGGGAAGAAGGAGGGGCCGAATGGCCGGAACACATCTTTCACCCTAGCACCAGGAGGCCGTTCGTTCCGTGTTCGACATGGGACATGTCGCGTCGATGCCGCAATCGGAGGCGAAAGACGGTATCATCGGAATCATTCATGGCAGTCGCCATCCCCTTCTCGAAGACGCATGCATGGACGCATGCGGGATGACTACGGCCGGCATGCGTCGGCGACGGGAGGAACCGACATGGTGGGATTGCCTGATGGAAAGCGCGCGGCGGACGTCTACGACTATCTTGAACCGGCGAGCGACGACGATCCGAAGGCCGGACTGCGTAGGCATATCAGGAATGCTCAGAGAACGGTCATGGTCTACTACTCGGCGACTCTGACATCCGCGCAGTTGCTGCCCCTGATCGATTCGCTGATCGAGGAGGATCTGACGCGGAGCAGGTATTTGGCCGGAGGCATCGTGGCGAGCGGAAACGCCGAAGTGGCGTGGATGCTGTTCGATGGTCCGGCGGGGTCCGCTTTGATGATTCTGCCCAGCAGGAATCCGCAGACGACGTTGAGATTCCTGTGCCGGGGCGCCGCGGACGTCTTTTCACGGCATGATCTGCATTTCAGCACTCCGATGACCGTCAAGGCCGACCGTGACGCGTGCGAGATCATGCGCTCGGGAGGCCTCGTCGCGCCATGGGAGGTGCCGGGCTATGGGCGGCTTGTGCAACACGTGGAAGGCGTGGAGGAGTGCCCGGTGATCGACCTGATGCCGGCGGGCTTCTTCTGCGCCATGGGAGGCTGGGAACGCTGCTCATACGGATGCTACACCACCGTGATCGGCGACGGGGACGCGGCGCAGACGGTCATGTTCGGCGATCAGGGTCTCGAATCGATGGGATTGCCGTCGCCGGTGATCTCGATGCCGGTGGAGATCACCGATCGTGACTCCTACGTCGCACGGTATGGCGGCGACCACGTCATCAATGGCGGCTACCACATCGTGTGGGCGGATGCCGGCGACGGGGAGGGGATCGTGCAATTCGCGCTGTCTGTGCCGAGAAGCTGCTTCGCCCCAGGACAGTCGCGGGACCGGTACCGTCGGATCGTCGACGACATCGTGCAGCGGTTCCTTACCGATGGGCGCAACGGATTCCGGACGGATTCGCAGGTGTTCTCCGCTACGGTTCCGGCGTCCCAGCCCGTCCCGCAGCCCGCGGCGTCGCCTCAGCCCGCGGCGTCGCCTCAGACCTCGACGCCGACACGACGCGCGGACCGGCGGAACGTCGCCGAAAAGGTCGTCTGCCCGCGATGCGGCGGCAGGATTCCCGCGAACCGCCGATTCTGCACGCAATGCGGCGCGAAACTGCGCTGACGGATGAGCCGATACGGAGAGGAGAGGTACGATGACGACGTTCGAGGGAAGGACGCTCGACCAGGACACGCTGATGGAGGCCATACGACTCGCCCCCAACGACAACGCGAGCGCCCAATGGCTGACGCACGTCGCGGACAACGGCAAGCTGGCGGTGATCGCAGCGCAACTGGCGGGGTTTGATACTGATACCGCCAACCGTTACCTTGACGCCACTACACGGCTCAGGCGTTGGGGAGGACAGATCGGGCCGACGATAGCGATGGTGCCGGATTCGTATGCCGATCTGGTGTACGGAATAGTGGAGAGCTCCATCGGCGACACATTCCGTTACGCGTTGGGACAGCGCGATCCGGCCGAGTACGTCGCCGAATCGAAGCGTCTCGCGGACCGGTATCTGCGGGAACTGCCCGGAGCCGTCGACCTCACCGCGCTCGCGCACGCCGTTCAGATGGCGGGTCCGGACGACTATGGCACGTGCCTGGTGGGCAGATCGATGCTGGATGCCGTGTTCCTCGCCGCTTCGGCGACGGAGACGACGGGGAAGACATCCCCGCGGCGACAGGAGGCTGCCTCTTCCGCGCCTTCATCGACGTCGGCATCCGCAACGTCCGAGCAATCCTCCTTCGCCGATTTCATGAACCGGCTCAAACTCTTCGACGCCGCGGAAGCGCTCGGCGAACAGATGATGCTGTATTGCGGTGGCGTGGCTGCGGCCTTCGTATTCGGCGTCGCCCCACTGCTCTGGAATTGGGTCACGCCGGATGGCGGTCCGATCGCCGATTTCGCCAAGACCAGCGCGATCGGCGCGGTCATCGGTGCCGTGATCGGCGTGGTCGTGCTCGCCGTGATGTGCGCCGCATCGGGCAAGCCGTTGAAGACGCCCAACTGGACGGTTGCGATCGGCTGTGTCGTAGGCATAGGCGGCACCATCTATCTCGGTATGCGGATGACCGAGAACATCATCACGGTGCCGACGTTCATTCAGTATGTCGGCGTCATGGTCGCCGCCGGCTTCGTCGTGTGCGCCCTGATCGACGGTCTCGTCTCCATGGTCGCCACCGACTAGCCGCCGGCGACCATGGAGACGAGCCTCACTACGCCGCAAGATGCGGATACCGTTTCAGCAGGGGCTTCAGCTTATGGTCCTGCACATACTCCACATTGTGTTGCGTATCGGGTTCGGGGGTCAATGCGATCGACTGATGATACCAGTATGCGGCCCATGCGGCATTCTTCTTCGCGGCTTTGCCGTGTTCGTATGCCCATTGTCCGAGTGCGCCTTGACGTTCGTCGGTCGTCCATCCTTTTGCGTTCCGGTGCTTGAGGTACATGTCGCCCAGCTGGCAGGCTGCAAAGCATGGTGACAGTCCCTTGCCTTGCTCGGTCGCCAGCCGGTACCAATGCGCCGCCTGCTCGTAGTCCTTTTCGACGCCTTCTCCCTTCTCGTATCTCACGCCGAGACCGAACATGGCGCCGGCGTCCCCTTGCTCCGCCGCCTTCCGGCACCAATAGGCGGATTGCCCGTCGTCGATATGGTGCAGCGCGTCGGCGAGCAGCACCTGTGCCGTGCGGTCGCCCTGCTCCGCCGCCCGACGGTACCATGATCTGGCCTGTTCCTCGTCCTTGGGTGTTTCCACGCCGTACATGCAATAGTCGCCTACTTTGATCTGGGCTTTGACGTGGCCGGCTTCGCCGGCTTTGCGATACCATGCGGCGGCGGACTTGAAATCCTTGTCCTTACGGGCTTGTTCGCCGCGTCGATACCATTCCTCCGGAGTCTCACGGCTCGCAGTGGGCTGGGCTTCGCGTGGTTCCGACGCGTGCGGGCGTGACGTGGAATAGGTCGACGGCTGCCAGCCCGACGGTTGCGGGGTCTTCGGCTTCGGTGCGGGCCGCTGCGAGCTGCCCGGCTTCGCCCAGGGGCGCGGGGTTTCGGCGACCTTCGGTGCGGAGCCCTCTGATACGGCTTTCGGCGTGTTTCCGTCGAACCGCCACTGCGATGGCGTGCAGGCGATGTCGTGGGTCTGGCAGTACCACAGCAGATATCCCGCGGCGGTTTTGGCGCTGACGAGCGTGCCGGCCGTGCCGGAGGCGTCGCGGATCATGCGGATGAAGTGCGGCGCCTGGTTGACGCTTTCCATCGTCTTCGTGTAGGCGCACGCCTCGCCGGCGTCCTCCAGCACCCGCATCATCGCCAGATACCGCAGGTACTCGTCATAGTCCGCCTTCGAACGTTCGCTGGCGAACGTCCTGTCGATGCAGCAGCGGAACAGCATCGTGCGCGCCTCGGTCAGCGTATCGTGCTTGCGCGGCATCGCCTCGAACCGTTCGCGGGCGTCGCCGCGCAGTTCGAACGCCGACTTGTACCAGCAGGTCCGCGGGCTGCCGCCGAGGAACGTGTACAGATCCTCCACGCCGCAGACGGCGAGAGACGAACGGATTCTCTCGTACATGGTGAAGGAACGGGGTTTCGGCGGTTCGACCGGTGCAAGGGCGTCGGATGGCGTGGCCGTCCGACGGATGCCGATATGCTTCCGCCGGATGAACGCGCGTATGGCGATCGGCGTCGGCGCATAGCCGGTCTCGTCGGCGATCTTGCCGGCGATGAGACCGATCTCGGGGTCGGCGATGAATCCTTTGCTGGCGAAATTGCCCACATGCTTCGCCATCGCCTCATCGACGATGCCGCGCGCTTCATCGAACTGCCGTTCGCGTTTCGCCTGCGTGTCCAATGCTGATTCGGCATGCTGCAGCAGGTCGAGTCTGCGTTTGCCCGCCAACGCCTTGCGGGGGTTGTTGATGGCCCGGGCGTTGTCGAGCTGCTTGTCGCGGATCGCCCGACGAATCGGTTCCATAACCTCCGGGTCGGCGTCGCTCCTGCCGGACAGGTCGGCGTCCGGGTCGAAGATGCCGAGCAGCAGATAGTAGTTCGTCGATGCGTCCATGGTCGATATTCCTTCCCTATGTCGTGATGCGGTCTGTCGTGATGCCGCCGTCCCTGGTCGCCCTGTCCGGTTCTATAGTCGGATGCCGATGGAGGCGAGCTGGACCGCCGGCATGACGGCGCAGCCGAAGACGACGATCACGACGGCGATGACGTACAGCGCGATGCGTGCCCCCTTGCCGGTCGTCGTCCGTTCCGCCGAAGTCGCGAGCCATGCGGCGATGAGGAAAGCCAGTACGGCGAATGCCGCGTATGCCCAAGCGGCGGGAGTCTGCGGCAGAAGCTGGAATCGCGGCGTGAAGAAATGGGAGACGGTGAGGGGGACGGCGAACTGTTGCCCCTCCATCAGCACGACGATTGACGAGCTGGCGAACATCACGGCGCCGCACGCCATGGCCGCGGTGACGACCGCGCAGACGAGGCGGTCCGCGCCGGTCGTGGCGATGCGGCCCAGATACCGGAATGCAAGATACGTCACGAGATACGCGGCCGTGGCGCCGATCACGCCGATCGTCATCATCATCGGCGTGATGTGGATGCGCGCGTTCCCAGGCTGGAAGACTTGGAGGAGGACGATCGGGGAGAGCGAGCCCAGCATGCCCACACCGACCGAGGCGATCGAGATCGGTTCGACCGGTTCGGAGGACAGTGTGGCTGTGCCGGGCTTCCCCGCCGAGGGTGCCGGCGATGATGAGTCTGATGGTGACGGGGCGGACGTATCGGGTTCGTTCCCCGTGGAATCGCCGGACGGTGCGGAGGAGGAGGTAGGCCGCGACCAACCCGAACCGCTTGGCATCGGAGATGCCGGTGATCCACCAGACGGCGCGGACGAAGAAGATGGGCGTGCCCAGCCGCCCGATGCCGGAGAACCTGCCGGTTGTGCGGTGCCGGAGCGTGTCCACCCGCCATGGCCGTCGCTGGTGGTGCCGCCCGAACCGGTAGCGCTACCAGCGTTCGATGAGGCCGAGCTGGAGCGTGTCCACCCAGAGGATCCGTTCGTCATGATCAATGCCTCCTTTTCCCGCCGAAGATGCCTTGGACCGAACCGAGGATGGACGGTCTGTGTCGCTGTTCCGTCGCCTCCAGTGCGACGACGATGCCGTTGTAGAGCTCGTCGAACGACCGGTCGGGGAACCGGATTCCGTACGACCGTTCGTAGCGTGCGATAAGCTTGTCCATCTGCCGCTTGTCGTCGGCGGCGCGTGCGAGCGTTTTCGGCCGCACGCCGTTGCCGGCCAGCTCCTCGGCGATTGCACGCGCCAGCTGGTCCGCGCGGTAGCGCACGCCCTGCGTGCCGTCGACGAATCCCGCGTCCACGGCGATGAGGAGCAGAATGTCGTCGACGCGTGCGTGGGCGGCGGTTTCGCGCATCACGGCGCGGATGATCGTCGCCGTATGATCGCGGGGAACGACGATCGCCTGCAGGCTCCAGCAGGATCGTCCGGTAGGCACGCATGCCGCCACGTTCTGCGCGATGGCGCCCAGATACGCGTCCAGCTCGTTGCCGGCGGCCGCCAACGGCAGATCCGCAGCGGAGGCCTGGATGCGTCGCAGCGCGACGTTCGCCGCGTTCTCGTCGGGGCGTTTCGTCGTGACCGAACGCGCGAGCGACGTGACGAGACGCCGGTATCCGACGAGTCGCATGCGCGGCGGGACGGGCGTGCCCAATTGGCCGCACAGTTGCCGTGTGCTGTCGCGCAGCCGGTCGTAGTCGTCGCCCGGCTGCGCGTCGAGCGGCATGCCCGCGTCCACGTCGGCGATCTGCCGTTCGTACCATGGTTTCGGCACGTCTGCGCCGAGCAGCCGGCTCGCCGCGACCATGCCTCGGTAGCGGGTGAACGGCGAGCCGTCGCGCCCGGCCGCCGTCTCTATGATGCCGAGCAGCTGGTTTAGGTGCGCCTGCCTGTACGCGTCCGACAGGGCATCGCCGAAGGCCGGCGTGGCGAGCAGGTCGAGGAACCGGGACGGCGGCGTGTCCGCCGATCGCGCCTGCTCGCTCAACAGCAGGTCGGCCAGCCGATGGTATTCGGCGTCGCCGCACAGCGTCCGCAGGCAGCGAAGTCGCGCGTCGTCGTCCTGCGCGAGATACCAGTCGCGCAGCATCGCATAACAGGCTGCGGCGGCCTGGCTCGGCAGGGCGGCCGGTTGCGGGGAGTCCACGAACCGTGCGTCCGCGCTGCCGGACAGCACGTCGATGAGGAACAGGAACCACGCCCACGGTATGGGCGCCAGCGCGCGCGCCGTGTCGTCCACGAGACGGGAGGCGTCCGCGTCGCCGTCATGGGCGATGATGACGCGGACGATCCGGTCCATCATCAGCGTGTTGCGGGTGCCGATCGCCTGCACCATCACGCTCAACGGTTGTCCGAGCGGATCGTCGCCGCGCGTCGCCTGTGCGGCCGCGCGCACCGCGCCGGCGAACCACGCCGCCACGACATGCGCCGTCCACGGCATCGGCGTTCCCGGCGCGGCGCCGTCGCCCAGATCGATGTTCGGATTGTCGGCGAGACGCGCGAACAGTTCGGCGTCGAGGTCGCGGTGCGCCGCGGCGAACACGTTGGCGGCGATCGCGTGCCGCTGCTCGTAGACGGTATGGTCCGGAGCGGGCGTGGAGAACACGTCGACGATGAGGTCGAGGCACCGTTGCGTAGCCGTCGCCGCATAGTCGGGATCGCTTTCCGCGATGCCGCCGAGCGTGTTGGCGATGATGCCGAGCCGCCGCTCGTCGAAGGTCGTCGAGGCGATGTCGCGGAACATGCCGTCCGCGAACCGCCGCCACATGTCCGGGCGGCAATGGCGTTGCAGGAACGCGATCGCCGCGTCGATGGAGTCGGCGTCCATCCGCGCGAACGGCGTCATGCCGTTGACGAGCCTCAGCAGCGCGTACGCCGCGCCGAGCTGCGTGTCCGTGCCCGCATAATCGGTCTCGTCGAGGAACCGGTGGAACACGGTCAGCGAGTCGGGACTGTACTGCATGGCGCCCACGATGAACGTGCACAGCTCGTCGGCGGTGAGGGATTCGAGCACGCTGGCCTCCGGCGTGGGCTCATCCGCGCCGAAGACCATGTGCGGCGGTTGCGGCGCGGAAGGGTCGAGAAGATCGAACACGGCGCAGGATGCCTTGAGATCGGCGGACATGCCGTTGATGCCGTCCACGGCGCGCACAATGTCCGCGTTCGCGTAGGTGATGTCCTTCTCATAAGTGGAGAAGCCGTAGCCGAGGGCCTGACGGATGGGCAGCGCCATCTGGATCGCCGACACCCACATCGTGAAGTCGTCGGCGCTGCAGCGGATGACGGTCCTGCGTGTGTACGGTTTGTCGGCGACGGTCGTATGCCGGCCGAGGAAGCATCGCAGCATGTCGGTGAGGATCTGGGAGCGCGGGACGCCGGTGTTCGGCTCGTCCTGCGCGATGAACCGCCGTACGGCTTCGGCGGTGACGCCGTTGCGTTGCGGCTCCACCTCGGGCAGCGGCTCCGGCGCCTGTGCGCTGCGCGCCAGATTCAGATCCATCGTCGTCCAGAACGTGAGGGACTGGATGTACTGACATGGGTAGGCGTCCATGTCGGCGGCGCGGACCACGAGCGCGTGGTCGATGTAGTTGCCTCCGCGAATCACGCCCTCCGGGTAGTCGCGGCCGATGTACGTGGCCAACGCCATGCGGTACAGGCCGTCCGGACCGTTCATGGGACCGAAATGGTTGCGGCTCGGGTAGAGTGCGAGTTCTTCGGGGGTGCTTGGCTGGGGCGGGAATTGCGGGCCACGTGGGGCGGCGTACTCCTGCGGGCCCAGATCGTTGCCGTCGGCCAGCCATCGCGCCATGCCGGGGGACTGGGAGTACACCTGGAAGCCCGACGTGTTCCCGGAGATGCCCCTGTTGCAGGAGGTGTAGATCCGCTGTTCCGCTTTCATCATGCGACCTTTCGCGTATACATGTGTGTCTGTCGGCTTCTACAGGGCCTTGTTGAGATGCAGCAGCCAGAACATCGCGTCCTCGATGCGTTTGGGAACCGGCACGGGGATGCGGCCTTGGGAATCCTTGTCGGGGCGGCGTCCGTAGGCGGAGAACGCGAAGCACCGGTTCGTCGCATAGGTCTGTTCGAGGAACGCGAGGAAATCGCCGTTGCCCCACTGTTCGAGCAGACCGCGCATCTCGCCGTCCACCAGCCGGGAGTCGTTCTCGTCGAACACGCCCTGCAGGGCGTGGGGCGAAGGGCGCGACAGCGTGGAGCCGCGCACGAAGCCCATATCCTCAAGCACGTCGAGCTTCGAGAACGACGCGGCCACGGGAATGGTGATGCGCTGGTTGTTGCGCAGCCCCTGCTGCTGGCGGATCAGCGTCGCCACGTTGCCGATCACGGTGGCCGGGTCGGCGGCCGGATCATAGCCGACCACCTTGGAGGAGGCGATGGCCGCCTGATCGGTGATGGACCCCAGCACCGTGCGGTTGTTGAGCGGGTCGAGCAGGAAGATGATGCCCGCCGAATGGCTGACATAGCGTGCCACGGAGGCGATGATGTCGGGGTTCTGCCAATCCTCGCCCGCGGAGTCGAAGAACACGAGCGTGAAGGTCCTGAGCCTGCCGAAGCGTTCGGTCTTCGTGAGCGTGGCGAGAATCGGACGTTTCTCGATCCTCAGGTTGTCGTAGGAGTGCGTCTGTCCGACCGGCTGGCCGTAGTTGTACAGCGGCGCCTCGAACCGTTCGCGGTATTGGCTCTGGTCGAGCGCCGTGGGCAGGGTGAACGTGGCGCCGAACGGGCGGACGAGCCGCTTCATCATCTCGTGGATGAGCACGCCCACATAGGTGCTTTTGCCCACGCCGCGCGTGCCGATCAGCGAGATGATCATCGGCTCCGCCGTGTCGATGTCGCTCGGCAGCTGGTTGTGGCATGCGGGGCAGACGCGCACGCGGCTCACCTGATGGCACAGGTCACATTCGGCGACGTCGGGCATGACCGAACCGAACCGCGATGAGGCCGCGGAACGGAAATGATGGTGGCCCATATGGCTTGGCTCGCCCAGGTACCGGGCCATCTGCTCGTCGGGCTCCGTGCGGCAGCGGGCCCGAGACTGACATTCGAACTCCACATCGTCGAGGGCGTGCTCGGTGAAGCAGAACGGGCACAGGTAGCGTCTTCTCATGAACATGGGTCGTGGTCTCCTTCTTCGTTCGTGTGCATGATTCGTCGCCATCCTCGTCAGCCGATCCGCGGCATGACACCGGGGGCGACGGTGAGGCTGTTCGTCTCGTAGGCGTGTTCGTCGGTGAAGAACAGCCGGTAGAACACGCCTTTGGCGAGCAGGTTCGCCGGCAGGGGGAAGCTGTGGGAGCCGGCCGCGTCGATCGGCGGGATCTGCGCGATCGACACGCCCTGGGTGACGAACATCGGCAGGGCGCCCTGCTGGCCGCGCAGTTCGGTGGCGGGCAGCGGGCCGGAGGTTCTGATGTCGAGCTGGGCGCGGGACACGCGGCCGAATCCGAATCCGCCCTTGTGGGCCGTCACCTGATAGACGGCCTGCGCGCCCATGCCGGGCATCGGCACGCCGCCGCGATCCGTGGCCGCCCGGGCGGGCAGTGGTACGCCGGGCATGCCGCTGAAGCTGAACATGCGGCTGCTGCCCGCCGAATACGATGAGGAGGTGCCTTCGCCGATGAGCGCGAACAGGCTGAAGTAGTAGGTGGCGTGCGGGTCGAGGCCCCTGACCACGAGCGCCTGGGCCATGTCGTAGAGCGCCTTGGTCGCGCCCATCGTGGTCGCGCCCTTCTCCTGCGCGGAGGCGGGGAACCGGTCGGTGCGCCATGCGAGCAGCACGCGCGTGCAGTCCTTCGGCCAATCGAAGCGCACGATCGCGTCCGCGCCGGAGGCCTGGATGCGTGTGATCTCCACCGCCTTGCGCTTCGAGACGGTGGTCGTCTCGCCGATCACGCCCATGTCGTTCTTCGCGGTCACGGCGACGATGTGGTAGATCGCGTCGTCGGCGAGCCGGAACGTGCCGGTGTCGTCGCCGCGTGGCGTGACCGGCAGTGGAGATGCCTTGGAGGCGATCTCCCGCAACGGGACCATGTCGCCCTTGCGCCACGGGATGCGACCGCGTGTCGCGTAGAACCGGGCCTCGCCGCCTTCCGGAGCGTCCCATTCGAGCGAGAACACGTCGCCGGGCATGAGCTGCGCCATGAGGAAGTCAATGGGCTCGGCCGGCGCGGAGGGCGTCGTCGTGACCCGCACGCCCGAGGAATAGGCGGGCGTGCCGTCCGGCATACGGTATCCGACGAAGACCGTGTAGTGGACGGGCACGTCGTTCGCAAGCCCCCGGTCGTCCATGCCGGAATCGATGACGTTCGTCACGCGCACGCCGTCGCCCGGCCGGACCGGCGCCCGGTCGGGGCGGCGCCACACCTCGACCACGCCGCCGCGCGGCCTGCCCCATGCCATATGCACCGACGATTCGTCGGGCGTGACCTTGAGGTCGTCCACTTCGAACAGCACGGTCGTTGCAGGGGATGGGACGGCCGCGGACATGGTCGGTCCGACCTTCGCGGCCACCGCGTAGCAGTAGTCGACCGCCGGCTCGACGTCCGCATCCACGTAGGTGGTGGCCGTGGTCTCGGTGAGCGTCTCGCCGTCGCGGATGGTTAGCGGGCGCGAGCCGCGCTTGCGCACCAGCACATAGGAGGGCTGCGGGCCTGACGCCGGCCGCCACGAGACGACGATCCGCCGGCCGGCTCCGTCCGCCTTCGCCTGCACGGCGGCGACCGGTCGGGGCGTGAAGGCGGCGAGCGCCGTGTTGAGTTCCGGCAGGTCACGGCAGGCGTCGTAGGCGTCCAGAAGTTCCGGCAGCGTCTTCGGAGTCGGTGCCGAACGGGCCAGAAGCGCGGCGTTCCTGGCCTTCGCAAGGCCCGTGTCGATGGCGTTCCTCGCTTCGGGATCGGCGAAGCCGGGGCTTCGGCCGGCGATCTCCCGGTAGATGCGGTCGGCGTTGGCGAGCTCATGGGCGTCGATCGCGGCGTGGAGCCGTGTGCCGAGATCGCCGACGAGTCGGCGCGTGTTCGCGATGTCCGATTTCGTGCGCGTGACGTCCTGCAGTCCCGCCCATAGTCCGTCCGCCTGATCGAGTAGTCGTTCCGCCTCGTCGAAGCGCAGCGAGGCCGCTTCGCCGCGGGCCTCGTCGCATAGGGCCGTCGCCTTGGCGAGGTTGGTGTACGCGTAGCCGCAGTTGCCGCAGAAGCGTACGTCGGCGCGGTTCCGCTCATGGCATTGCGGGCAGGCGACCTCCACCTGGCCACCGCAATGGGCGCAGGTGGAGGTGCCGTGGGCGAGCAGCATGCCGCACCACGGGCAGGGTTCCGCCTTCGGCCCGGCGTCGGCCCCTTCCTGTTGGACGGGCGTATAGGCGATGTCATGGGTGTGGCACCACCAGATGAGATGGTCCTCGGCGTCGTCGCGGGTGATTGCGGCGCCGTGCGAGGTGCCGCCCTCCAGAATGCGGTCCGCATATTTGTCGGCCACGTCCTGCGGCAGGACGCTGGACGGTTGGAAGACCGTCGCCACTTCGTCGAGCACCCGTTGCATGGCCGTGTAGGCGAGATAGTCGTCGTATGCGGCGCGGGAGGCATCGTCCTTGAACACCCTGCCGATGCACATCTTGTACAGGTCCTTGAGGGCGCTGGTGCGCGCGTCCTGCTTGGAGTTGTTCTTCGGGTCGTCGGCGGTCGCCTTCTTCAGCCACACCGCGGTGGGCGTGGTCGCCGGGCGCATGTTGCCCGGGTCGAGCATCTGGTAGAGGTCGCGGTATCCGCAGGTGGCCAGTTCCGACTCCGCCTTGTTGAACGCCGTATAGGATTTCGGTTTGGCGAGTTCACGTCCCTTGCGCGTCTCCTGTTCGCGGATCTCCATGGTGGAGGGGATGAGCTCACGCACCACGTTCTGCGGCACCGTGTATCCGTATCGTTCCTTGGCCTGGCCCGCGATGGTGGCGAGGTCATCCGGCGTCATGTAGCCTTTGATCGCGAACATGGTGATGATGGCGGTCACGTCGTGCTCGGCTCGGGCCCGGGCTTCGGCGTATTGCCGGGCGCGTTCGTCGCGGGACGCGAGGAACGCGGGTAGTTCGCGGTTGGCGCGGTTCAGCTCGTCGAGCCGTTGCTGCGCCTGCGCGCCCTCGCGGGGGTTGTTACGGAGCTTCGACCAGCGGGCCTCCTGCGCCTTGAACGCGTCGGTGAACGTCTTGGCGATGGCAGGGTCCTCGTCCGCGCGGCCGACGAGATCATGCTCGAAGTCGAACAGGTCGAGCAGCTGGTAGAAGTTGATGCCGTTGCCGTCATTGGATGTCATGTCGAATCACCTTCCGGAATGGCCGATGGCGGTGCCGGACGAGCCCGAGACGAGGCCGGTGGAGCCGCCGATGACGCGTGCGATGTTCGAGAAGCTGTCGCCCAGATGCCTCAGATCGGTGAGCCGGGCGAGGTCCTTCATCGAGGAGATGGCGTCGATGAAGGTTTCGTCGGCGCCGCCGAATCCCAATCCGATGGTGTCGATCCCCGCCTCGTTGCATTGCCGCGCCTGTCGGATCGCCGTGTCCTGGTCGTACCAGACGCCGTCGGTGAGGACGATGGCGTACTTCGGCCCGTCGTATCGGTCCAGTCCCCCGGCGAGGACGTCGGGGAACGGGGAGGCATCGTTCCCGAAGGACAGTTCCTCGGCGTCGAATCCGGCGGCGAGGTCGCGTATGCCCTGCCGGATGGCTCCGCCATCATCCGTGGGTTCGAGATAGGTCTTGGTCCTGTCGGCGAAGCCGATGAGGCCGACGTTGAGCGCCGCCACATCGATGGAGGCGATGAAATCCCGGCAGGCATCCATCGCCTGGCGGAAGGGATTCCCGCACATGCTGCCCGAGAAGTCGATTGCGAGATACACGGCGCCCGCGGGCGGCGCCTGCCTGTCGTTCTTCTTCGGGCTGCGTTCCAGCCAGCTCATGTCATCGGGGAGGGGTCTGCGTTCCATGTGGAGCTTCCGTCCGGTCTCGACCTGCGTGGCGGATACCTTGATCACGCCGTCGGCGTCATAGCGGTACGTCACGTCGATGAGCGTGCGGCCTCCATCCACATACGGGATGCCGGTGAACGCGTACAGTCCCGCCACGTCGTTGTCGAGCGGCGCCGGCTCCGAACCCTGCAGCAGGTAGACGTCGAGCTCGCCGCCGCGCCTCGGCACGGCCAGTTCGCGACGTTGCGTGTTGCGCGCGGGGATGGCGGCGTTCTTCGCGATGAGGATGTCGTTGACGTAGCGTTCGCGGTCCTCGGATTCGGCGATCATGCCGAGCGCGTGCGACGTCGCGTCGGTGATCTTCCTGCCGCCGATGAGCGGCAGCGCCTGGTTCCGGGCCTTGGTGCCGCCGATGGTGGGCGGCGTCGCATTGCCGGAGGCATCCTGGTTGGCGCGGATCGCCGCGCCGAGCGCCACCGCCTCGTCGACGTTCACGCCGGCCAGCGGCGGTTTGCCGGTCATGCGTTCGACGTATTCGTGCACTTGGGGCATGCGCGTCGAACCGCCCACGAGAATCACGCCGTCCACGTCGCTCCACCGTCTGGCCGGCGTGAAGCTCGCGAACAGACGGTCGATGATGTCGGCGGTGCGCATGAGCCGGTAGGAGGTCAGCTCATCGAACTCGCGTCGGGTGAGCGTATAGCGTCCTCGATGTCCGTGCCATGCCACGCTCACCGGGGCAGACGTGGCGTTGGTGAGGCGCTTCTTCGTCTTCTCGGCCGTCACGCCGATGATGTCGGCCTGTTCGGTGTCGTCCAGCGGATCCTCGCCGAACTCGTCCTCGAACCGGTCGGCGATCCACGTTGCCACGTCGTCGTCCCAGTCCTTCCCGCCGAGATAATGGTCGCCGTCCGAGCCGAGGATGCGGATCTCGCCGGCATCCACCCGGGCGAGCGTCACGTCGAACGTGCCGCCGCCCAGATCGTAGACGAGGATCGTCCGGTTCGCGCTCGACCCGCCCAGGCCATAGGCGAAGGCGGCGGCGGTCGGCTCGTTGAGCAGGCCGAGCACCGTGATGCCCGCCCGGCGTGCCGCGGCCAGGGTCGCCTCGCGTTCCGCGTTGCGGAAGTAGGCGGGCACGGTGACGACCGCAGCGTCGACGTGCTCACCGGACATCATCTCGGCCTGGCCGACGAGGCCTTTGAGCAGCATGGCCGACAGGTCGACCGGCGTGCATGGACGCCCGGGCAGGTCGAGCCTGAATCCGGGGTCGCCCATGACCCGTTTGAAGAACGACGCGGTGCCGGTCTCGCCCAGCTCCTGACGCTCCTTGGCGTCCTCGCCGAACAACTCCTCGCCGTCCTCCGTGACCGCCACGACCGAAGGCGTGACGGCATGCCCGTACCTGTTTGGGATGATGGTCGCCCGGCCCGTCGCCGGGTCGATGCGCGCCACCGCCGAATACGTGGTCCCCAAGTCGATGCCGACCCTGATGCCCATGTTGCGATTCCGTTCCTTCGCCGTGATGAATGTCAGAACACGAGTCCGGTGGAGACGCGCTTCCTGGCTTCCTCGATCTCCTCCTTGCTCAGCACGTTCTCCGACTTGAACACGGTGTCGATGTTGGTGCCGTTGTCGAGCGTCTGGCCGTGGAGGGAGATGGTGCCGTCCTCCTGCACGGCCAGCGTGATCTCCAGCGGGGTGTGCGCGGGCAGGCCGGCGGGCAGATTCATCTCGCAATCGCCGATTCTGCTGCTCGCGTCGACCGGCAGGTCGTCGGCCTTCTCCGGGGATTCGAACAGTTCGATGAGCACCTGCTCCTGGTTGGCGTCGACGGTGGCGAACCGCTGGGAGGCGTGCGCGGGCAGCTCGTCGTCCTTCTTCACGATGTTGAAGATGCGCGGCTCGCCGGTCTGGCTGTCGTTCGCCTTGATGCCGAAGCTCTTCGTGGAGACGGAGATGACCTTCGTGTCGGCGTTGAGGTTGGTGGGCAGCGTGGAGCCGCCGCCGATGGTCGGCAGCATGCGCGTCTCGCCGGTCGTGGTGTCGCGGGCCACGTCGTTGCCTTCGGCATCCTGCTCCTTGACCTCGGTGCTGTTGACCTCGCTCTGTTTGGTGGCCTGGATGATCGCGTAGATCGCCGCGCCCTTGGCGACCGCCTCATGCGGTTCGAAGATCTTGAACGGCACGCCGAACGTGTTCCCCACCATGTTCTGTACCTGAGGCATCATCGTCGAACCGCCGACGAGCAGGATCTCGTCGATGGCGACGCCCTGCGCCTTGGCCTCGTCGATCGCCTTCTGCGTGAGGTCCTTGGTGCGTTCGAGCAGCTCGCTGGTGATGTCGTCGAACTCGTCGCGCGTCACTTCGATCTTCGCGCGCTGTCCGTTGTAGTCCAGGAGCTTCTTGACGCTGGTCCTGTTCGACAGCGCCTGCTTGGTCTTCTCCGACTCGATCATCAGCTGCTGCATGAACTCCTCGTTGCCGTCCTCGTCGAACGGGTCGCCCGTGTAGCCGCTCTCGTCGAGGAACTTGTCGACCATGAGCGTGGAAAGCGCGTCGTCCCAATTCTTGCCGCCCAGATCATGGTCGCCTTCGGTGGTGATCACGCGGATCTCGCCGTTGGTGATCTTGAGTACGGTGATGTCGAACGTGCCGCCGCCCAGATCGTAGATGAGCACGTTCCTGTTGGAGTCGGCCTTGGTGACGCCGTAGCAGATGGCGGCGGCGGTCGGCTCCTCGATGATGGACAGTACGTTGAGCCCGGCCATCTCGCCCGCCTGCTTGGTGGCGGTGCGTTCGGTATCGCCGAAGTAGGCGGGGCAGGTGATGACGACGTCCTTGACCTCGTCGTCGGTCTGCTGTTGGGCTTGGCGGACGAGCTCGCGCAGGATGTAGGCGGAGACCTCGACGGGGGAGATCTGCCGTCCGTCGATGGTGGTGGCGACCTGCGATTTGCCGATGAGCCGCTTGACGAAGGATACGGTCCGGCCTGCGGATTCCTCGAGCACGGAGGTGTCCTTGGCCTCCTGGCCGACGATCACGGTGCCGTCCTCGCCCCACTGGACCACCGAAGGCGTGGTGTCCGAGTTGTTGTCCAGATTCTTGAGCACGGTCGGGCGGTCGCCCTCCTGATAGGCGATGCACGAGTAGGTCGTGCCCAGATCGATGCCATACACGTATTTCGACATGATGTCGTTCTCCTTATGGTGTTGTGCGGTTATGCGTGGTATGTCGCAGCGACGCTGCACGTATATATGCGCCGTCCACGCGGATTCCGGATGTCGGGATTCGGGCGGACGGTGTTCGGCGGGTCAGCCGATCGACGACGGGGTGTCAGGGGTTTCGGGGGCCGCGGGAGCGTCGGCGGGTCCGTCCGGAGTTTCGGCCGGTGGCGCCGGTTTGACGACCTTGTACATCACCACCTGCTCCTTGAGGAGCACGCGCGGGCGCTCGCCGGCCTCGTAGACGTAGCCGGGTGCCTTGGAACGTGCGATGGTGCGTGCCTTGGCGGGGTCGTCGGTGGTTTCGACGTCCTTCGGAAGGAACCTCTGGCGGGCCGCGTTGTAGCGGGAACCCGGTTCGCTGTCGACGCGCGCCACGTCGTAGTCGTCGAGGATCGCGCCGAGCATGTAGTCGATGTCCTCCAGCATGCTTTGCGCCTCGGCGTCGTCTTCGGGAAGCTCGCCCTTCATCGTGTTGATCTTGGCGAGCGCCGAGGCGATGTCCTGCAGCACCGGCTCCCTCAGATCGAGGGTCAGTCCGTCGCGCAGCTTGTTGAGTTCCGCATGCTGGCGGTCGATGACCTTCTCCTTGGCCTCGTCGTATTGCGACCGCTTCGAGAACGCCTCTGAGAGTCCGTCCAACGATTCACGCAATCCGTCGAGGCGCTTGCCCAGCGCTTCGAAGCGGGCGTCGAACGCGTCGAGACGGGCGTCGGCGTCGGCCAGCCGCCCGTCCAGACCATCGAAGCGGTCAGTCCAATCGGGAACGGTCGGTGCCGGTGAGACGGGGACTCCCGACTCACCGGACGGGGCGGGAATCTCTGATTGGACGGGGGCCTCGGTGGGTTCGGCCGCTGATTCGGATGGTTCGGGTTCTCGTTCGGGCGTTGGCTCCGTCGGCTCGACCGGCGCGGGCTGAGGAGTCGCAACCGTTTCGGTGGGTTGGGCCGGTGGGATAGCGGGGGCCGTCTCGGACACGACGGGGGAGACCGGCAGTGCGGGCTGTGCATCGGCCGTTGCCGGAACGGCCGATGCCTGCGGTCCGTCCGGGGGAACGGGCTGTGGAAGCTTGGATCCGAGCATGATGGATTCCTTTCGGTTTGGTGTGGTCGTCTATTGGTGCGGGTTGTCATGGTCGTTGCCGGTGCGCCGGGGCCGTGTCCGACGCGGTCTGGGCGACGGAACGGACGGTTGGCCCGTCCACGGGGCGGGTTCCTGCGGCATGGCCGGCCGCGGCACCTTGGGTTGCGCGTCTCGCCGGTCGGTGCCGGATCGAGCGCCGTTCGCGGGAAGCGGCTCGTTCGGGGCGGGGATGCCCTGGGAGGGCGTCGCTCCGGTACCCGCCCGGTGGTAGGGGCGGGTACGTTGCGGTCTGAAGCTCCGTCGTGCTGGCTGAGGGGCGGGCTGCTGCGCAGGTTGTATCGGTTGTGCCTGTGGCATCGGCACGGGACTCGCCTGTTGCCGTCGTGCCGGCTGCGGTGGGGGAGTCGGCACGACGGCGGGGTGCGCGGGCCTCGATACGGGTTCCGGTGCCGAGGGAATGGGCGTGGGGGGCGGAACCGGCGCAGGACCCGGCCGGGTGAATGGAACAGGTGCAGGTACCGGGGATGTCGTCGCCGCACCGGCATGCCCCTGCGGGGCCTTGCGTTCCCGCTTGGCGCGTTCCCTGTCCGCCTTGGCCTGTTCCTGCGCGATGCGGTCGCGTTCGCGCTGCGCCGCCTCGGCGGGGATGCCCTCGAACCGTCCGATGCCGGGCGTGAACACCGGCAACTTCGTCTTCGGGAACTCGTGGATGGCGAGCGCCTTGGCGAGGGCGGGGTCGCTGAGCGAGACGATCCAATCGATGACGTCGTCCACGCCGCGCGGCATGAACCGTCCCTCGCCGGCCGTGTGCCCGATGGCGCTCGCCGCGAAGAACCGGGAGACGGCGAACTGCTGCTGGATCATGTCGACCACGTCGCCCATGTCCATGTCGACGAGGAACTGGCGGCACAGGAAATCCATCGTGTCGAGGTCGTTCGCGCATCGCTCCGGCTCCGCCTGACGGAACCGTGCGATCGCGGGCGCGTCGAGACGCTCGTCGAGGAGCGGCGCCGCGTCGACCTTGTTGATGACGACGGCCAACGGCGTCGTCAGACGTTTGCCGCGGTTCCTCGCCAGATTCGCGTCGATGTCGTTGCGCAGCGCGTTCATCACGTCGCCGAGCGGGGAGGCGCTGATCGAGCCGGCGTCCGTGCCGCGCAGGCCGGATGCGACGCGGGCCTTCACCTGGGGAATGGCCAGAGGGTCGATGACCAGCACGATGCCCTCGCAGTGCGCATACTGGTTCTGCTGTTCGTTCTCGTCGCCGCGGACGAACGTCTCGCCGGCGATGTCGAGCAGCTGCACGAGACGCGACGGTCTGAGACCGCCCCCGTCGAGATAGAAGCTCATCGAGAACGCGCTGGCGCGTTGCCCGTCGGTCTCGACGGCGGTCTTGTCGACGAAGCCGCGCTCGCTGTCGGCCACCATCGTGGCGAACCGCTGCTTGCGCGCCTCGTCGTAGAAGCGCGTGGTGAGGCCATGCTCGCCGGCGCGGCGCGTGATCAGTGACACGGCGTACGCGTTGATGAGCGAGGTCTTGCCGCTTGAGGCGCCGCCCACCACGGGGATGCAGATGGTGCGGCTGCCGGCGGAGCGGATGATCTCGTCATGACCGGCGGCGAGGCAGTACGGGCACAGGGCGGTGAGCTTGCGGCGCGGTTTGCGGCGGTCGAGGATGCTTGACGGCAGTCTCTGGCCGCATCGGCAGGTGTGGTGGAGGATGCCGTAGCGTCCGGGGAACAGGTCGCGGTGCTTGGCGCCACAGTTCGGGCACTGGTAGACGGGGCGGGCGAACCGTTTGTGGCAGTAGTCGCAGACGTTGGAGATGCGCAGGATGGCGAGGAAGAGCGTGTCGGTCAGCCATGTGGCCGCGCATAATGCCGATCCGACGAGCTCGTAGCACAGGAAGGCGATGGTCTGCGGCAGCAGCATGCCGACGCAGTAGATGACGCTCATGACCACCATGCCGAGACAGCACGCCAGCCAGTACACGTACCGGCAGGCCGTCCATCCGGCGCGTACGATCATGCTGTCGAACGTCGTGCCCTCGGACACTTCGACAGCGGCGCGCGTCATATCGTCGATGTTCGTGCGCGCCTTGTCCGTAGTGGACCTGATGACCCGCGAAATGTCGGCGAAACCCGGGCCGAACAGGTACGAGACCTTCGCCGGGTCGTCGGGTCTGCGCGGCTTCGGCGGTCTCGCGGGCTTCGTGGTCCCCTTCTTCTTCCCCATATGCATGAGCCTTTCCCGATGATGCGTCGATACGGCGGCGCCGTCGCATCACACGGCGAGCGCCACGGCGAGTGCGCCGAGCGCGATCCAGAACGCGGTGACGGCGAGCCCGATGGCGAGCCCCCTGCCTTTGCCGTACACGTCGCGCAGCGTCTCGTAGTAGCCGACGATGCCGCCGTACGCGCCTTTGACGAGTCCGATGACGAGCATCGTCCCCAATGCGACGGCGGTGAGGACGCCGATGACCGTCAGCATCATCGGCAGGATCTTGATGAGGAAGACCACCAGATAGTAGATGACGACGAGCACCAGAACGATGACCGCGAGTACGATGAACAAATCCTCCATCCGATGGCCTTCCCCTTGGAATCGGCGGTATCGCGACGCGTCAGAACTCGCGGCCGCAGTACGGGCAGGCGGCGGTGTTCGTGTGGCTGTTGAGCGAGTAGCTGCTGTAGCAGCGTGCGCCGCAGCTGGGGCAGTCGCGCACCATGCTGCTGTCCGCGCCGTATTCGCCGGGCTTGTAATAGGTGTACATGGCCATGATGGTTTCCCTCCGTCCGGCCCGAACATCGCACGGTCGTCGTACGTCGGGCGACTGCCGCATGGTTTCGGGCGCAATGGTTTCGACATTGAAAAAGAGGGGAGGCGAGTGCCTCGAAAACAGTTCTCATCGTATCACCGCCGGGTCGCGGCGGTGCGGTACGACTTGCGTGGGACGTACGATTCGTGCGGGCGGTTCACTCCGTGCGATTCGTGTGGTCCACGCGGTTCTCGGAGATCCTCTCGCGCAGGCCGTCGGCGACCAGCAGCAGCGCGTCCTTGATCATGATGTTCGTCAGCAGCATGCGCGAAACGTGCTCGTTCGGCAGGAACAGCCGCATCCGCGCCTTCGGGTCGTTCCACGAGGCGTCGGCGGGGAACACGCGTCCCGCGTCGCCGAACACCCACGCCGGTTGCGCGACGTGGCGTTTGAACTCGGAGATCGCCTCGTTCGAGTCGAGCATCACGGTCGCGGCGAGCCCGTGCAGCATGGTCGAGATGAGGTCGACGTCCACGCACGTCCGGCGTGATCCCGCCGACCGCGACACCACGACGACCGGTTTGCGGCGTTCCGGCGACAGCAGCAGGTCGGCGAGTTCGCGCGCCTCCGCCTTCGTGCGGATCACATGCGCCGGATGCCGTCTGCGCAGTTCCTCCAGATCGTAGGAGCGCGTCTCGTCGGACCGTTCGACGAACCGTCGGACGGCGTCTTCGGACGGCGCGGCGGACGGTCCGGTGGCGGCATCGTCGTCGCGCCGCAGCAGGTCGGCGATCAGCCGGCCGCGATGCGCCGCGGTGTCCAGATAGTAGAGCGTCGTCGCCGCCGGCGGCGCGGGGTAGAGCCGCGCCGCCCCGTTGTAGACGCCGGGTGTGCCGTGGCCGTCCGCGGCCAGAGCCGCGTTGAACGTCTCGTCCGCGCCATCGACGGTCCTGCCGGCTCCGTCGAGCAGCACGACGTCCAACGCGCCGCCCGTCAGCGCCGCGATCGCCTCGACGTCGTTCCACGCGTCGTGCGCGTTCCCCCGCGCGGTGACGACGAGCACCGGCCTCGTGCGTGAGCCGGACAGCACGTAGCGTGCGAGCCGTCGCGTGTCCTCGCCGTCGGTCACCCGCTGCGGGCGGGATGAGGGGAGAGCCAACATCGTTCGATCCTTCCTCAGCGCGCGAAACCGTCGCACGCCGTTCGTCGATATCCGTCGGCGGGGATATGTCGCGAAACGGGCGCATCCGGATGCGAAAAACTGAAAAGCGCATCTGCATACAAGAAGAAGGAGATGGGCGAGTGCCCTGAACAAGCCGTATCGTACCACATGCACGCATCCCGACCGGGAATTGTCCGGGGGGGGGCTTCGCTCGCGCGGTCGGACGGTTTTCGTCTCCCGATCCGTGGCCGTCGCGGCATATACTGGAATGAGTTTCGAGGCAGTGGCCTCCGCTCGCATGTGGTTCGGGGGAGTGGAGGCCGTCGAGCCGCATCGCAGCGGTCGCCGCGGATGTCAAGGAGAACGGAGAAGAATCATGGTCTGTCAGCAATGCGGATTCTCGAATCCGGCGGGATGCCGGTTCTGTACGGAATGCGGAGCGCCGCTCGCCGCCGCGCCGGTCAACGACGCGACGGTGCTCGACGGCGGCGCGAACCGCACCGTGCCGTATGGGGCGGGGACGGGCGTCGCGCCGTCGCCGGCGATGCCGCCACGACCGTCCGTCCCGCCGCGCCCGGCGGCGAACGACGCGATGGCGTCCTCGTCATCCACATCCGCCGCCAGTCCGCAGATGCCGGCGGCGCGGCCCCTGCGCCCGAACGCGTCCGGATCGTCGGGCATGAGCTCGGAGACGAAAGTCACGCTCGCCGTGCTGTCCCCGATACTGATCGGTCTGCTGATCCTGCTCCTGATGTACGTCATCTCCGTGTCACAGGGAAACAAGCCGTTCCAGTTCGGCACGCAGGCGCAATCGTCGTCGGACACGTCGGCGTCCTCAGAATCCACCACGACGGGCTCCGACGATTCCTGGCCCGATACGGAAGGCAGGAACCTCGCCTGCGACGCGGAACCGGACATGAAGGTCGTCTCCGTCGAAAGCGTCGGCAACGATCTGGTCGTCACCGTGCTCGTCACGCCGTCCGACGACTGCGAATCCGGTACGACCACCACGCTCGACGACGATTCGACGCGCGTCACGCTGCGCGATTCGAGCGGCGACACGGTCGCCGACGCCGTGTTCGACTTCTCGTCCGACATGCAGACGATCCCCGCGAAGGGCAAGCGGATCAAGCTCTCGTATGCGCCCACGCAGTTCTACCGTCCCGCCACCGAACTGGAGCGGACGTTCCAGGACGATCCCGCCGAGCTCATCGTCAAATACGTCTACGCGGCGTCCGCCGGTTCCGGCGCGTCCACGTCGACCGGACCATCCTCCCGGTCCGGGGCGCTCGGCGGCGAAAGCGCCTCCGACGACGAGGCCGAACAGGACGCGTGCAACGCTCTGCAATGGCAGGTCGCGCAGGACAAATCCAAGGCGTCCGCGTTCATGAGCACGTACACGACGCAGTTGTCGAGCAAACGGCAGGGCATGGTCATCGACGGCAAGACGTGGAGCTGCCGCGACATCCTCGCCCATTTCATCACGCTGCGCGACAAGCATCCGAACGTGCTGCTCATCTGGTCCGGCGACTGGCCGACCTACGACGCGAACCCGACGAAATACTACGTGATCATCTCCGGCGAGAGTTTCGGATCGACCGATGACGCGTGGAACTGGTGCCATTCCAACGGATACGGGCAGGTCGACTGCCTGCCGGTCAACCTGGAATGAGCGCGGCGCGGGTGCGGCGGCCTTCTGCGGACGTGCGCGGCGGCGTACAATCGGACGCATGGCCAAGGACGACATCAAGGACGACAGGAAGACCGGCAAGGGCGGCGGCAAGTCGGCGCGCAAACGCGTCGACAAGGCGCTCGACGCGGCCGAGGCGCGCATCGGCGCTATCGAGGAGAGCGACACCGTGGCGGAACGCCTCGCCAACGCCGCCAAATCAAGCGAGCTGCTGAGCGCCGTCTGGTCGCTGCCTCCCGCGCAGCGGCTCATGTTCCATCATGGAGTGGATGTGGGGGAGATGGCCGCGTCCGGCGCGGGGGAGACGCCCGGATTCGACGGCGACAAGTACGACGGCGAACGGTTCATCGACCTGAGCTCGTCGGGCATCGCCCGCTACCAGCGGCTCATGTACGCGAACGGCGTGAAGGGCTCACCCAGACGGCTGCTCATCGTGCTGCAGGGCATGGACGCCTCCGGCAAGGGCGGCATCGTGCGCCACGTGTTCCGTCAGGGTGACCCGATGGGCATCCACTACCACGGGTTCGGTAAACCCACCGAGGAGGAGGCGTCCCATGGGTTCCTGTGGCGCGTGGAACGCGAACTGCCCCAACCCGGATGGATCGGCGTGTTCGACCGGTCGCATTACGAGGACATCGTCATGCCGCACGTGTACGGCACGTTTCCCGAAAGCGTGTGGCGGGAACGCTACGATCTGGTCAACGCGTTCGAGCGCAGTCTCGTCGCCTCCGGATGCGCGGTCATCAAGATCTTCCTCGTCTCCAGCCGCGAGGAGCAGCGGCGGCACTTCCTCGCACGCCTCGACGATCCCACCAAATACTGGAAGTTCGACATCTCCGACCTGGACGCGCGGGACCGTTGGGACGACTACATGGACGCATGGCAGGAAGTGTTCGAGAAGACCAGCACCACGTTCGCCCCGTGGTATCTCGTCCCCGCCGACAACCGCTGGTATTCGAGGGCCGTCGTCTCGGAGCTGCTACGCACCACGCTGCGCAACATGAACATGTCCTGGCCTCCGCTGGAACCGGAGATCGACCCCGACGAGGCCCGACGACGCCTCGCCGCCTAGCCGCCTAGCCGACCAACGAGAAAGAACCATCATGACCGCGAACGAATCCGGCACATGCCGTCCATCTGCCATCCGCCGCCCTGCGGCCGCCGGTGCATCGATCGCAACGATCGCCGTATGTCTTTTGGCGATGCTGACGGCATCTCCCGCGGCCTACGCGGCGGAACCCGCGCTTACGCAACAGCACACGTTGAGCGTAGAAGGGTCATATCTGTATGGTGACGCATACGGCACCGGCGAGGCGGTGGGTGTCAACCAGCATGGCGGCATCCATGTATACCGCACCGACGGGTCCGCGGACTTCCTCGCGCCGAACAACGGCATGGTGTTCCCCGTCGTGCTCTCCAGTGACAACAAGACCCTCTACACGACCGATTCCGTAGGATCGGCGCTGTTCGGCTTCGACATGAAGACCGGTGACGTCAAGACCTACGGCAATGTCGACATGTGGAACGCCAAGGAGGTTCGCACGTCCCCCGACAACGGGTCGCTGGCGGTGCTGTCGTATGAGCTGGATTCCGATTTGGGCGATGAGTACAATCTGCAAGCCTCAAGCAACATGCAGATATACGATCCCGCAACGCAGCAGGTGACGGCGGCATGTGACATCGGCGCCGCGACGGGCACGTTGGCGTCCAACGACCGCAAACGCATCCACGTCATACTCAACGGGACGAAGCCCGTGCTGAAGACGGTGGACGCGTCGACCTGTTCGACGGCGGGAACCCATGACATCGTCATCGGCGGCGTCGACGCCACCCAGTTCGTCGACCCGCTGCACGTGGCGGACGACGGGTCGATCATCGCCTACGTAAGTCCGTTGTCCATGCACGGCACGCACG
This sequence comes from Bifidobacterium sp. LH_417, assembly GCF_056357035.1. Taxonomy (NCBI): domain Bacteria; kingdom Bacillati; phylum Actinomycetota; class Actinomycetes; order Bifidobacteriales; family Bifidobacteriaceae; genus Bifidobacterium; species Bifidobacterium sp. LH_417. Next base: position 322,819 of record NZ_JBKEVI010000001.1, read on the forward strand.
ACGATTCGATTTCGAAAGTCACCCATTACGCCCGCATCGATCCGGAAAGCGGCAAAGGGGAGCTGTTCTTCGACCATCCGTACAGGAAACTGGCGGATGCCGAACACGCGCAGGCCTACATGCATATGCAGTCGGGCTCGCCGGACGATGATCTGCCGCACGAGTACTCCGACGACATGATGCTGACGATCACGGACGACTCGGGCAGGGCGGTGCGTAGCGAGAAGCTGTCCCGTGAATTGTATGACCAGGTGCAGGAGTACGTAAAGAACGATTACTACGACTTCGCCGAAATCACCAACGACGGCCGATACCTGTTCTTCGCCGGCTATGACAGAAAGGAGATCTTCTCCTACGATACCGAGAAAGACACGCTCACGACACTGAAGAAGAACTCCTCGCGTGAGGGCGTATACGCGTTGAGCGATGACGGGCGAGTGCTGCTGACGACTCATACCACCGATGGCGAAGGCTCTTTCAACCACTTCGGCATCACCGCGTATTCCACCGGCATCACGTCGAGCATCGAAGGTCCTTCCGCGGCCGGATCCGTGGGAAGGACCGTGGGCATCGGCATCACTGCCGGAGCCGTTCTGGTCGTCGTCGCGGCGGTTGCGTGGATCGTCATCCGCCGGAGACGGCAGGCGGGAAGCTCGTCGGCGTCTCCGACGGACGACGGTGGGCATCCGCCAGTTCCCTCGGTCACGCCCGACGGGATTCCGTCCGGAGCCGCGACGGTGGGCGTGACCATGAGTACGTCGCCGCCGGTTCCATTACCGACGCGTGTCGATTCCAAACCTTCCGTGCCGTTGCCGCCGAGAACGGGACACGGCGTCCCTCCCTCCGTTCCGCTACCGCCGCGTCCGGGGAACGACTGAACCGCCGGAGTTTGAGACAAGTTTCCCTCCCCATGCCATCACGGACGACGCCGATCCCCTCCCTCAGCGTGTCGCGCATCAGGGTCGTGCGGAGGAAAGGAGGGAGGGTCAGCTCTGTTCGGCGTCGTAGCGGTAGATGGTGCCGTTGGCGTCCGAGGCGATGATGATCTCACGCGGGGTGAGCGACAATACGTGCAGATTGTAGTCGTTGATGTCGGTGCCGCGGAAGTCGAGTTCGTGGCACCCGGTGTAGGAACCGTCATCCTCGTCGTCGACGGCATCGCACACGGAGAGATGGAGCGTGAGCGACGAGTCGATCTCGTCCTCCTCGATGTCGCCGTCGGCCACCAGGAAGTACAGGTCGCGTGTCAGCTCGCCGTAAGTCCCCAGTGTGTCGTCCGTCGTGTCGGCTGTCGCTTTGGTCCGGTAGTGGGTGCCGCTTGTGACATCGGAGAGCGTGCCATCGGATGTGATGTTCGCCATCCACTTGGGCCGGCACGACGATGTGTCGTAGTACGTGCGGAACGCCTTGTAGATCGTGCACTTGTCCTTGTCGGAGTCTTTGTTGGAGTAGTAGCCGACGACGCCCGCAGGCAGCTCCGGCAATGTGTTGTTCGATGATGTCGAGGGGTCGACCTTCGTCTTGTTGGTGAACGCGAACGCCACGATGACGCAGACGATCAGGAATCCCAGCAGCAGCGCGACGGCGACGTATTTCAGCGTGTCGGCGTTGTCCGTCGTCTTCGGCATGGCGGGCTGTCCATCGGATGTCGTGGTCGTGGACGTGGTTGTGGTCGTTGCCGGGAGTGGTACCGACGGCCGGGGTGCCGTGTACCGAGGCGGCTGCGGGGACTGAGCGGAGGAGCCTTGCGCGGTGGAAGCCGGTGCGGAGGGCCGTGGCGGCAACGGCGGCCGCCTTGACGGAATCACCGTCTGCGCGGTCCCCGTCTGCGCGGTGCCTGTCCGTGTGGTGCTCATCGGTGTGGCGCCTATCGGTGTGGTGCTCATCGGTGAGGTGTCTGTCGATTCGGTGTCTGTCGGCGTCAGTGGGCTGCCGCATCCCGTGCAGAACCGGCACTCGTTGGTGTTCCTCGTTCCGCATCGTCCGCAATACCGCATGATGTTTCCCTTCTTCCCCTCATCCGCTTCGATGATCGTCGATTGGCTATTTCTTCAGAGTATATCCGTCCGTTGCCATGCGGTTCCGCCGTTGGTTCCGATGCCGTTCGTGGGCGTGGATTCGTCGGGAAGATCCGCGGTCGGTATCAGCACGTTGTAGATGAGGAAGCCTTGGGAGAATGTCGTGTCGGGTTGCTTTCCCCTGCGTGACGACCGTTCGCGTTCATGGTCGATGATGCCCGTCGGCAGCGGAGACCATGGGGAGGCGAGGCGGTATCGGCGTCCCACGGAGGTGGCGGTCGTCGCCATGAGATGGCGAGACGTGCCGTCTCCCCATCGCAGGTGACGGTAGATTCCCGCCAATGTGGCGAGCCATCGATGGTCCCGTATGCCGTAGGACGCCTGTGTGAATGCGATGCATTGGTCGTCGCGGTCGGAAGCGTGGAACAGGTCGTCGAGGCGCGACGACAGGGAACGCCATGTCATGCCGTTGTCGATGAGCCGTTGGTCGATCGGCCGACGCAATTCGGCAAGAAGCCCGTGCAGTTCGTCCGTCGGAGACGGGTCGAACGGTGCCGACCGTTCGACCCTGACCGTGAATCCGGCTCGTTCCAAGCCTTTGGCGAGCAGGTCGGATCCCATGCTTCTTTCGCCGCGCAGCACCTTGGCGACCGACGACTTGTCGATGCCCATGTGTCTGGCCAGCTCGCTCGCGGTCCACCCCGTGTCGGCCATGATCGATTGCAGTATATCCGTCGTGTTCATCATCGCATCCCCTCGTATATTGCATCGTTCAGCGTGTTCCTCATAACCGCAACCAAAATGTTCATCATCGCATCCCCTCGTGTATTGCATCCCCTCGTGCGTATGGAGCGGCCTTGCCCCTGTAGCTATTCTATCCCTGTGTCTCGTAATTCGTTCCGTCACCGTGCCATTGGTTTGGTCAAGAGCCTGTTCCGCACTTTCGGGAAGCCGTTCGGATTGGGAATAGGGGAGGGAAAGAAGTGTTCCCATGTCAATGACGGGACTGTCTCGGAAAGTGTGTAACTGGCTTAAATTGCCGGCCATAGAGGCGGAACCTTCTCGGAAAGTGTGTAACCGGCTTTAATTGCCGGCCGTGGAACCACTCCAGACAACCAAAGACGGATGCTGCACTCCATTGAGAACTCGGACGGGCAATACGGTTGTACTGCGGTGTCTCATCGGACACTGGCTTGCCATTGGCCCAGCCAAGAGCGAAGAGCTTCACCGTCGACTCCGCAACCGGCGGACAACAGCCAGTTGCATGCTTCCTGAGGCAGTCCCCAATGACAGGGCGGTGTCCGATGGGACACCGTTGACCGGGACCGTCATCGGGAGGTGTGGGCATGAGGGCGTCCCGGGAGGCGGGCTTGTGGGGCGGGTCAACTGGAGTGTGACACGGCTCTGACACTCGTCTGAAGAGTGCGGGGCGAGGCGTGTATTGGATATGTGACAGAAGAGTGTGGTTGGCTTCGGAATGGGAGAGGAGGAGGAAATCGCGCCTGTGCCAGTGACAAGCCAGTGTCCGATGGGACACCGCTGAGCGGGTCGTCCCGGGAGTGGTGCAACTGGTTGGATAACTGGGTTGGGGTTGTGTGACGGGGCGCGCAATGGGGTGTGCGATCGGGCGGTTGGTTGGGATATGCGATTGGAATGCATGGCATGGGTTGTAATTTGGCTTGGAGTGCGGGGCCGGAGCGTGGACTGGTTTCGCCCGTTGATTGTGGGTCGAAGGAAAGGTGCCATGACGGGTATGGCACCATGACGAGGATGGGTATTGCATCACGACGAATGACGATCGCGTCTCACGATCGCGTCTCAACGAGCTTCGCTGTGATCTCGGGCGAATGAGTATGGCTTCATGTGACGAGGGCGGGTATTGCATCATGACGAATGACGATTGCGCCCTCAATGCAAGGTGACACTTCGGTCTGTGACGGTTCGATCAGTGACGATTCGATCAGTGACGGTTCGATCAGTGACGGTTCGATCAGTGACGGTTCGGTCTGTGACGGTTCGCCGGATAGTTGACCTGTGTTGACTGGGTGTTGACCTGAATGGACCGTATTGACTGTATTGACTGTATTGACCGTATTGACCGTATTGACCGTATTGACTGTATTGACTGTATTGACCGTATTGACCGGGTGTTGACCTTGTATCTTGGTATCTTATCGGACACCGGCTTGCCATTGGCCTGGTCAAGAGCCGTAATGCTTCGGTCTGTAACGGTTTGATCTGTAATGGTTTGATCTGTAATGGTTTGATCTGTAATGGTTCGGCCCGTGGTGCCTTGGTCTGTAGCTGATCGGTCCGTTGGTCTCGGTCTGTAGCTGTTCGCCGGATTGTTGACTTGCATTGGCCGGGTATTGGCTTGAATGACTGTATTGACTGTATATATTGGCTGTATTGACCGGGGGCTGACCTCGTATCTTGGTGTCTTATCGGACACCTGCTTGCCATTGGACTGTTCAAGAGCGGGATGGCGCTGTCATCGCGTGGCCAGAGAGCAAAACAATGCCGGTTGTGGACTTTCGGTTTTGGAAGACGAACACCTTTTCGAGAGGCACCCCTTTGTGACCTCTTTCGTAAGATGCCCCTTTCGGAAAGCATCGGAACGACGCTCCGATTGCCGGATCGCGGTCATTCGGATCTGATGATCGGAGATGCGGTTCACGGCAGGTGCGCTCCTGCGGCTACACTCGTGAGACATGATCGACGAGAAGGAATACGACGATATGGAGCGCGACGACGCGACGCGCGATGAGAGGGGAGCTGAGATGCGGGCGACGGACGATGCGCCGCGCGACGGCGCGGGCGCGGACATGGACGCGGATATGACGTCCCGCTACGGGTCGCTGGGACGATTGGCCCCGGAATGGGACGGGAGCGAACGTGAGCGCAACCTCACGGACGATGACATCTACGAACGGTTCTTCGGATGGGTGGAGGACGTCAAGGGCATCGAACCATGGCCCCACCAGGAGGAGGCCATCATGGACCTGCTCGCCGGCGACCATGTGATCCTCAACACGCCCACCGGCTCCGGCAAGTCGCTGGTCGCGCTCGGCATGCACTTCGCCGCCCTGTGCACCGGACGGCGCTCCTACTACACGGCGCCCATCAAAGCGCTCGTCTCCGAGAAGTTCTTCGACCTCGTCGCGGTGTTCGGCCGCGACAACGTGGGCATGATCACCGGCGACAGCCACATCAACGCGGACGCGCCGATCATCTGCTGCACCGCGGAGATCCTCGCCAACCAGGCGCTGCGCGAGGGCGAGCACGCCGACATCGGCATGGTCGCGATGGACGAGTTCCACTACTACGGCGATCCGGAGCGCGGATGGGCGTGGCAGGTGCCGCTGCTCACCCTGCCGCAGACCCGCTTCCTGCTCATGAGCGCGACGCTCGGCAACGTCGACGCGATCGCGAACAAGCTCGAAGAGCTCAACGACGTGCCCGACGTGGACGTGATCGCCGACGCGCCGCGCCCCGTGCCGCTGAGCTACGAGTACACGCTCGACCCGTTGGAGAAAACCGTCGAACTCGCGTTCAGGAACGGGGAGACCCCCATCTACGTCGTCCACTTCTCGCAGGACGCCGCCCTGGAGACCGCGCAGGCGCTCGCCTCCACCGGTGTCTCTTCGAAGGAGCAGCGCGCCGCCATCGCCGAGGCGATCAAGGGAGTCAAGTTCACCACCGCGTTCGGCAAGATCCTCCAGCGACTCCTGCGCACCGGCGTCGGCATCCACCACGCGGGCATGCTCCCGCGCTACCGGCGTCTCGTCGAACAGCTCGCCCAGCAGGGCCTGCTGCCCGTCATCTGCGGCACCGACACGCTCGGCGTCGGCATCAACGTGCCCATTCACTCGGTCGTGCTCACCGCGCTCACCAAGTTCGACGGCACGAAGATGCGCCGGCTCAAGGCCCGTGAGTTCCACCAGATCGCCGGCCGCGCCGGCCGCATGGGCTTCGACACGGAGGGCCTCGTCGTCGCCGAGGCGCCCGAATACGAGATCGAGAACCAGAAGGCCATCGCCAAGGCGGGCGGCGACCCGAAGAAGCTCAAGAAGGTGAAGCGCAAGAAGGCGCCCGAAGGCTTCGTCACGTGGAACCAGAACACGTTCGACAAGCTCATCGACGCCGCGCCCGAAACGCTCGTGCCGCACCTGAAGATCACACATTCGATGGTGCTCAACGAGGTCGAGCAGGGCGGCGACGCCCGCGCGCGCATCGACGACCTCATCGACGACTCCGCGCAGACCCCCGACCAGAAGGAGAAGCTCCACCAGCGCGCCGACGAGATCTTCCAGACGCTGTTCGACACCGACGTGATCGAGGTGCTCGAAGGCCGCGACGGCGGCAAGGACTACGTGATGACGCTCGACGTGCCCGACGACTTCGCGCTCGACCAGCCGCTCTCGCCGTTCCTGCTCGCCGCGCTCGAACTCCTCGACCCCGAGTCGGACACGTACGCGCTCGACGTGATCTCCATGGTCGAGGCGACGCTCGACGACCCGAAGCAGGTGCTGCGCGCCCAGGAACGCGCCGCCCGCGACAAGGCCATGGCCGACATGAAGGCCGACGGCCTCGACTACGACGAGCGCATGGACCGCCTCCAGGAGATCACCTACCCCAAGCCCTTGGAGGACATGCTCGACGCGGCGTTCGACCAATACCGCCACGACGTGCCGTGGGCCAACGACTACTGGCTGAGCCCCAAGTCGGTGGTGCGCGACATGGTCGAGACCGCCTCCGACTTCACCGGCTACATCGCCCGCTACAACATCGCCCGCTCCGAAGGCACGCTGCTGCGCTACCTGTCCGACGCGTACCGTGCGCTCGCCCGCACCGTGCCGCCGGAGAAACGCGACGAGCAGCTGGACGACATCATCGCCTGGCTGCGCGTGCTCGTGCGCTCCATCGACTCCTCGCTCGTCGACGAATGGGAGAACGCGGGTGCCGACGGCTCCACCGACGCGTCCGAAGCGGCCGCGTCGCTCGCCGCGCCCGGCGCGCGCGACGCCGTCGTCGAGGACCGCCGCGGCCTCACCGTGCTCGTGCGCAACGCCCTGTTCCGCCGCGTCACGCTCATGGACCTCGACGATCCGGACACGCTCGGCGCGCTCGACAAGGACTGGGGCTACGGCGTGCACGAATGGGAGGACGCGCTCGACGACTACTACGACGAGCACGAATACGTGAACACCGACGCGAAGGCCCGTTCCGCCGACCTGTTCATGCTCGACACGAAGCATGAGAAGGACGAGCACTCGTGGAGGGTGCGCCAGATCATCGACGACTCCGACGGCGACCACGACTGGGCCATCGAAGGCGTCGTCGACCTCGACGCCACCCAGGAGAGCGGCGAGGTCGTCTTCTTCGACTACAAGGTCGGCAACGAATGAGCGACAACGACCTGTTCGCGGCGTCGGACGCGCCGGACGAGGTGACGCGTCCGCTCGCCGTGCGCATGCGCCCGCGCACGCTCGACGAGGTGATCGGCCAGTCCCACGTGCTGGGGGAGGGCTCGCCCCTGCGCCGCCTCGCGAACCCCGCCAGCAAAGGCAGCCTCACCGCGCCCAGCTCGATCATCATGTTCGGGCCTCCCGGCGTCGGCAAGACCACGCTCGCCACGATCGTCGCCCGCCAGTCCGGCCGCGTGTTCGAGGAGCTGTCCGCCGTGACCAGCGGCGTCAGGGACGTGCGCGCCGTGCTCGACCGCGCCCACGAACGGCTCGTCGCACGCGGCGAGGAGACCGTCCTATTCATCGACGAGGTGCACCGGTTCTCCAAATCCCAGCAGGACGCGCTCCTGCCGGCCGTCGAGAACCGCGACGTCACGTTCATCGGCGCGACCACCGAAAACCCGAGCTTCTCGGTCATCAAACCGCTGCTCTCCCGCTCCGTCGTCGTCAAACTCGAATCGCTGGAACCCGAACAGCTCGACGACCTCGTCCGCCGCGCCCTCGCCTCCGACCACGGGCTCAAAGGCGAGGTGAAGGCCACCGACGAGGCCATCGCCGAGATCGTGTGGATGGCGGGCGGCGACGCGCGCAAGTCCCTCACCATCCTCGAGGCGGCCGCCGGCGCCGTCACCGGCGACAAGGCGCGTGAGAAGGGTCGTCGCCGCCCGACCATCACGCCCGACGTGGTCTCCACCGTGATGGACGTGGCCACCGTGCGCTACGACAAGGATGGCGACGACCATTACGACGTGATCTCCGCGTTCATCAAATCGATGCGCGGAAGCGACCCGGACGCCGCCGTGCACTATCTCGCGCGCATGATCCGCGCCGGCGAGGACCCGCGGTTCATCGCGCGTCGCATCATGATCGCCGCCGCCGAGGAGGTCGGCATGGCCGCCCCGCAGATCCTCCAGGTGACGGTCGCCGCAGCGCAGGCCGTCGCGCTCGTCGGCATGCCGGAGGCCCGGATCATCCTCGCCGAGGCGGCGATCGCCGTCGCGACCGCCCCGAAATCGAACGCCAGCTACATGGCGATCAACGAGGCGCTCGCGGACGTGGACGCCGGCCACATCGGCGCCGTGCCACTGTATCTGAGGAATGCACCCACCAAGCTGATGAAGGAGTGGGGCAACCACGAGGGCTACAAGTACGCGCACGACTGGCCGGGCGCGGTCGCGCCGCAGGAGTACCTGCCCGAGGACCTGCGCGGCCGGCGCTACTACCGTCCGAACAACCGCGGCTACGAACGCGAGGTGGGGGATCGGCTCGCCCGCATCGAGCCGATCCTGCACGGCGGCGACGGGAGCGACGGGCGGTGATGGATACCGACGATGGCATCGGTGAATGTCGGCGGACGCTGACAGGTAAGCGGTTACGGGGTACAATGAACCGGAACCACGACGGGACGGAAAGGAAGATGCAATGACGCAGGATGATATCGCCGGCAAGATGATCATGATCGTCGACGATGACCAGGCACTGGGCGAGATGCTCTCCATCGTGCTGGAGAACGAAGGCTTCCGCACCACGACCTGCTTGGACGGCCTGCGCGCCGTGGAGATGTTCCCCACCGTCGCCCCGGATCTCATCCTGCTCGACGTCATGCTGCCGGGCATCGACGGCACCGAGGTGGCCCGCCGCATCCGCGAGACCTCGTCGAACGTGCCGATCATCATGCTCACCGCCAAATCCGACACCGTCGACGTGGTCGCCGGACTCGAGGCCGGAGCCGACGACTACGTGCCCAAGCCGTTCAAGGTCGCGGAGCTCATCGCCCGCATCCGCGCGCGGTTCCGCATCCGCGCCAAGCTCGCCGCCGAGTCGGCCGCCAACGCCGACGAGACGGGCTCCGGCGAGGACCCGCAGCACATCGAACGCGGCGCGATCGTCATCGACCGCGCCGGGCACACCGCCACCAAGGACGGCGCCGACCTGGCGCTCACCCCCATGGAGTTCGAGCTGCTCGCCGTGCTCGCCGCCGGTTCGGGCGAGGCCATCAGCCGTTCCACGCTGCTCAGGAAGGTGTGGGGCTATGACGGCAACGGCGACACGCGTCTCGTGAACGTGCATATCCAGCGTCTGCGCGCCAAGGTCGAGGATGATCCGGAGAAGCCGCAGATCATCGTCACCGTGCGCGGCATCGGCTACAAGTTCGTCACCCCGGGCCCGCTTTCCGGTCAGGCGGCATGAGCGGAGGGGAGGCCGCCCGCCGCATCATCGCAGGCAGACGGTTCAGCTGGCGGCGTCTGCTGAAAAGCGGACGCGCCGAGGTGCGTCGTTCGCTGCAGGCGCGTACCGTCGCCCTAGTCGTGGCGGTCACACTCGCCGTGGCGGTCGTGTTCTCCGTACTGTCGATGATCTCCGTCCGCTCCACGCTGCTCGATCAGGTGTCCATGCAGGCGCGCAACGACTTCTCCACCATGGTCCAGCAGGCGCAGAACGGACTCGACTCGTCCGACGTGACCGATTCGGTGCAATACCAGCAGCTCGTCAACGACCTCGCCTCCTCGCTGCAGAACGAGGGTGCCTCCAATCTCACCAGCGTGTACCTGTGGGGCAAGGACGATGAGAGCCGCTTCATCGTCCCCGTGTCCACCGACCCCACCTACGAGTCGCTCATCACCGACGACATGCGTGCCGCCGTGGACTCCGACACGCACAACCGCGTCTTCTACCAGCCCGTCTCCCTCGACGTCGCCGGGCGTACGGGCGTCCCCGGCGCGGTGCTCGGCACCACACTCGAATTCGGCGCCGCGGGCGGCCTCGAATTCTACGCCCTGTTCTCATACGAATCCCAGGACAGGTCGCTCGCCCAGATCCAGATGAACCTCATCGCCATATGCCTCGCGTTGAGCATGATGGTCGGCGTCGTCGTGTGGATGACGCTGCACGGCATCATCCGTCCGGTCGGCGCCGTGGCCGCGGCGGCCGAGACCTTCGCCGCCGGCGACCTCGACGCGCGCGTTCCGGTGACACGCAAGGACGAGATCGGATCGTTGCAGGACTCGTTCAACAAGATGGCCGACGCGTTGAACCAGAAGATCGACGAACTGGAGGAGGCGGGAGCCATGCAGCGCCGGTTCGTATCCGACGTGAGCCATGAGCTGCGCACGCCGGTCACCACGATGCGCATGGCGTCCGATCTGCTGGAAAGCCGCAAGGACGATTATGATCCGATGACGCGGCGCACCGTCGAACTGCTGTCCGGTCAGATCAACCGCTTCCAGGACATGCTCGCCGACCTGCTGGAGATCTCCCGCTACGATGCCGGCTACGCCGCGCTTGACCTGGTCGAGTCGGACATCCGCGAGACGATCCATGAAGCCGTCGACCAGGTGGACGGACTTGCTAAGGCCAAAGGCGTGCCCATCCGCACGTACCTGCCGAACATCGGCGTGCTGGCCTATTTCGACACGCGGCGCATCGTGCGCATCATCCGCAATCTGCTCGCCAACGCCATCGACTTCGCCGAGGACGGGCCGATCGAGATACGTCTCGCCGTCAACCGCAGGGCGTTCGTCATCTCCGTGCGCGACTACGGCGTCGGCATGTCGCGCGACCAGGTGCCGCACGTGTTCGACCGGTTCTGGCGCGGCGACCCCTCGCGCGCGCGCACCACCGGCGGCACCGGGCTGGGATTGTCGATCGCGATGACCGACGCGAAACTGCATCAGGGGACGATCCGCGTGCGCTCCGAGGAAGGCGAGGGCACCTGGTTCCTCGTCATGCTGCCGCGCGACCCCTCGCTCGGCGCGGTGCCCGACAACGAGATGCCGGTCGATTTCCAACGCGGCACCAGGGCGCTGCGCATCACCGGAGGATTCGGCATCGCGGACAACCGCAGCGTCGACTACGTCAAACGCGCGACAGATGCCGCGGTTGGATCCGTGACGGATCTCGCGGCGAAGCCCGCGACGACGCGCACGGCCCCCGACGAGGAAGGAGACGAATGATGGCCGGCACCACCAGGCGCATCCGCCGCGTCGTCCGCACGGCCGCCGCCGTGGTGGCCGCGGCCCTCATCTGCGCCACCGGCGCATGTTCCAGTCCGATCGGACTGCCGACGGGCGGCGGCGTGCAGACGCTCTCGCCGGTCGAACAGCAGACGCAGCGCGTATACACGAGTCCGGAAGGCCCGGCGGACGATGCCCAGCCGGAAAGCATCGTCGAGGGATTCTTCAACGCGATGCCCGCCGGCGTGCAGTCGGACGGCTACCGTGTGGCACGCCAGTTCCTCACCTCGCAGGCCGCAGGTCGATGGAACGGCGACTCCTCGGCTATCGTGTACGACGGCACGCCGACGTTCACACGCAAGGCGCGCGCCCAGACCGGCTCGCCGGAATCCGACGGCGGCATCATCGTCGAGGCGGAGCTCAACGTGGTGGGCACGCTCGACGCGCACGGACTGTACACGCCGGTATCCTCCGGCTCCGGCACCGTGCTCACCTTCGCGATGGCGCAGTCGGATGGACAATGGCGCATCAACCGGCTCGACGATGGCGTGGCGGTCTCCTCCGCGGATTTCGAGCAGGTGTTCCGGCAGGTCTCCGTCTATCAGATCGACGCGCCCGGCAAGCATCTCGTGCCCGATGTGCGCTGGCTCAGCTGGCGCAATTGGCGTACGCAGGCCGTACGCGAAGTGCTCGCCGGCGGTTCGGCGTGGCTGGGGGACGCGGTGCGCGACGTCAATTCGGCGAAGGCCACGCTCGCCGTCGACAGCGTGCCGTTGAGCGACGGCAGACCCCAGGTGCAGCTCTCCGCCGAATTCCTGAGCCTTGACGCGCGGGACCGCTCCATGCTCGTGCATCTCATCCGCCTGACGTTGGGTGACGGCGTGTCCAGCGCGCTGCTGCAACTCACCGTGGACGGGGTCGACTATTCCAGCGCCGATTCCGGTCTCGACCTGGACAACGAGCAGCCGAACGTCGGCATCTACACGTTCACCGACGGCCGCGTCGTATCGCTCGGATCGTCCAGCCCGCTGCGTGTCGGCGAGACCGAAGGGTATCCGGGGGCGCGCGGATTCGCGTTCGCCTCCGACGGGGGAGCGGTGCTGCGCGCCGACGGCGTGGTCGAATGCCTCAAATCCGACGCGTCGTCATGCGGGGAGATGTTCTCCGGGGCGCGCACCTCGTTCATCACCGGCGGTCTCGACGGTGAGATCTGGGCGGTGTCCGACGGCGGCCACAGTCTGTACGTGTCGCACGACGGCGTGGAGCGGCATCTGTCGGTCGGATGGCTCGGGTCGGAGACCATCCGCGCCGTCACGATCTCCCCGGAGGGCGCGCGGCTCGCGTTGGCGCTCGACGACGGCGTGGCGTTGGTCGGCATCAACCGCGACGACAATCTCGTGCCGGCCGGACTGTCCGACCAATCCACGGAGGCCTCCCGCCAGAGCGGCGTGACCATGCTGACCTTCTACAACGATCTCAACCTGATCTACGTGACCGGCGCCGACGAGGAGGACTCCACCGGGTCCTCCGATGGCGGCACCGGCGATGGCGGCAGTGGCTCCACGGAATCCTCCGAGGGCACGGCGTCATCGGAGAACGGGGGAGACGGGACGTCGCGGGAATCCTCGACGGCGCGACAGCGGGGATTCCGTCAGATCGCCCCCGGCCCCGACAGCCGGCAGCGTCTTCTCGACTCCACCGTCGTGTCCCTTGCGGCGGGCCAGATCGCCCTCTACCGCAGGCTTGCCGTACTCGACGATCTCGGCGTCGTGCGGTCCGTCTCCGGTTCCCTCGACGGGTCCTGGTCGATCGCCGACTCGCAGGTGACCGCGCTCGGCGCGCAGTGAGCGCCGGAACGACGAGAGGGGCTTGCCTCCCACCGTGTCGATTGTGCGTGTCGATCGGTGGGGAGACAAGCCCCTCTCGATAATGACGGTCGCATGGTCGGTCCGGATCGTCCGCATCGACCATGCGCATCGGATCAGATACCGCCGTACTCGCTCTTGAAGAGCTCCTGCGGGACCTCGGAGTTCAGCGGGACCTCATAGATGAGGTACTGCATGTTGAACGGGATGTTGAACAGGTGACGCTTGACGCCGTACACCTCTTCGGTGCCGAGGAAGTTGAAGTTGTCCGGGCACTCCGGCTCCCACTTGGCGAGCAGCTTGGCGGCGTCACCGATGGTGGCGGCCACGCCGGCGAGATGCTTGATGCCTTCCACCTGCTTGATGATGAGGAACACGGTATCCATGGGTCTCCTTTCGTGTTCGTTGTACGGTGCCGGGCCGTCGCATATGCCCCATACGGAAGCCCATACGCGGCGGCGGCGCCTCGTTACGGCGCTCTCCATGATACCCGAAAACGGCGTAACCGCGCCGATATGACGGCATGAAAAGACATGTTATCAAAACGTTATCAAGACGTTATCGAAATGTTATCGCGTCAGGTTGAACGCTCACATTGTTTGGTTCATACTTAAGCATGTCGATGACAAAAGGTCATCAGCCGGGGAAGGAACCCCGGCGCTCGGTAACTCGAGGAGGAGTAACATTATGAAGAATTGGAAGAAGGCCATTGCCCTCGTCGCTTCGGCCGCCGCTCTGGTGAGCGTGGCCGCCTGCGGTTCCAGCTCCAGCAGCTCGGACAGCGGCAAGAAGACCGTCGGCTTCGTCGCCGTCGGCCCTGAGGGTGGCTTCCGTACCGCGAACGAGAACGACATCAAGTCCGCGTTCAAGTCCGCCGGATTCGACCTGATCTACTCGCCGACCCAGAACAACGATCAGCAGAAGCAGATCCAGGCCTTCAACAAGTTCGTCAACGACGAGGTGGACGCCATCATCCTGTCCTCCACCGAGGATTCCGGCTGGGACGAGTCCCTGAAGAAGGCCGCCGAGGCCGAGATTCCGGTCTTCACCGTCGACCGCAACGTGGAGGTCAAGGACTCCTCCGCCAAGAAGGCCATCGTCTCCCACATCGGACCGTCCAACGAGTGGGCCGGTGAGCAGGCCGCCGAATTCGTCAACAAGAACTTCCCGGACGGCGCCAACGGCTTCATCCTCGAAGGCCCCGCCGGCCTGTCCGTCGTCAAGGACCGCGGCACCGGTTGGGACAACAAGGTCGCCAAGAACGTGAAGGTCCTCGAGTCCCAGTCCGCCAACTGGTCCACCGATGAGGCCAAGACCGTGACCGCCGGCCTGCTGGACAAGTACAAGTCCGACAACCCGCAGTTCATCTTCGCCCAGAACGACGAGATGGGCCTCGGCGCCGCGCAGGCCGTTGACGCCGCCGGCCTCAAGGGCAAGGTCAAGATCATCACCATCGACGGCACCAAGAACGCCCTGCAGGCCCTCGTCGACGGCGATCTCTCCTACGTGATCGAGTACAACCCGATCTTCGGCAAGGAGACCGCGCAGGCCGTCAAGGACTACCTGGACGGCAAGGACGTCAAGTCCGACATCCAGATCGAGTCCAAGACCTTCGACGCCACCAGCGCCAAGGAAGCCCTGGATTCCAACTCCCGCGCCTACTGATTCAGGCTCCACGCCTCCATCAGTGATAATCGACAACCACACATGACCACAAGATGATGGTGTACGAGGAACGTTCCTCGTACACCATCATTCATGTGAGGCCGAAATATCACAAAACGGTAACAATCCCACTGTTCAAAGGCAACGAAATGACAGACAAAACCCCTATCGTCGTGATGAAGGGCATCACGATCGAGTTCCCGGGCGTCAAGGCCCTGGACGGCGTCGACCTGACGCTGTACCCGGGCGAGGTCCACGCTCTCATGGGTGAGAACGGCGCGGGCAAGTCCACGATGATCAAGGCGCTCACCGGCGTCTACAAGATCGACGCGGGCACCATCACCGTCGAAGGCAAGCCGCAGCAGTTCAACGGCACGCTGGACGCGCAGAACGCCGGCATCGCCACCGTGTACCAGGAAGTCAACCTGTGCACCAACCTCTCCGTGGGCGAGAACGTCATGCTCGGCCACGAGAAGCGCGGCCCGTTCGGCATCGACTGGAAGAAGACCCATGAGGCGGCGAAGACGTACCTCAAGCAGATGGGTCTGGAGCACATCGATCCGCACACCCCGCTGAGCTCGATCTCCATCGCCATGCAGCAGCTGGTCGCCATCGCCCGCGCCATGGTCATCAACGCGAAGGTGCTGATTCTCGACGAGCCGACCTCCTCCCTCGACGCCAACGAGGTGCAGGACCTGTTCGCCATCATGCGCAAGGTGCGCGACTCCGGCGTCGCCATCCTGTTCGTCTCCCACTTCCTCGACCAGATCTACGAGATCACCGACCGCCTGACCGTCCTGCGCAACGGCAAGTTCATCAAGGAGGTCATGACCAAGGACACCCCGCGTGACGAGCTCATCGGCATGATGATCGGCAAGTCCGCCGAGGAACTGTCCCAGATCGGCGCCAAGAAGGCGCGTCGCGCCATCGAACCCGGCGAGAAGCCGATCGTCGACGTCAAGGGCCTCGGCAAGAAGGGCACCATCAACCCGGTGGATCTCGACATCTACGCGGGCGAGGTCGTCGGCTTCGCCGGCCTGCTCGGCTCCGGCCGTACCGAACTCGGCCGACTCCTCTACGGCGCCGACAAGCCGGATTCCGGCGAGTACACGCTCAACGGCAAGCAGGTCTCCATCAACGACCCGGCCACCGCCCTGAAGAACAAGATCGCGTACTCCACCGAGAACCGCCGCGACGAGGGCATCATCGGCGACCTGACCGTCCGCCAGAACATCCTCATCGCCCTTCAGGCGACGCGCGGCATGTTCAAGCCGATTCCGAAGAAGGAAGCGGACGCGATCGTCGACAAGTACATGAAGGAAATGAACGTGCGACCGGCCGATCCGGATCGCCCGATCAAGAACCTCTCCGGCGGCAATCAGCAGAAGGTCCTCATCGGCCGTTGGCTGGCCACCCACCCGGAGCTCCTCATCCTCGACGAGCCGACCCGAGGCATCGACATCGGCGCCAAGGCCGAGATCCAGCAGGTCGTCCTCGACCTGGCCTCGAAGGGCATGGGCGTCGTCTTCATCTCCTCGGAGCTCGAAGAGGTCGTGCGTCTGTCCGACGACATCGAGGTCCTCAAGGATCGCCACAAGATCGCTGAAATCGAAAACGGCGACACCGTCTCGCAGTCGACCATCGTCGAGACGATCGCCAACACGAACGTGAAGAACTGAAAGGAGGGATGATGGCTGATAAGAAGCAAGCAGAAGAGAAGAACAACATCTTCAAGAAGCTGCTCTCCTCGAACATCACCGTCGAGGTGATCGCACTCATCCTGCTGGTTTTGCTGTGCACCGCGTTTGACCACGCGTTCCTCGCCCTGACATGGAACGACAACACCGGCGGTCTCGCCGGCCCGCTCATCACGATGCTTCAGGAATCCGCCCGATACCTGATGATCGCCACCGGCATGACGCTCGTCATCTCCACCGCAGGCATCGACCTCTCCGTCGGTTCCGTCATGGCGGTCGCCGGCGCCGCGGCCATGCAGGCCCTCACCAACGGCACCAACGTGTGGCTCGCCATCCTGCTGGCCCTCGTCATCGGCCTGGCCGTCGGCTGCGTCAACGGCGCGCTCGTCGCGTTCCTCGGACTCCAGCCGTTCATCACCACGCTGATCATGATGCTCGCCGGCCGTGGCCTCGCGAAGGTCATCA
Organism: Bifidobacterium sp. LH_417; assembly: GCF_056357035.1. Taxonomy (NCBI): domain Bacteria; kingdom Bacillati; phylum Actinomycetota; class Actinomycetes; order Bifidobacteriales; family Bifidobacteriaceae; genus Bifidobacterium; species Bifidobacterium sp. LH_417. The sequence continues at coordinate 339,950 of NZ_JBKEVI010000001.1, forward strand.
CCTCCGGCGAGAACACCGACGCCTCCGCGGTCGCCGGCAACGAGCCGCTCAAGTGGATGGCCAACGGCTTCATCCTCGGCATCCCCGCCAACTTCGTGATCGCCGTCGTCATCGTGATCCTCGTCGGCCTGCTGTGCCGCAAGACCGCCATGGGCATGTTCATCGAGGCCGTCGGCATCAACCCCGAAGCCTCCCGCATGACCGGCATCAAGCCCAAGCAGATCCTCTTCCTCGTCTACGCGATCTCCGGCTTCCTCGCCGCCATCGCCGGCCTGTTCGCCACCGCATCCGTGATGCGCGTCGACGTGGTCAAGACCGGTCAGGATCTCGAAATGTACGCCATTCTGGCGGTCGTCATCGGCGGCACCTCGCTGCTCGGTGGCAAGTTCTCCCTCGCAGGCAGCGCTGTCGGCGCCGTCATCATCGCCATGATCCGCAAGACCATCATCACCCTCGGCATCGATTCCGCCGCAACCCCGGCCTTCTTCGCCGTCGTCGTGATCGTGATCTGCGTGATGCAGGCTCCCAAGGTTCGTAACCTGAGCGCCGAACTCAAGCGTAAGCGCGCGCTCAAGTCCTCTGAAAAGGCGGTGGCAGCATGACAAACGCTACGGCAACCCCGGCCAAGAAGGCCGTGAAGAAGACGCGTCGCATCGACGCGCAGATGATCCCGACGATCGCCGCAGTGGTGATCTTCATCCTGATGATGATCATGGGACAGGCGCTCTTCGGCACCTATCTCCGTCTCGGCTTCATCTCCACCCTGTTCATCGACCACGCCTACCTCATCATCCTGGCCGTGGCCATGACCCTCCCGATCCTCACCGGCGGCATCGACCTGTCGGTCGGCGCCATCGTCGCCATCACCGCCGTCATCGGCATCAAGATGGCCAACGCGGGCGTTCCCGCCTTCGTCGTGATGATCGTCATGCTGCTGATCGGCGCCGTGTTCGGCGTGCTGGCGGCCACCCTGATCGAGGAATTCAACATGCAGCCGTTCATCGCGACGCTGTCCACGATGTTCCTCGCCCGCGGTATCGCCTCCATCATCTCCACCGATTCGCTGACCTTCCCGGACGACAACAACTTCGACGTGCTTTCCCAGAGCATCACGATCATCGACCAGCCGAAGCTGAGCCACGATCTGTACTTCAACCTCGGTGTCGTGATCGCGCTCGTCGTGCTGGTGTTCGGCTACATCCTCCTGCACCACACCCGCATCGGCCGCACCATCTACGCGATCGGCGGCTCCCGCTCCTCCGCTGAGCTCATGGGTCTGCCCGTGAAGCGCGCCCAGTTCACGATCTACATCACCTCCGCGACCCTCGCCGCGCTGGCCTCGATCGTGTACATCGCCAACCTCGGCTCCGCGAAGAACACGGTCGGTGTCGGCTGGGAGCTCGACGCCGTCGCCTCCGTGGTCATCGGCGGTACGATCATCACCGGCGGCTTCGGCTACGTCCTTGGCTCCGCCCTCGGCGCGCTGGTCCGCTCCATCATCGACCCGCTGACCTCCGACTTCGGCGTCCCGGCCGAGTGGACGACCATCGTGGTCGGCCTGATGATTCTCGCCTTCGTGGTCCTCCAGCGTGTGGTGACCGCCGTCGGCTCGAAGAAATAGGCGATGGCCGGCCGGTGAGGTTCCGTTCCTATGAGTCCAGATTCTCGCCGGCCGGCCACCGGATTGAATCCCATAACCGAATATCGTGATAACTGAACATCGTGATAACTGAACATGGAGGTCGGCGGGCGTGCCATCGGTGCCCCGCAAGGCATTCCTCCTCGCCTCGAAGCAACGAGAGCTTCCAGCGGGGACCGTGCACGGTTCGTCCGTCGACATCCGCCTCTCTCTTTCTTCTCCTTCCTTTCATCCGCGTGTGGCCCGTTCCGAATTGCTTCGGAACGGGCCACACGTGTTGTTGTCTGTTGTGGTTGTCTGTCCTGTACGGTTGTGATTCGACTCTTCCTCCCGCCGGCGGGAGGTGGCGCGCAGCGTCGGAGGGTGGTCACGGTCTGGAGGTGTTGATCTGGAGGTGTTGGTCGAGAATCAAGCGATTTGACATTCCGACCGAGCGGGGCATCCATTGCCGTGCCTCGGTGGTTCACAACACCTCGGATGACGTGAACCGGCGAGTTATATCGCTTGGTGGGGCATGTCGCTTGGTAGCCGCTGTCTTCAGCCGGCGCCCGGCGTCAGAAATCCCGGAAATCGATGGCTTCGTCCGGGATTTCTGACGCTGAGAAGTGGTTCAGCGTCACATATCCCGGACGATGGGGATAATCTCCGGGATATGTGACGCTGGGGCGCTGCCCGCTGGAATGGCGTATCGCTCGCGGGTGGAATCAGCTGCGGTGGGGTATCAGCTGCGGGGTGGAATCAGCCGCGACGGGCGCGGATGCGGAACGCCGCGGCGAGCGAGACCCACCCGATCAGGCAGATGACGATCATCGTGGCGAATACCCACTGGCCGCCCACCGCGGTCGCATGCATGAACTCCGCGGAGCCCTCCGCGCCATGGCCGGCCTGTGCGACCGCCAGAATCGTCGAGAACAGCGCGGTGCCTGCCGCGCCGCCGAACTGGAGCGCCGTGTTGAAGATCGCGTTGCCGTCCGGGGCGAACTGGCGGGGGATCGAACTCAGGGCGCTTGTCATCACATTGGAGTTGCCGAGCGCGAAGCAGAATCCGAAAACGAAATAGAAGCCGGCGAGCATCGCGGGGGTGAGCCGCAGTGCGAACGCGAACAGCAGCACCGGGCCGAGCGTCGCGATGCCGAACGGCACGAGAATCGGCTTCACCGCACCGAACCGGTCGTATAGCCAGCCGCCCACCGGCGCGCACACGGCGCCGATCAGGGCGCCCGGCAACACCAGCGAACCGGCGAGGAACGCGTTCGTGCCGAGTCCCAGCTGCGCCACGTTGGTGATCACATAGCCGAATCCGATGGACACGATCGGCATCACCAGATAGGCGACCAGATGCAGCAGCACGACCGGGTCGCGCAGGATGCCGAGCCTGAGCAGCGGCGAGAACGCGCGTTTCGTCAGCCAGCAGAACACGGCCAGCGCGGCGAGTCCGACGATGACGCTCACGACGGCGACCACGGTCGCACGCGTGGCGGAACGCCCGGCCACGGCGGCGCTCACCGCGACGCCGGCCTGGTTCAGTCCCAGCACCATGCCGACAAGCGCCACGACGATCGTCACGACTTGGAACGGGTCAAGGTACGCCGCCTCGGTGGGGGACTTCTGCTCGATGCACAGCATGCCGAGCAGCAGGGCGAGCAGGATGAACGGCACGGCGATCACGAAGATCGCACGCCACGGCAGAATGGTCGTCACCGCGCCGCCGACGGTCGGTCCGATGGCCGGCGCAACGGTGATGACCAGGGATCCGACGCCCATGAGCCGGCCGATCTTGGAACGGGGGGATTGTTCGAGGATGATGTTCATCATCAGCGGCGTGGCGACGCCCGAGCCGATGCCTTGGATGATGCGGGCGACGATGAGCAGCGGGAACGCGTGCGCGACGACCATGATGACCGATCCGACGAGCGCCAGCGCGACGGCCGCCACGAAGATTCGCTTCAACCGGAATCGGCGTTTGAGGAACGACGACATCGGCATCGTCGCCGCCACGGTGAGCAGGTAGATCGTGGTGATCCACTGCACGGTGGCCGTGTCCACGTGGAATTCGCGCATGAGCGCGGGGAACAGCACCGTCATCACCGTCTCGGTGAGGATGCCGATGAATGCGAGCGCGCCGGTCGCGATGATCGCGCCGATCAGCTTGACGGGAATCTTCTCATCCGGTGTATTCGGGTTCGGCGCCACTGCGCGATGCGCTTCCGTTGTCTTCTGTTGTACTGTCATTGGTTCTGCAAATCCCATATTGATACCGCATGCGCCCCGATTGCGGGCGCGGATGCGAATGGCCTGACTGTCCAGGAGGATGAAAACCGGCCCTGGCCGCACGGATTTGCGGAGAGCTCCCGGCGTGTGCAGTGTAGCGCGTCATGCTGGACAACACCGGGAGCGATGACTAGGGGCGACGCCCCCCTGAACCTGCTTATTCGCGCACGAGGCGGATGTGTTCGACGTCCTTGCGCTTGGAGCGGCGGAACAGGGTGAAGCGGTTGCCGATCGTCTGCACGACCTCGGCGCCCAGCTGGCCGGCCAGGTTCTCGGCGGCCTCCTTGGCGGTCAGGCCGGAGCCGTCCTGCACGCTGAACTTGACGAGTTCGCGGTTCTCCAGGGTTTCGCTCGCCTGCTTGACGAGCGCGTCGGTCACGTCGTTCTTGCCGATGTTGATGAGCGGCTTGATCGTGTTCGCCATGCCGCGCAGCTGCTTGGTCTGCTTCTTGGTCAATGCCATAGTCGTTTTCCTTGATCTCTTGGTGGTGGACCATCAGGAGATTGATGGTCGGTTGATGGTCGGTTGATGGTCGGTTCGGTCCGTTGACGGTCGGTGCCGTCGTTCGTACACGGATTGTAGCGGCAGGGTCAGGCGAGCGCCTTGCGGATGCGGTTCAGGCTGGCCGGCTTGGGCGTGCCGAGCTCCTGCGCCCATAGGCTCACGTAGAACTCCTCCAGGAGCCAGCGCGCACCCGTGGCCTTGCGCATGAGCTCCTCGTGCCGTGGCCCGGCCGGCTCGGCCTTCGCCTTGGCCATGGCCTTGTCGACGAGCTGTTTCGCCTCGTCGGCCTCCCACGCCCATCTGACGTCGCGGTTCTTGTCCGACTTCGCTTTGGTGAGGCGCATGAGGTCGGCGTGCAGATACCGTTCGATGTGGCGCAGCGAGGCCGGGGGAGCGGCGCCGATGAATCCGGGGAAGACGAGCGTGGCGATGTGTTCGCGGATCGACTGGAGCACGGACAGCATCGGCAGGTCCGCCTTGCCGGACACCGCCTTGTCGACCTCCGCATAGCGTTTGAGGATCGCGATCACGTCGCGCGCCACCTGGTAGACGGTGTCCTCGTACACTTCGCGCACGTCGAGCACCGCGTTCGCCAACGCCTCGTCGTCGGGCAGACGGTCCACGTCGGGCAGCAGCCGTTTGACGGCCGCCAGCTGGAGGTCCTCGACGAGCGCCTTCGTTGATTTGTAGGGCGCGGCGGCGAGCATGAGCGCCTCCGTACCGAGCCAGCGCGAGGAGACGCGCTCGTCGGGCAGGCGAAGCGCGTCGAGCGCGCCCCGCCACAGCATCGACGCACGCGATTCGGTGGTGGCGCCCGCCTTGTGCAGCAGGTTCGCCTGCTCGACGAGCCTGCCCTGGTCGGCGGCCTGGTCGGCTTTCCGGCGCACGGCCTTGCGCGCGGAGACCTGCGCCTCCTGCGCGAATTTCACCTGCAGCGCCTTGAGATCCTTGCCGGTGCCGAGCGTCTTGACCGCGCGCCTGCCGCGTCTGCGGCCGCTCCGGCCATCGTCCAGCGGCTGTTCGACCGTGAACGTCATCCTCAGGTAAGGGGAGAGGCGTGCGACGAGTTCCGGTCCCAGCACTTCGGGGTGGATCTGCGCGCCGACCGTTTCGATAGCGGCGCGCGTGAACACGTGCGCGAGATCGGGCCATGCGCCGCCTCCCGCCGTTCCGGCCGTGTCGGCGTCTCCGGCCGCGGCGTCGTCGGACGGCGGCAGATTCGGCTTGCGCTGCGACCCGGAGCCGGGCAGGAACGGGTAGTGGTCGTCGATCCACGCGCGGATCTTGCGCGTCGCGTCCGGCGCGGGCACGAACTGGACGCGCAGTTTCTTCGGCAACGCCTTGATCATCGCGAGGATGAGCTCGTCGAGCAGACCGGGCACGTTCCACGTGAACTGTTCGGGAGTGACGCGCGAAAGCGCCTTCAACGGCACGTGCACGGTGACGCCGTCCGCCGGGTCAGACGGGTCGTACACGTAGCTGAGTCTCAGGTCGATCGGCTGGCCGTCGGTGCCGAGCGTGTGCCAGTGGTCCGGATAGTCGTCGAGGCTCACCGATTCCGCGGACTGGAGGCGCTCCACCTTGCTCGGGTCGAAGTCGAGCAGCGTCGGATGCGCGTCATGCTCGCCCTTCCACCATTTCGCGAGGGCGGCGACGCTCGTCACGTCGTGCGGGATGACCGCGTTGTAGAAGTCGAACAGGTCCTCGTCGGACACGGTCTCGGCGATCTGGCGCGTGCGGTTCGCGTCGTCCGCCGCGTCCTCCAGCTGCTTGAGGTTCTTCGCGACGAAGTCGTCGTAGCTGAACCGCTGCTGGATGTCACCCTCCACGAGGCCCTGACGCAGCAGGAAGTCGCGCGCCTCCAACGGGTTGATGCGGCCCCACTGCACGGTGCGGTCCTGCACGATCGGCAGGCCGTACAGGAGCACGCGGGCGGTCGCCACGGCCGAGCCGCGCGAACCGGACCAGTGCGGCTCCGCGTACGTGGTGCGCGTGAGCGCGCCGGCCAGCGGTTCCGCCCACGCCGGATCGATGACCGCCGAATACCGGGCCCACAGGCGCGAGGTCTCCACCAGCTCGGTGGACATCACCCAGCTGGGCGTCGACTTGGCGACCGCGGAGGCGGGGAACAGGGCGAAATGCGTGCCGCGCGCGCCCAGATAGTCGTTCTTCGACATCTTCTGCGCGCGCTTCAGCGCCCTCGCCCTCGCCGCGCCCTTGAGATGCGCGTAGTCGGAGGCCTTCGGCTCGCGCACCACCTGCATGCCCATCATCGACAGGAGCCCGGCGAGCATCGACTTGTGGATGCCCTCCGCGTCCCACGAGCAGCACATCGAATGCGCCGCCTGCTGGTTGATCGGCAGCTGGCGGATCTCCAATCCGGCACGCGAGGCGGGCTGCGGCTCGCCCACCTTGAACTTCATCTCGCGGCACATCTGCGTGAGCTGCGCGACCAGATCCTTCCACTGGCGCATCCTCAGCCAGCTGAAGTATTCGGTCTTGCAGATGCGGCGCAGCGCGTTGTTGCTCGGGTTGCCGTCCGCCTGGAAGACGCGGTCCCAGATGTTGAGGGCCGTGAGGAAGTCCGAGGTCTGATCCGCGTACCGGTTGTGGATGCGGTCCGCCTCCTCGCGCTTCTCGTCCGGGCGCTCGCGCGGGTCCTGCAGGCTCAGGAACGCGACGACGACAAGCACCGCGGCCAGCGTGTTCGGCGACGTGGTGCGCGCCGCCTCGATCACCATGCGTCCGAGTCGCACGTCGATCGGGATGCGGGCGAGCTGGCGTCCGATGTGCGTGAGCGTCACCTCGCCGCGTTTCCTCGCGATGGCCTTGAGTTCGGTGAGCTCGTTGAAGCCGTCGGAGACGGCCTTCACATCCGGCGGGTCGATGAAGCCGAAGCCGGTCACGTCCTCGGCGGTGCGGGCCACGCCCACCGACAGCATGTGCAGCACGACGGCACCCAACGACGTCCTGAGGATCTCCGGCTCGGTGAAGCGGGGGCGCGTCTCGAAATCCTCGCGCGAGTAGAGGCGGATCGCGATGCCGTCCGCCACACGGCCGCATCGACCGCTCCTCTGGTTGGCGCTCGCCTGGCTGATCGGCTCGATCGGGAGCCGCTGCACCTTCGCCGTCTTCGAATAGCGGGAGATACGCGCGGTGCCCGGATCCACCACATAGCGGATGCCCGGCACGGTCAGCGACGTCTCCGCCACGTTCGTCGCGATGACGATGCGCTGGTGCGTGTGCGCCTCGAACACCTTGTGCTGGTCGGCGGCGGAAAGCCTCGCGAACAGCGGCATGATCTCGATGGCGTCCGCGCGGCGCATGTCCTCGGCACGCGGACCGTAATGATGCCGCAGCGCCGCCTCGAACTCGTGGATGTCGCGTTCGCCGGACGCGAACACGAGGATGTCGCGGGGCCCGCGCTCGTGCGAGGAGTGGATGACGAGCTCGGCGCAGGCGCGCGCCACGGCCGTCGGCATGTCGGTGATGCCGTCGTCCTCGTACGACGAATTGGAATTGCGGCCCGATCCGCGGCCGCCATGCGCAGGCCCCTCGTCCTCGCCGGCGATCGCGTTCGCCAGCTCCTCGTAGTCGGCGTCGCCCGGGCGCGCGCCGGTCGCGAAGCCCGGCACCTCGCGCATCAGCGCGGGCGCCGTGCCGAGCGGTTCGTACACGACCTGCACCGGGTACGTGCGTCCCGAGACCTCGATGACCGGCACCTTCTCGTGCAGGGCGTGTTCGAAATGCTCCTGGAACTTCTCCGAGTCGATGGTCGCCGACGTGATGACGAGCTTCAGGTCGCGGCGCTTGGGCAGCAGGGCCGTGAGATACCCGAGCAGGAAGTCGATGTTGAGGCTGCGCTCGTGCGCCTCGTCGATGACGATCGTGTCGTAGCGGCTCAGCTGCGGGTCGCGCTGGATCTGCGCGAGCAGGATGCCGTCGGTCACGACCCTGAGGCGGGTCTTCGGCGAGCTTTCGTCGGTGAAGCGCACCTGATAGCCGATCTCGTCGCCGAGCCGCACGCCCATCTCGGAGGCGATGCGCTCGGCGACCGTGCGCGCGGCGATGCGGCGCGGCTGCGTGTGCACGATCTGCCTGCCGTGCGTGCCGCGCCCAAGCTCCAGCAGGATCTTCGGCAGCTGCGTCGTCTTGCCCGAACCGGTCTGTCCGGAGACGATCACCACCTGGCTGTGACGGACGGCGTCCGCGATCTCGTCGCGCGCCGCCGAGACCGGCAATTCCGCTGGATATTCGAAACGCATGCTGTTGAGCTGACTTCCTACTGGCCGTGTCGTCCGGTCGCGCGTCGTGCCCGCGCGTGGGACCGGAGTGCGCTACTTGCGCAAAACCTCAATGATACGGAATCCCTTGGAGCTCGCGTATTTGCCCACCGCATAACGCTCGCCGAGCGAATCCGCCAGCCACGGGATCAGCGAATCCGAGCCGAGGTTGCGCTGCACGACCAGATACGCGGCGCCGCCCTCCTTCAGGCGCGGCAGCCACGCCATGAGCAGCGTGTGCAGCGCCTCCTTGCCGATGCGGATCGGCGGGTTCGACCAGATCGCGTCGAACATGAGATCGTCCGGCATCGTCTCGCACACGTCGAGCGGCTGGACGGCGAGCGGCGCGCCCTGCGCGTCCGTCGCCGTCGCACGCACGTTCGCGGCGCCGTTGCGTCGCGCGTTCGACGCGGTCAGTTCCAATGCGCGCTCGTTGACGTCCACCGCCCACACGCGCGCCTCGGGGGATTCCGCGGCGAGGGCCAGCGTGACCGGGCCCCAGCCGCAGCCGAGGTCCAGCAGGTCGCCCGTCTCGGGCGGCTCGGGTGCCTGCCTGAGCAGCACCGACGTGCCGAGGTCGACGCGCGAACCGGAGAACACGCCGTTCGACGTCTCCACGTCCGCCTCGTGGCCGCGCAGGGTGACGTGCATCGTGCGACGCACGTCCTTCGACGAGGGTTCCGCCGCGAAATACTGTTCCGCCATGATGTCCACAAACTCCTTCACTCGCCCGGTGCCCGGACCGTCGGTCCCATGGTGCCCATGCCCGCGCATGTCACCTCAATGATGATAATAAGGACCATAACGCAATCGAGGAACCTTCCGACAGACCAGAGGTGACAGTGAGCAGCAGCCCCGCAACCCATGAAGCATCGCACGGGAACCGCATCGACGAGGAGGACGTCGTGATGGGCGGCGGGGGAGTGCTCGCCGAGGCGTCCGAAGTGCTCCTCGACGAGGGGAGTGTCGCCGGAGTGACGGAACGCCACGACGAGGAGTGGGCGGAACGCGAGTCGCGCAACCAGCTCAAGCACGTCGCCGGACTGGGCGAGCTGAAGGACGTCACCGAGGTCGAATACCGCAAGGTGAGGCTCGAACGCGTCGTGCTCGTCGGCGTATGGTCGAGCGCGAAGACCACGCAGGCGAAGGCCGAGGAGTCGCTGCGTGAGCTCGCCGCGCTCGCCGAGACCGCCGGTGCCGAGGTGTGCGACGGTCTGCTCCAGCATCGTCTCAAGCCCGATGCCGCCACCTACGTGGGTTCCGGCAAGGCGAAGGAGATCGCCGACATCGTCGCGCGCGAGGAGGCGGATACGATCGTCGTCGACGACGATCTGCCGCCGAGCCAGCGCCGCGGTCTCGAGGACGCGGCCAAGGTGAAGGTCGTCGATCGCACGGCCGTGATTCTCGACATCTTCGCCCAGCACGCCACCAGCCGTGAGGGCAAAGCGCAGGTGGAGCTCGCCCAGCTCGAATACATGCTGCCGCGTCTGCGTGGCTGGGGCGGATCGCTGTCCCGCCAGGCGGGCGGCCGCGCGGCGGGTGCAGACGGCGGCATCGGCTCGCGCGGTCCGGGCGAGACGAAGATCGAGATGGACCGCCGTGTCATCCGCACGCGCATCGCCCGTCTCAAGCGGCAGATCCGCGAGATGGCTCCCGCACGCGAGGTCAAGCGCGGCTCGCGTCGACGTTATGGGCTGCCCACCATCGCCGTCGTCGGCTACACGAATGCGGGCAAATCGTCGCTGACGAACCGGCTCACCGGATCGGCGGAACTCGTCGAGAACGCGCTGTTCGCCACGCTCGATACGGCCGTGCGGCGCGCGAAGGCGCGCGACGGCCGTCTCTACGCCTACGTCGACACGGTCGGATTCGTGCGGCGGCTCCCCACGCAGCTCGTCGAGGCGTTCAAGTCCACGCTGGAGGAGGTCGCCGAGGCCGACGTGATCCTCCACGTCGTCGACGGCTCCCACCCGGACCCGTTCTCGCAGATCGACGCGGTCAACGAGGTGCTTTCCGGCATCGACGGCGCCGAATCCATCCCTCGCATCATCGCGTTCAACAAGGCCGACATGTGCGACGAGGCGACGCTGGAACGGCTCGCCGCGCTCGAACCGGACGCGCACATCGTCTCCGCGTTCGACGGTCGCGGCGTCGATGCGCTGCGTGATGCCGTCGAGTCGCTGCTGCCCGTGCCCAACGTGCACGTGGATGCGCTCCTGCCGTACACGGCCGGCGCGCTGCTGTCCCAGGTGCGCGAGTACGGGCATGTCGAGCACGTCGAATGGCGCGACGACGGTGTGAAGGTCGTCGCCGACGTCGACGCGCATCTCGCCGCGCGCATCGTCGCCGTCGCCGTCGACTGACGGACGGTACGGCGGGGGCGTGCGCTGCACGATGCGGCTGCGGTGCGTGGTGTGACTTTGGTCACAGATGTCGCACGATGAGGCTGTGAGCGATAACAACGTTGACGTTGCAAGGATTCCGTCAACCCGCTTCCGTTCCGTCGTCACGTTGTGCGAGTACATTGATAGTCGTTGGTTGAATGATGCCCGGCAACGGGCATTGACTCTAAGAGAGGTTCATTAACATGGCTGAATTGGTCAACAAGCCCACGAAGCTCGCTGTCATCGGCGCCGGCGCCGTCGGCTCCACCCTCGCGTTCGCCGCCGCCCAGCGCGGTATCGCCCGCGAGATCGTCCTCGAGGACATCGCCAAGGAGCGCGTCGAGGCCGAGGTGCTCGACATGCAGCACGGCTCCAGCTTCTACCCGACCGTCTCCATCGACGGCTCCGACGATCCGGAGATCTGCCGCGACGCCGACATGGTCGTCATCACCGCCGGCCCCCGCCAGAAGCCGGGCCAGTCCCGCCTTGAGCTCGTCGGCGCCACCGTCAAGATCCTCCAGGCCATCATCCCGAACCTGGTCAAGGTCGCCCCGAACGCCATCTACATGCTCATCACCAACCCGGTCGACATCGCCACCCACGTCGCCCAGAAGATCTCCGGCCTGCCCGAGAACCAGGTCTTCGGCTCCGGCACCAACCTCGACTCCGCCCGCCTGCGCTTCCTCATCGCCCAGCAGACCGGCGTCAACGTCAAGAACGTCCACGCCTACATCGCCGGCGAGCACGGCGACTCCGAAGTCCCGCTGTGGACCTCCGCCACCATCGGCGGCGTCCCGATGCTCGACTGGACCCCGCTGCCGGGCCACGCGCCGCTCGACGCCGACACCCGCGAGCAGATTCACCAGGACGTCAAGAACGCCGCCTACAAGATCATCAACGGCAAGGGCGCGACCAACTACGCCATCGGCATGTCCGGCGTCGACATCATCGAGGCCGTTCTCAAGGACTCCAACCGCATCCTGCCGGTGTCCTCCATGCTCAAGGACTTCCACGGCATCTCCGACGTGTGCATGTCCGTCCCGACCCTCATCAACCGCGCCGGCGTCAACACCGCCATCAACACCCCGGTCTCCGACAAGGAGCTCGCGGCCCTCAAGCGCTCCGCCGAGACGCTGAAGGAGACCGCCGCCCAGTTCGGCTTCTGATGAAATAACCGTCGCACGGAGTGTCCTCCGCGTTGCGGCGAACTCGACGTACCTCCGTACGCCTTCGTTCGCCGCGCCTTGAGGCCACACGCGTGCGACGGTCATTTCATGGATGGTGGTTGGCGGGCGTCATCGACTTCGCCTCCCGCTGCCATGTGAGGAAGGGCGGAAGACCTCGTCAGGGGGGCTTGGATCCTATGGGTCCAAGCCCCCTCGTCGTATTCGTGGGCCATTCGTGCGCGGCCGGTCGACGTTGGTCGTGGCTAGTCGTGCAGGGATTCGTCGGAGGGGGAGTCGTAACCTTCGGGTTCGAGCTGGAACGTGGTGTGCGGGACGGACACGGGGAAGTGCTCGCGCAGACAATCCTGCAGCTGTTCGAGGATGACGGCCGCCTGCTCCATCGTGAGCCCTCGCTCCACCACCACATGCGCCATCAGAAACGGCATGCCCGTCGACACCGTGCTCGCATGCAGATCATGCACCGCCACCACATGCGGCACCTGCTCCAGATGCGCGCGCACCTCATCGAGATCCAGTCCCTCGGGCGTCTCCTCGAGCAGCACGTGCATCGCCTTATGCAACAGGGAGAAGGCGCGCGGAATCATCATCAACGCGATGACGGCACCGGCCACCGCGTCGAATCCCATCCAGCCCGTCGACATCATCACCAGCGCGGACAACACCACCGCCACCGATCCCAGCGCATCGTTCATCACCTCAAGGAACGCCGCCTTCATGTTCATGTTGTCGCCGCGCTGCGAGGCGAGAATGAAGATCGATGCCACGTTCGCTGCGAGCCCCAGTATGCCCACGAACAACAGCAGCCCCACGTCGTCGATGCCGTGATCGGCCCCGCCGAACAGGCGCATGCACGCCTCCACCAGTGCGTACACGCCGACGATGAGCAGCACCACCGCGCCCGCGGCGGCCGTCAGCACCTCCAGGCGCGCCCAGCCCCACGTGCGTGTGCTGCTCGGCCGACGCTCCATGAGCAGAGCGGTCACCGTGGAAGCCGCGAGCACCGACATGTCCGTCAGCATGTGCCCGGCGTCCACGAGCAACGCCAGCGAACCCGTCAATACCGCGGCGACGACCTCGACCGCGAACACCGACCCCGTCACTGCCAGTGTGGCGGTCAGCCTCCGTCGATGCGCCGCCGCATCAGGTCCAGCCGTGGCGGCGGCATCCTGTGTGTGATTATGAGTCATGCTCCCCATCTCCCTTTCCGGCCCCGCCAAATGAGACCGTTTTTCACTACCGTTCCCGGTAACGCTGACAACGCAGAAACCCCGGCGTAATGCCGGGGTTTCGATGACGCGGATGACTATAGCACGGGTCCCTTTGGATGACAACGGCTGCACGCGTTGGCGAATCCGGGGCCGTCACAGGCGGCGCAGCACCGTGACCACGCGGCCCATGATCGTCGCATGCGTGCCGTCGATCGGCGGGTAGGCCGGATTGTGCGGCATCAGCCACAGATGGCCGTTCTCGCTGCGATAGGTTTTCACCGTGGCCTCGCCATCGAGCAGTGCGGCGACGATGTCGCCGTTCACGGCATCCTGCTGTTCGCGCACCACTACGAAATCACCGTCGCAGATGGCGGCGTCGATCATCGAATCGCCATGGACCTCCAGCATGAACAGGTTGCCGCCCGGTCCGGTGAGCCGTTCCGGCAGGCGCATCACATCCTCCACATGCTGCTCCGCGGTGATCGGCACGCCGGCGGCGATGCGCCCGACCAGCGGCACGTCGCGTGACTCGCGCACCGAAGCGGGGAACGGCACAATCACAGGATTCTCCGCATCTCGGATTCCGGAGGCTTCGCCGCCCGTTTCGGATACACCGGCCTGTGGTGTCGTGCCGGGGCGGCCGGAGGTCGCCGTCGGGTGGAGAATCTCGATGGCGCGCCCCTTGTTCGCGTTGAGGCGAACGAACCCCTTAGCCGCCAAGGTCTGCAGCTGATGCTTCACGGAGGAGGGGCTTTTCAGTCCGGTGGCCTGACCGATGTCCCTGAAGGAGGGGGAGAAGCCACGTTCGTTCTGGTACTCCCTGATCGCGTCGAGAATCATCCGCTGACGTTCGGTCAGCTCGCGCTCGTCCGGCTCCGGTACGTTGCGCGGCTCGAACGGTATCGTGCCCATGGCGCACTCCTTTCCTGCATGATGTGCCCAGCATAGCGCGAAACCATGCAAACGGCAAAACATATGTTCGACACGGCGGGTTGTATAAATCGAACATCTGTGCAACAATCAAAACAGATGTTCGATGGAACGTCTGTTCGAAAGGAAGTGGTCGGCATGACTAAGGCGATGATGCGAGCGGTCGTGGTGGTGTTGGCGGTGTTCGCGGTATGGATCGGGGTCGGGGCGGTGCTCGCGCCGTCTCGCGCGACGGGTGCGTCGACGCCCACGGAGGTGGTCAGCTATACGGTGCAGCCAGGGCAATCGCTGTGGACGTATGCGGAGATGATCACGCCGGATGGTGGCGATGTGTCCGATTCGGTGGATGAGCTCCAACGGCTCAATGGCATGGATGGTACGCAGGTGCGCGTCGGACAACGCATCATCGTGCCGGTCGAGCAGGAGACGTCGCAGGGGGAGGGGAGATGACGATGGCGGCGGTGCGGGTGTCGGGTATGAGGCCGCGTGCCGCTACACGCGACGTAGGTGCCTGGTCGGCGCCGAAGGCTCGGGCGGTGTCGGTGAAACGTGTGTCGTCGTGTCGGAAACCCGCCGGTATCGGATGTGGCGTAGGTCACGGTATGGTGGAAGGTATGCATTGCCCGTATTGTCACCATGCCGAGACGAAGGTCATCGAGACCCGCGTCAGCGAAGACGGCTATTCGATTCGTCGTAGGCGCATGTGCCTGCATTGCAGCAAACGGTTCACTACATTGGAGACCACCACGCTGCTGGTGGAGAAGAGATCGGGGAGCCTTGAGCCGTTCAATCGCGACAAGGTCATCTCCGGTGTGCGCAAGGCCTGCCAGGGCAGGCCGGTGAGGGAGGATGACCTGCGCAAGCTCGGCCAGCGCGTCGAGGAGGATCTGCGATCGACAGGCCAGGCCCAGGTCACGTCCGATGAGGTAGGCAAGGCCATCCTCAAACCGTTGAGGGAGCTTGACCAGGTCGCGTACCTGCGGTTCGCCAGCGTCTACCAGAACTTCGAGGATCTGTCCGACTTCCAGCGCGCCATCGACGCGCTCAAGGACTGACCTGCATCGATTGGCCGGCATGGTCCGGCCGGCGACGAACGGATATTCGACAAGGCCCCGGTGTCCGGTTCCCTCCCGTTGAGAGGGAACCGGACACCGGGGCCGAATCATGTTCCCGCCACCGGAAGGAGGGAAACGATGGCTCAGGAGATCACGCGCATGCGAATCGTGCCCTCGATGGAGCGCAAAGCCTCCAGCGCCGCCTTGGAGGGTCGCTGCGCGACATCGGTCACCACATAGCCGAGTTCGCCCTCGGTGCCGAGCGACTGGGCGGCGATGTTGATGTTCTCCTCGCCAAGCACGCGGTTGACATGGGCGAGCACGCCCGGCAGGTTGGCGTGCAGATGGGCGATGCGTGCCACGCCGCGGTTCGCGCCGAGATTGATCTGCGGCAGATTTACCGATAGCGAGGTCGAACCCTTCTCCCAGTAGTCCTCGAGACGCTGCGAGACGAAGTGGCCGATCGCCTCCTGCGCCTCCAGGGTGGAGCCGCCGATATGCGGGGTGAGGATCATGTTGTCCTCGTCGGCCAGAGCCGTCTCGAACGGGTCGCCCGTCTTCTTCGGCTCCACCGGGAACACGTCCACGGCGGCACCGGACAGGTGGCCGGAATCGAGATGCTGCTTCAGCGCGCCCAAGTCGGCGACGAAGCCGCGCGACGCGTTGATGAAGATGGCGTCCTGCTTCATATGCTCGAACTGGTCCTCACCGAAGAACCCGGTGTTCGACTTACGGCCGTCCACGTGGATCGTCACCGCGTCGGACTGCTCCAGCAGCTCGTTGAGCGTGGCGCAGCGATAGGCGTTGCCAAGGGCGAGCTTCTCTTCGAGATCGTAGAAGACGACGCGCATGCCGAGCGCCTCCGCGAGCACGCTCAGCTGCGATCCGATGTTGCCGTAGCCGATGATGCCGAGCGTCTTGCCTCGGACCTCATGCGAACCGGTGGCGGTCTTGTCCCACACGCCATGCTTGAGATGATGGGTGTGGGCGGGGATGCGGCGCATCAGGCAGATGATGTCGCACAGCACCAGCTCCACGACGGAACGCGTGTTCGAATACGGGGCATTGAACACGGCGATGCCCTGTTCCCCCGCGAAATCGAGATCCACCTGATTGGTGCCGATGCAGAAGCAGCCGACCGCGGACAGCGTGGGGCGTGCCTCGAGCACGCGCTTGGTCACGCTCGTCTTGGAGCGCACGCCGACCACATCGACGCCGTCCAGCGCCTCGATGAGCTCGTCCTCGTTCAACGCGCCCTTCATCGTCTCCACTTCGAACCCGTGATCGCGCAGCGATTTGGCCGCGTCCGGGTGAATGTTCTCCAACAACAGTGCTTTAGGCATGATTCCCACCTTAGAGTTCAAGATCCTTTTCGTCCATCGCCGTCCGAACGATGGCCAGCCGTTGCGTGGGCCTCGTCATCGCGACGTACAGGTCGGCGGCCGCCACGAGACGACTCGGGGCCTCCTGGTCGATGAGCCCGGGCTCGACCAGCACGACGGCATCGTATTCGAGTCCCTTCACCGTTTCGGTGCCGCTCACGTCCACCTGACGGTCCCACGGTTCCTGCGCGGCGAGACGATTCGCCTCGTCTTCGCCCATCGTCTCGCGCAGCGCGGCATCCATCGCGTCGCGCAACGAGGGGAGCAGCGCTGCGGCCGCGATCACCGCGACGCGGCCGGTGCCGTCGGCGGCTACGAAACGCTTCGCCAGTCCGGCTGCCTCGCGCGCCGCCGCTGCGCACAGCTCGTCGCGGGACGCGACGGTGACCCGGGACACGGAGTCGGGAATGCGTCGCACCGCATGCACGGTGGAGATGTAGAGTCCCTGCGATTCGGCGAACCGTCCGGCGAGATCCGACACTTCCTGCGGATTGCGGTAGTCGATGGTCAGCTCGTTGAGATCCCAACGGCCGCGGCCGAACAGACGGTTCATCGTCTTCGCCCATGAACGGGTGCCGCCCAAGGCACTCGTCTGCGCCACATCGCCCACGATCGTGAACGAGCGGGACGGGCAGCGCCGCATGAGCATGCGCCAATCCATGGCGGTGAGCTCCTGCGCCTCGTCGACGACGATATGCCCGTACGTCCATTCGCGGTCGCGGCCTGCCAGCTGCGCGGTCGCCTCGGCGTCCGACCCGTTGATCTGGTCGAGCAGCATCTGCGAGGTGACCAGGCCGGTGCCGATGCCGTTCTGGTCGAGCGTGTCCTGCGCGAACCGCAGCTGTTCGGCCTGCGCGGCCTCCTCTCGGCGGCGCAGGGACGCGAGCTTCGGGTCGTCGCCGAGCAGTTCCATGGCCTCGTCGAGCAGCGGCACGTCGGAGCGCGTGAGCGCGGAGCCCTTCGCGCGGGTCAGTTCGGCGATGTCATCCTCGTTCAGCCACGGGGCGTAGCGGCGCAGCTTCGCCGGCTTGGAGAACATGTCGTCGAGAAGCCACGGGCCGTTCATCGGCAGCCAGGCGAGGTTCAGGGCCACGCGCACCTTGTCGTTCATGCGCAGCATCGAGACGGCGCGGTTGATCTCGTCCTGGTCGGGCGCGTAGTCGAGCTGCTCCTCGTAACGGATGCGCATCGCGGAGATCATCGACTTGACGAACGTCTCGCGCGCCTTGTTGTGCGGTTGACGGGTGCGGCGGGCGTCGCCGATCGCCTGTTCGACGTCCGCGGCGAGCATCGGCACCGTGATGCCGTTGATCTGCACGACCGGCAGGTCGGCGGGCACGCGTTCGCGCGCGGCCACGGCGTTGCGGATCGCGTTCGCCATACGGTGGTCGCCCTTGAGCAGGGCGGCGCGTGGCGTGTCCGTGGCGGTCGCCTCGATGCCGGGGATGAGGTCGCCGATGGTGCGTGAGACCACGCCGGTCTCGCCCAACGAGGGCAGCACCTGATCGATGTAGTGCAGGAACGTGGTGCTTGGTCCGACGACGAGCACTCCGGAACGCTCGAGCGTGCGGCGATGCGTGTAGAGCAGGTATGCGGCGCGATGCAGCGCCACGGCGGTCTTTCCGGTACCGGGGCCTCCCTGCACGACGACCGCGCGGTCCATCGCCGATCGGATGATGTGGTCCTGCTCGGCCTGGATGGTGGCGACGATGTCGGTCATCTTGCCGGTGCGACGCGAGCTCAGCGAGGCGAGCAGCGCGCCCTCGCCGGTCAACGTGCCGGATTTCGACGCTTCGCCGACCTGGCTGGAGTGGATGTCAAGCACCTCGTCCTCCAACGCGACCACGTCGCGGAAGCTCAGCGTGATGTGGCGGCGCATGACGATGTCGCCGTGGTGCGAGGGCGTCGCCTCGTAGAACGGGCGTGCGGCCTCGGCGCGCCAGTCGGTGAGCATCGGCACATGACGGTCGTCCGACAAACCGATGCGCCCGATGTAGCGGCGTGCGCCGGTCTTGTCGTCGAGACGCCCGAAGACGAGACGGTCCTCCACGGCGCGCAGCTGCGTGAGCCGGTCCTCGTACATCGTGGCGAACGAGTCGCGTTCGGTGCGCTGGGTGGGCGAGCCGTGCGATCCCGCGGCCCGCACGGCATCGAGGCGTTGCCTGGCTTGGGCGCGCAATGCGTCCAGACGGTCGTATGCGCGGCTGACCGCGCGCTGCTCCTCCTCGATCTGCGAGGCGTAACTCGACATGTGTTCCGTTTCCCCTGTTCTATCTCCTGAAAACTGGAATGTTCCAATCTACTCCCCACCCCCAACGAGGCGGGTGCCGTCGACGCCGGCGGAGGTGAATTCCGGATGAATTCGTCCGCTCCGGAGAGCCGGCCCGTCGGTTCGGTCGGAGAGCCCAGAGGCGGGGATTGTCCCCGCCGCACCTTGGGAAGGGGAGAAGGCCGCGGAAAAAGCGCGAATTGTGTGAGTGTGTGGGGAGTAATGGGGGAAAGTGGGGTAGAGTGGGGAAGCAGTGTGGTCGGAGTGTGTCCGAATGGTGTGCGAAGGAGGTGGGGCGGATGACCGGCGAGACCGTGAACGGCATGGAATACGCCGGATATCCGCCATACCCGGCGTACCCGCCATACCCCGCCATGGCCGCATCCGGCCCCATGCCGATGAATCAGGGCGTTCCGGGTACTACGAGTGCCGTCGACCCCGGAGCCGCCGCAGGGAACGGAGCGTCTGCGGACGCCATGTCCCGGCAGATGCCGGTGCAGCCTCAGATGCCGATGAGCCTGCCTCCCCTCATGCTCGGCACGTACACGCCGAAGATCGATGCGAAGGGGCGCATGGCCCTGCCGGCCAAGATGCGTGCGCAGCTCGGTACCGGCATCGTCATGGCGCGCGGCCAGGAACGCTGCGTGTACCTGCTGCCGGCCATGGAGTTCCGCCGCATCGCCATGCAGATTCAACGCACCTCGATGGGCGACAAGGCGGCGCGCGACTACCTGCGCGTCTTCTTGTCCGGAGCCGTCGACCAGGACCCCGACAAGCAGGGGCGCGTGCTGGTGCCGCAGATGCTGCGCGACTATGCGAACCTCGGCAGCGACATCGTCGTGATCGGCGTGGGGACCCGCGCGGAGATCTGGAACCGTGAGGCGTGGGAGACCTATCTCGCCGACAAGGAACAGGGGTACGCCGACATCGCCGACGACGTCCTGCCGGAGGTGGGGCTGTGAACGACGATGAGACGACCGACGAACGAACCAATGGAACGGAGACCGGAACGACGGTGAACCACGAACAACCCAAGGAGCAGGATATGAGCGGCGCAAGTGGCGAGACGAGGGATCCGGCGGCGATTCACCAGCCGGTCCTGCTCGACGATTGCGTGCGTCTGGTCACCTCGGGGCTCGACGGCGTGGACCGGCCCGTGGTCGTGGATTGCACGCTCGGTCTCGCCGGGCATGCCACCGCCTTCCTCAAGGCGGCGCCACACGCCCGTCTCGTCGGCATCGACCGTGACGCCGAGGCGCTCGGTCTCGCCTCCGAACGCATGGAACGGGAGGGGCTTGCGGATCGTTTCATCCCCGTGCATGCCGCCTTCGACCAGTTCACCGAGGCGTTGGATGCGCACGGCATCGGCCGCGTCGACGCCGCCTTCATGGATCTGGGACTGTCGAGCCTGCAGATCGACGAGACCGATCGCGGATTCTCGTACTCCCATGACGCGCCGCTCGATATGCGCATGGATGTGAGCCAGCCGCTCACCGCCGCGCGCGTGCTCGCCGAATACGACGAACGCGAGCTGACGCGCATCTTCCGCACCTACGGCGAAGAGAAGTTCTCCAAGCCCATCGCCCGCGAGATCGTCCGTCGCCGTGATGACGGCGTCACGCTGACCACTTCCGCCGAACTCAACGCGCTCGTCGACGAGGTGATTCCCAAGGCCCACCGCCCCGCAGGCAATCCCGCCAAACGTGTCTTCCAGGCGCTGCGCATCGAGGTGAACGGCGAACTCGACAAGCTCGCGCGCACCCTGCCGCAGATCGCGTTGCGTCTCGCCCCGCATGGCCGAATCGTCGTGGAGTCCTACCATTCGCTGGAGGACAAGACCGTCAAATCGTTCATGGCGCAGGGTCTCAAGGCCGATGTGCCACCCGACATGCCGGTTGTTCCGCCGGACGCACGCCCGTTCTTCAGAGAACTGACGCGCGGTGCGCTCAAGGCAGACGCCGCGGAGATCGCGGCGAACCCGCGCTCCGCTTCCGTCAGGCTGCGCGCCGTCGAACTGTCCAGGCCGCTGCCTGCACGCGCCGTCGAACGTTTCAAGAGGGACACGGTCCCGGATACGACCGTGCACGGTGGCAGAGATATGAACGCGCGCCGCAGGCGCGGGGGAAGGAACTGACATGGCGACGACATCGGCACGTACCGCACGATCCACCGCATCCCGTCGTCCCGAACCCGCGTCCAGGCCCGCGTCCCGCCCCGAACTGCGCGTCGTGGACGGAGGCGGCGACACCCGCACGGGGCTCGCCGCCGGTCTCGGACGCTTCATGACCTGGGTCAGGACCCGTTCCGCGCCCACCGTGCATATCGTCATCGCAGTGGCGTTCCTCGCGTCCACGCTGATCGGGGCGCTCATGCTACGCACGCAAATGGTGTCCAACGCGTTCGAGACGTCCCAGTTGGAGACGTCGATCAGCCGTCTCACCCAGGACGTGCAGGACGATCAGGCGAAACTCGACCAGCTGGAGGCGTCGCTGCCGCAGAAGGCCAGCGACATGGGCATGGTCCCGCAGTCCGGATCCGTGACCATCGATCTCAACGGCTATCAAGAGCCGAAGGAAGGCGGACGGTGATGACGAGACGCTTCAAGGCGTTCACGCGCGCCCACGGGCTTGACGGCTTCATGGTCAAGAGTCTCACAGTGGGGGTCGTGTTCGCGGTAATCGCCGCCGTGTGCCTCGGACGTCTCGCCTGGGTGCAGCTGCTTGAAGGACGGGCCACTGCGCAGGCGGCCACCAACGCGCGCACCTCCAAGGTCGTCATCAGCGCCAACCGTGGCAAGATCCTCGACGTGAACGGCACCGTGCTCGCCCAGAGCGTCGAACGCTACAACATCATCGGCGTGCCTGATTCGGCCACCTCGTTCACGCCGGTCTCGTGTGGGTCCAAGCAGGCGGAGTCCCTCGGCTACTGCCATGAGATCGACGGCAAGCCGGTCGGTGCGACCGGCGCCGCCGCCGTCGCCCGTCTGCTCGCCCCGATCCTCAAGATGGACGCCATGGAGCTCGGTGCCATGCTCAACGGCACCGGCCAGTACGTCGTCATCAAGAAGGACGTCACACCGCAGATCAAACGCCAGATCGACAAGCTTGGCCTGTACGGCATCATATACGGCGAGCTCAGCAGCGAACGTGTCTACGCGGAGAACACGCTGATCGGCTCCCTGCTCGGCGGCATGAACGACGACGGGCACGGCGCAGCCGGACTGGAGCAGACGTTCGACAAGACGCTGAGCGGCACCGACGGCTACACCGTCTACCAGCGGGGCAACGGCGGCGAGGTCATCCCCGGCACCGTCACCGAGTCGAAGGACGCTGTCGACGGCAAGGACGTGAGCCTGACCATCGACTCCGACGTCGACTGGTATGTGAAGAAGGTGTTGACGGAAGGCGTCCAATCCAGCCACGCGCAGTGGGGCATCGCCGTCGTCATGGACACGCAGACCGGCGGCATCGTCGCCTTGGAGGACTCCGACCAGATCAAGGCCGGTTCCGACGAGGCGAAGCTCTCCGTCTCGCGCGCCGTCAGCCAGACCTTCGAGCCCGGTTCGATCGGCAAGGTCCCGGCGCTCGCCGCGATCCTGCAGAACGGGGCGCACAAGATCACCGACAAGTTCACCGTGCCGTACGAGTACACGAAGAGCAACGGCCAGAAGTTCCATGACGCGGTCGAGCACTCCACCAAGCATTGGACGCTCGCGGGCATTCTGCAGAACTCGTCGAACGTGGGCATGGTCATGGCCTCCGAGAATGTGAGCTCGCAACAGCGCTACGACATGCTCACCAAGTTCGGCATCGGCCAGCCCACCGGCTTGAACCTGCCCGGCGAATCGCAGGGCGTGCTCGGCACCCCCGAATCATGGGACGGCCGCACGAAGGACACGGTTCTGTTCGGTCAGGGCTACACCGTCAACGCGCTGCAGCTGACCCGCGCCGTGTCGGTCATCGCGAACGGCGGCGTCATGCGTCAGCCGTCGATCGTCAAGTCCGTGACCGATGCGAACGGTCATGTGACCGAGCAGGCGCAGGGCGAGGCGACGCGCGTGATCGACGAGAGCGTGTCGAACGAGATCAAGAACGCGATGGAGTCGGTCGCCGAGGAGTACAAGAACACGGCGAGTGTCAACGGATACCGTGTGGCCGCGAAGACCGGTACCGCCGAGGTCGTCGGATCCACCGGGCAGCTCACCTCGATCATCGCGGATTTCTCCGGCATCATCCCCGCCGACAATCCGCGCTACGTGGTGACCGTGGTCATGCTCGACCCGGACGGCATGTATGGTGGTACCACATCCGGCAAGCTGTTCGCGCAGATCGGTGAATTCCTCATGCAGAAGTACGAGGTGCCCACCTCGTCGCCGCGAACGGATGCTATTCCGGTTGAGTGGTAGGACACGGGCGAAAGGGAAAATATGAGCGCAGTGAGCGAGTCCATCATGCAGCGCATGACGCTCGGGCATCTCGTCGAGCATTACGGCTGGGAACTGGTGCCGTCGTTCGCGACGTCCGTGACCGTCACCTCGCTCGCCGACGACATCGACTCGGTGGCGCCCGGCGCACTGCTGTGGTCCGAACACGACCTGGGCGTGGACGACCTGCGTCGTGCGCGCCGCAAGGGCGCCTACGCGGCCATTGTGCCCGAAAGCACGCGGGCGCATCTGCCCGAAGAACCCGACATGCCGATTCTCTACGCATCGCCCACCGACGAGGAGCTGGGCGCGCTGGCGGCGCAGATGGCCGGCAACCCGTCCAACACGCTGGCCGTGTTCGCCGTGAGCGGCGGCACGCCCGCCGAAAGCGTGGCGGTGGTCGACAAACTCGCGCAGTTCCTGCACATGCTCGGCAATCCCGTGGGCGTGATCAGCGTCGCAGGCTCGTATTCGCTGGAACGCCGACTCGATCTCGACTATCCGCTCGGCGTGCTCGATCTGCAGCGCACGCTCGCCGTATGCGCCGAGGACGGCGCGGCGGCCGTGGTCATCGCATTGGACGATCTGACCGTCGCCACGCACGCGCTCGCATCGGTGAGCGTCGACGTGTTCGGTTCCGCGACGCCCGCGCCGACGAACGCCGACCGCGCGGTCATCGAACGCATGCAGGACGAATACGGGTTCCGCGCCGACGAACAGATGCGCGTGACCAGCCGCACTGAGGAGTCGGACACGTTGGCGAAGCTCGCCACAGCCGCCCAGACCGATGAGGAGCGGCGGCACCTGTCCCTCGCCATCGCGATGGTGCTCGCCGCGGGTGTGCGCCGCAACAACATCAGGAACGCGCTGCGGGTGGCCGGCGACCTCACATGAGCCCGAGCCGGCCGGCCCCGGACATCGGGGGCGGCATGAACGGACATGACAACACGACAGACGAGACGAGGAGCAGGGTTGTGACGGACAACACGATGATGCCGATGACGATCGAACAGGTCGCGGAGGCGACGGGGGGACGCATCGTCCCACCCGCCGACGGACAGGTGCCGGAAGGCGCGGTCACACGCCATACGGTCAGCGATTCCAGGCAGGTCGGCCCCGGCGGCGTATTCGTCGCCATCAAGGGCGAGCGCGTCGACGGCCATGACTACGTGCCCCGCGTCGGAGCCCAAGGCGCGGTCGCGGCGATCGTCGACCACGAGACCGCCGGCGTCGACATCACTCAGATCGTCGTCGGAGATACCGTCGCGGCGCTCGGAGCGCTCGCGAAGCGCAACATCGAACTGCGCCGCGCCACCGGCGAACCGTTCACGCTCATCGGACTGACCGGCTCGGTCGGCAAGACCACCACCAAGGACCTCCTCAAGACGCTGCTCTCGACGATGGGCGAGACCGTCGCCCCGGTCGGTTCGTTCAACAACGACATCGGCCTGCCGCTCACCGCGCTCACGGTGGGGGAGACCACCCGCTACTTCGTCGCCGAAATGGGCGCCAACCACGTCGGCGAGATCGCCGGCCTCACCCGCATCGCCCCGCCGGACATCGCCATCGTGCTCAAGGTCGGTGTCGCGCATCTGGGCGAGTTCGGCTCCGTCGAGCGCATCGCGCAGGCCAAATCCGAGATCGTGCGCGGCCTGCTGCCCGGCGGCACGGCCGTCCTCAACGCCGACGACGCACACGTCGCCGCCATGGCGGGCATCGCCCCCGGCGACGTCCTGTGGTTCGGCGTCGACCCGGCCAACGCCGGCAAGGACACGCTCACCGCACGTGACATGACCTGCGACGAGACCGACCACGCGTCGTTCACGCTCGCCGCCGCCGACGGCGCGAACACGCACGTGACGATGGGCATTCCCGGCGCGCACAACGTGATGAACGCGCTCGCCGCCGCCACCGTCGCCTCGCGTCTCGGCATGGATCTCGACGCCATCGCGCGCACGCTCGGCGAACAGAAGCGCATCAGCCCGCACCGCATGGCCGTCTCCACGGTGCGTGAGGACGATACGGAGTTCACGCTCATCGACGATTCGTTCAACGCGAACCCCGATTCGATGAAGGCCGGCATCGACGGACTCGCCCGTTGGGGCGCCGGACGCGAAGCCGCCCCCTACCGCGTCGCCGTGCTCGGCGCGATGCTCGAACTCGGCGGCGACGAGCAGGGATTGCACCGCGGCATCGGTGCCTACGCCGCCCAAGCGGGACTCGACCGGGTCATCGCCGTCGGTTCCCCGACCGATCCGGAGTTCGACGCGCTCGCCGCATCGATCGCGCAGGGTGCGCGTGAGGCTGGCATGGACGCCGAAGCCGTGACGCAGGTGCATGACACCGACATGGCCGACGCGCTCGTCACAGCCGCCGCACGAGAGCATGACGGCACCGTCGTGCTGCTCAAGGGATCGCACGCCTCGGGGCTGAGCGCGCTCGCCGCGCGTTGGACCCCGGACGCGTGACGGGGCCGGCCGCCGCCAACCGGGAACATGCCGGGGCCGATGCCCCGCAGAGAGAACAGACAGAACAAAGGAACAGCAAGTGATCGCGCTCATCATTGGAATCCTCGTGTCGTTGGTCGTCACGATCGTCGGCACGCCGATGCTCATCCGTCTCGTGCACAAGCTGCACTACGGTCAGTACATCCGCCAGGACGGCCCGCAGTCTCATCTGGTCAAGCGCGGCACGCCGACGCTCGGCGGCGTCGTCATCAACCTCGCCATCCTGCTCGGCTGGGCCGCCTCCGCGCTCTACCGCTACCTGCACAACGGCGACGCGCCCTCCTGGTCCGCGGTGCTCGTGCTGTTCGCCATGCTCTCCATGGGCCTGCTCGGCTTCATCGACGACTTCGCCAAGGTGCGCAAGAAGCAGAACGAGGGCCTGACCGTGCGCGGCAAGTTCATCGGCCAGTTCATCTTCGCCACCATCTACGCGGTGCTCGCGCTCCTCATCCCCACCAAGAACGGGTTCCCGAGCGCGCAGGCCGGCATGAGCTTCATCGAGAAGCCGTTCCTGAGCTTCGACTTCGCCGGCCGCGCCGTCGCCATCGTCATCTTCGTGATCTGGGTGAACTTCCTCATGGCCGCGTGGACGAACGCGGTGAACCTCACCGACGGCCTCGACGGCCTCGCCGCCGGCTCCTCGATGATCGCGTTCACCGGCTACGGCGTCATCGCGTTCTGGGAGAGCTACCACTTGAAGGGTGCCGGCCACTACGGCTTCGCCTACGGCGTCTCCGACCCGCTCGACCTCACGATCATCGCCGTGTGCGCGGCCGTCGCCTGCATCGGGTTCCTGTGGTACAACACGAACCCGGCCGAGATCTTCATGGGCGACACCGGCTCGCTCGCGCTCGGCGGCCTGTTCGCCGCGCTCTCCATCGCCACGCACACCGAGTTCCTCGCCGTCATCATCGGCGGTCTGTACGTCATCGAGGCGATGAGCGACGTCATCCAGGTCGGCTACTTCAAGGCCACGCACAAGCGCGTGTTCAAGATGGCGCCCATCCACCACCACTTCGAGCTGTGCGGATGGCAGGAGTCGAAGGTCGTCGTGCGCTTCTGGATGATCGAGCTCATGTTCGTGCTCATCGGCCTCGTCGTTTTCTACGGCGACTGGGTGACCCGTTCCGGCCTACTGTTCGGCTGATCCGGGCGCATCCCGGCGTATCCGGAAGGTTTCCCGGACCAGGCCTTCCCGCGTAACATTCGATTGGAATAATGCCGCTGGAACCGAGGCCGCCCGTCGCGGCGCCGCGGACATCATGCGGACATCCTAAGGGGGATCAAGTCATGGACATCACAGGAAAGACCGTCGTCATCGCCGGACTCGGCGTGTCGGGCACGTCGCTGGCCGAGGTGCTGCGGGAGCGCGGCGCGCACGTGATCGGCGTCGACGAGCGCAAGCCGGAGGCGGACCTCCACTCGTTCGACGCGATCGACTGGGATACGGTCGACTACGTCATGTCGTCGCCCGTGTTCAACCCGCGCACGCCGTTCGTGCTCGAGGCGCAGCGCCGTGGCATCCCGGTGATGAGCGAGGTCGAGTTCGCGTGGCGCCTGCGCGTCGACTCCGCGCACACCGGCCGTCCCGCCGGCTGGATCGGCATCACCGGCACCAACGGCAAGACCTCCACCACCGAGATGACCTCCGCGATGCTCACCGCCTGCGGTCTCGACGCGCCGTGCGCCGGCAACATCGCCTCCGGCAACATGGCGATGTCGCTGTCGCGCTGCGCCACCAATCCCGCGCACGACGTGCTGTGCGTCGAACTGAGCTCGTTCCAGCTGCACTTCACCGATTCGCTCGCGCTCGACTGCGCCGCCATCACCAACATCGCCGACGACCATCTCGACTGGCACGGCGGCCGCGAGAACTACGCCGCCGACAAGGCGAAGGTGTTCCACGGCGTCAAACGCGCGCTCGTCTACAACGCGGACGACGCGCTCGTCACCGCCAAGGCCGAGGCCGCCGAACCCGCGGAGGGGTGCCTCAAGGTCGGGTTCACGCTCCACGAGCCCGAGGCCGGCCAGATCGGCGTCGCCGACGGCTGGATCGTCGACAGGAGCGGCGTCGCCGGCGGCGAGCCCGGCGAGACGACGCGCATCGCGCCCATCGCCGAATTCACGCATCTGACCGAACCCGACGGCACCATCTACCCGCATCTGCTCGCCGACGCGCTCACCGCGCTCGCGCTCGTGCTCGGCTACGGCGCCGACAAGGCGAAGGCGCTGGAGGCGCTGAAGGCGTTCCATCCGGGCGGCCACCGCATCGAGACCGTCGCCGCCACCGCCGCCGACGCGCAGGGCCGCACGATCCGCTTCGTCGACGATTCGAAGGCGACGAACGCGCACGCCGCCAACGCCTCGCTCACCAGCTTCGCCGACGGCTCCGTCGTGTGGATCGCCGGCGGTCTCGCCAAGGGCAGCCGGTTCGAGCATCTCGTCGCCGACCGCAAGGCCACGATCAAGGCGGCCGTCATCATCGGCAAGGACCAGCGTCCCATGCTCGACGCGTTCGCCGCCTCCGCGCCCGACACGCCGCTCACCGTCATCGACCCCGAGCCGAACGGCACGGTGATGGATCGCGCGGTCGAAGCCGCCGGCGCCTACGCCGAGCCCGGCGACGTGGTGCTCATGGCGCCCGCCTGCGCGTCGATGGACCAGTTCGTCTCCTACGCCGACCGCGGCAACCGCTTCGCCGACGCCGCCCGCCGCTGGGTGAAGGCGCATGGCGAAGACTGACCGCGACAACCCCGGCATCCGCAGCCTGTTCAACCCGCTGTGGTGCTATCACGGCTTCCGCATGTCCGTGCTGGGACTGAGCGTCTTCGGCGTGATCATGGTGTTCTCGTCGTCCGCCGTCTCCTCGGCGTCGGAGGGCAAATCGCCGTTCACCGATTCGCTCGGCCAGGTCGTCGTGTGCGTCTGCGGCCTGGTGGCCGGCGTGATCGTCAGCATGCTCCCGGTGGAGTTGTACAGGAAGTCCGCGCTCGCCGTCATGGTCGGGGCGCTGGGTCTCCAGGCGCTCACCCTCACGCCGCTCGGCGTCGGCCAGTACGGCAACAACGGCTGGATCGCCGTCCCCGGCACGTCGGCCACCTTCCAGCCGGCGGAGGTCACCAAGCTCGCGTTGTGCGTGTGGATGCCGTCCGCGCTCATCGCCGCGCGCCGCATCCTCGGCGACCACGCCCGTCGTGCCACGTGGAAGGAGGTGGTCTCCGCCTATCGTGGCGTCATCATCGTGTACGGCGCCGCTCTGCTGCTCGTCATCGGAGGCAAGGATCTCGGCACCGCGATGATCGTCATGCTCATCGGCTTCGTCTCCATGCTCGTCTCCGGCTTCCCGGGCGGCAAGCTCGCCGTGATCGCCGGCGTCGGCATCGCCGTCGTGGTCGCATTGGTCGCGTCCAGCCCCAACCGTCGCGAACGCGTGCTCGCCGCATACTCGCAGTGCACGGCCGCGGACGCGCAGGAGATCTGCTACCAGTCGATGCACGCCCGCTACGCGATCGCCTCCGGCGGGTTCCTCGGCGTCGGACTCGGCAACTCGCGCGAGAAATGGAACTACCTTCCCGCCGCGCACAACGACTTCATCTTCGCGATCATCGGCGAGGAGACCGGATTCGTCGGCTGCGCGATGGTGATCCTCATCTTCGTGATTCTCGGCTGGTGTCTCCTGTTCAGCGCCATGCAGGCGAAGGACCGCTACAGCGCGATCGCGCTCATGTGCGTCGCCACATGGTTCGTCGGGCAGGCGCTCGTCAACATCGGCGTCGTCGTCGGCATCTTCCCCGTGTTCGGCGTGCCGCTGCCGTTCGTCTCGTCCGGCGGCTCGTCGATGCTCGCCTGCCTGATAGCCTCCGGATTCGCCGCCGGGCTGATGCGCCAGCAGCCGCAGATCAAAGCGGACACGTCCCGCCTGTAGCCGCCGCCCGCGGCCTCGCCGCGCGATCGGCGCCGGTCGCGCGGGCCGTTTCTCGCGCGTCGCCGTCGGGCGGACCACGCGCATGACTATGCTCGTTACCCATGAAGCATATCGTCCTCGCCGGCGGCGGCACCGCCGGACACGTCAACCCGCTGCTCTCCGTCGCCGACGCGATCCGGGGAATCGAACCGGACGCGAAGGTGACGGTCGTCGGCACGGCCGTCGGGCTTGAGAAGGATCTCGTGCCCGCCGCCGGATTCGAACTCGACACGATTGAGAAGGTGCCGTTCCCACGCCGCCCCAACCTCTACATGCTGCGGTTCCCCGCCAAATGGAAGGCGGAGACGCGCAAGGTGCGAGGCATCCTCGAAGCGCGCGAAGCCGACGTGGTCGCCGGATTCGGCGGATACGCCTCCGCGCCCGTCTACGCGACCGCGCACCGCATGGGCCTGCCCATCGTCATCCACGAGCAGAACGCGCGCGCCGGCATGGCCAACAAGCTGGGCGCCCGCTGGGCGGACTTCATCGGCACCGTGTACGACGGCAGCGGGCTGAAACCCGGCAAGGGCGGAAGCATCGAACGCGTCGGCCTGCCGCTCAGGCCCGCCATCGCCTCGCTCGTGCGCGAACTGGAGAAGGACCGCGCCGGGGCCCGACGCCGCGCGGCCGCCGAACTCGGCGTCGACCCGGATTGTCCGCTCGTGCTCGTCACCGGCGGCTCGCTCGGCGCGGTCAACCTCAACCGCGCGGTCGCCGCCGCCGCGGGCGACATCCTCGCGCACGCGCAGGTCGTGCATCTCACCGGCCGCGGCAAGGCGGACGAGGTGCGCGACCTCGTCGGCGTCAACGCGGGCGAGAACCATCTCGCGGGCCTGCGCTTCAACGACGGCGACGCGGCCGGCGACGGCGACTATCACGTCGCCGAATACCTGGAACGCATCGACCTCGCGTTCGCGTGCGCCGACCTCGTGATCTGCCGTTCCGGCGCGGGCACCGTCGCCGAGCTCACCGCGCTCGGCCTGCCCGCCGTCTACGTGCCGCTGCCCATCGGCAACGGCGAACAGCGGTTCAACGCGCAGCCGGTCGTCGACGCGGAAGGCGGCGTCATGGTCGCCGACGCCGACATGACCCCCGTATGGGTGCGCGAACACGTGCCCGCGTTGCTCGCCGACCCGGAACGCCTCGCCGCGATGGGCGCGAAGGCTTGGGAGTACGGCATCCGCGACGCGGCCGACACGATGGCGCGCCGCATCCTCGCCCTCGCCGGCACCGGACGCGAATAGGTCCGGCTAGGTCCGGCTAGGTTTCGGCTAGATCCGGCCGCAAGTAGTCCGGCCGCCGGTCGCTTGAGTAGACCGGCACGGCATATCCGACCATAATGGAACAGGCCCGTCCCCGCGCGATCGCGGCCGGGCCGGAGATTTTTCCCACAAGGAGCACGTTTCGTGAGCGCAGACAGCACATCGTCCATCATCCTCGACCCCGCACGCGCGGCCTTCTCTCCGGAGGAGACCACCGACGCGTTGGGGGCCACGCACTTCATCGGCATCGGCGGCGCCGGCATGTCCGTCCTCGCGGAGATGCTCCACGAGCGCGGCGTGAAGGTCACCGGCTCCGACCGCGAACGCAGCGCCAAGACCGATCGCCTCACGTCGCTCGGCATCGCCGTCGCGTTCGGCCAGAAGGCCGAGAACGTGGCCGACGCCGACACCATCGTCTATTCGAGCGCCATCAAGCCCGACAATCCGGAGATCGTCGCCGCGCACGGCTCCGACAAGCGCATCGTCCACCGCAGCGACATCCTCGCCCTCCTCATGCACGGCAAGCGCGCCGTCACCGTGGCCGGCGCCCACGGCAAGACCACCACCAGCTCGATGCTCGCGCACATCCTCGAACACTGCGGCGAGGAGCCGAGCTACGCGATCGGCGGCTCCATCCAAGGCCCCGACGGCACCACCATCGACGGCGGCCACGTCGGCGCGGGTGCGGCGCTCGTCGCCGAAGCCGACGAATCCGACGGCAGCTTCGAGAAATACCGTCCCGAAATCGCGATCATCACCAACTGCGAGGCCGACCATCTCGACCATTACGGCGACGAGGCGCACTACCGCGCCGCGTTCGTCGAACACGCGGGGCACGCGACCGGCCACGTCGTCATCTGCGCCGACGACGCCGACGCGCTCGCCGTGTTGCGCGCCCTCGCCCCGACCGTCGCCGCGCGCGCCATCGCCTACGGCACCGCCGACCCGGCCGAGGCCGGCGACCTCAACGGCGCCGCCTACGTGCACATCGAATCGGAGAACGAGACCGCCGGGACCGGCACCGAACACTTCACGCTGCATCTGCCTGAAGCGGTGACCGGCGGCGAGCCGATCGACCAGCCGGTCACGCTCGCCGTGCCCGGACTGCACAACGCGCGCAACGCGGCGGCCGCGCTCTCCGCCGCCGTGCTGCTCGGCGTCGCGCCGACCGACGCGGCCGACGCGATCGCGTCGTTCCGCGGCGCCGCACGACGCTTCCAGGTCCGTGGCGTCGTCAAGCAGGTCACCGTCGTCGACGACTACGCGCATCACCCCACCGAGATCGCCGCGCTGCTCGACGCCGCGCGCCGCCGCTACCCGCAGTCGACGATCCGCGTGCTGTTCCAGCCGCACCTGTTCAGCCGCACGAAGTTCTTCGCGCGCGAGTTCGCCGAGGCGCTCGCCAAGGCCGACGACGTGATCGTCACCGGCGTGTTCCCGGCGCGCGAGAAGCAGGAGGACTTCCCGGGCGTGGGACCGCTCACCATCGTGCGCGAATCGCAGGGCATGACCGGCGTCGAATTCCGCGCCGTCGACGACATGAACCTCGCCGCCCGCATGATGGCCATGCGGGCGCATCACGGCGACGTCGTGTTCACCGTGGGCGCCGGCGACATCACCGAGATGGACGAGGTGATCCTGCACGCGCTCGAAGCCCACCGCGAAAGCTGCGAGTGATGGCGGGACGCGTCGTCAGATCGGACGGTGGTGACGGGGCTGACTCCGGGGCGGGCAGGGCCGGTAGGTCCGCCAGATCCGCCAGGTCCGATGGAGCAGGCCGGGCCGTTTCCGGTAGCGGGCGAACCGCTGCATCCGGAGGTGCCGGAAGGTCCGGTCGAACGTCACGCACCACCGGCACGGGAATCGAGAAGGCGGGCGGTGCGGCGTCGTCACGTCGCCGGTCGGTCGGCGTGCGTGACGCCGACTCCGCGGGACGAGGCGGGGGAGAGGCTGTCCGACGGCCGCGCCGCACGGTAGGCGAAGCCGGCTCCCGGGAACCGGTCTCCCGTTCCGAACCGGGCCAGTTCGTCGACGCGCGCCGTCTCGCCAGCGAGGATCTCGTCGCCCGGACATTGCAGGAGAACTCCGGTACGCTCGGTCTCGCCACGCGCCCCAAGGTCGTGGACTTCAAGGCGCGTGCCAAGGAGCGCAAACGCGTCGGCGCGCGCATCATCGCGTTGCGCGTGGGCATCGCGGTTCTCGTGACCGCTCTGATCGTCGGACTGGGATGGCTGCTGTTCCTCTCCCCGGTGCTGAGGCTCGAAGCCTCGCAGGTGACCGTCTCCGGTGCTAACGAGTGGGTGAGTGAACGTCAGGTGCGGCAGATCGTGGACAGGCAGACCGGCAAGTCGCTGCTGCTCGTCGATACGAACGCGATGACCGATGAGATGACCGCCATCGCCGGCGTGAGCCGTGCGGAGGCGGTGAAGAAATTCCCGCACGGGCTCGCCGTGACCATCAAGGCGCAACGGCCCGCCGCCATGCTTCGGGCGAAGGGTTCGGACGCGTTGACCGCGGTGGATTCGAAGGCACGGGTTCTGAACTCGGTGTCCGCGGATGCCTCCGTGGAGGGAGTGCCGGTGATCGACGTCGGCGATGTGAGCGCCGGATTGAAGAGCCGTGCCGTCAAGGAGACGCTCGCCATCCTGGATTCGCTTCCCGAATCGCTGCGCAAGCAGATCACCAAGGTGACCGCGAAGACGCAGGATTCGGTGACCACCGAACTCAACGGCGGCGAACACGTGGTCGTATGGGGCAACTCGTCGGACCTCAAGCTCAAGAAGGCCGTGGTCGACAAGATTCTGTCCGACCCGAACGTGATCGGCGACAAGACACAGATCGACGTGTCCGCGCCGCTCAGGCCGGTGCTGCGCTGAGCGGCGCTGCGCTGACAGCATAAGGCCCGGGCCGGTGTTTTGCGGTTTCGTCGATGCCGGTGTATTCTGAAAAATCCGGCCGCAAGACCGGAGTTTGATAATTCAAGAATGGGGTCGATCGGTTTCGACGGTGACCTGTTCGTCGCAGGGAAGCGTGCCGAGAACGCCGGGTCCGCTCGTGGATGCCCCCGGCAAAAGAATAAGTGCTAAATCTAACCGCACTGAGTTCGCTCTCGCTGCCTGAGCTTCGCGCCAGGATTAACCAGTGAGCAGCCGCTCCGTTCACTCCTCCTCGTCCTTGGGAGGATGCTGAGCGTCGTTTAGAGGACTTGCCGATGTGATTGAGTCTCAGGGTCACATCGGGACTTTGACTGCGAATATGCCCGCCAACGGTTGTCCGCGACATAGTTGGGAGCAGAAAAACCGCCGCATGGCCAGCGGACTACGCACGTAGAAGACTGAGGGTACGGTCACCGGACCGGGGTTCAATTCCCCGCGACTCCACGGTTCCGCAAGCGCGGAAAACAGCCGCTTTCCCTTACGAGAGTAGGGGAGAGCGGCTTTTTCATATTTCTTAATATTTCACGATTTTTCGTGATTTTTCAAAAAAATGTGCCCAGAGTGTGCCCAAAAAAACAGATGGAGTGAAGGTTGTGCGGGTAGAAGTGTCTCTTGTCGGAAACGGGTGAGACGACCGGCAGACGATGGTCTTCCGGCAAGAATGACGAAACCGCCCCGGCTCCCCGCGCATGGTGCTGCGGGGGAGTCGGGGCGGTTTCGGGTCACTTGCCTGCGAGTCGCATGGGGTTGTAGGTGACGCCGAAGGCGGCGGCGATGATGCCGGCCGCGCTGGAGATGTAGGCGCCGATCTGCGGGTCGCCGAACGCGCTCACGCCGAGGCCGACGAGCCCGGCGGCGAGGGTGAGCACGTAGATGGCGGTCCTGACTGTGTCGTTGAACACGGGCGTGTAGGTGGTGGGTGGAGCCTCGACGTGCTCGCTTTGGTCGATGGAACTCGTGTCGGTCGTGTAGGTGGTGGGGTTGTCGACGGCCGTGGTGATGGTGTCGGCCGTGTCGGTGGTGTGTGCGGCGTGGTCTGCCATGATGGTGTCCTTTCGGGTGGGTGGTTGGTTCAGAAGCGGCCGGTGTTGAGCCGGGTTTGGAGGGCGCGTACGGTGGCGGGGCCGAAGCTCGCGTCCTGTGCGACGCCGAGGCGCGCCTGGATGGCGCGGATGGTGGCCGGGCCGAGGAGCCCGTCGCGGGTGATGCCGAGCGCGCGCTGGACGGCGACGACGAGCTGCGAGCCATAGCCGCCGTAGGAGACGGCCGACGTGTCGAGCGCGGGACGCGCGTAGGTGTGCCCGTCGGGCACGACTTGGCCGCTGATGACTCCGTCGACGGGCGTGCC
Source organism: Bifidobacterium sp. LH_417 (assembly GCF_056357035.1). Lineage (NCBI taxonomy): Bacteria > Bacillati > Actinomycetota > Actinomycetes > Bifidobacteriales > Bifidobacteriaceae > Bifidobacterium > Bifidobacterium sp. LH_417. The sequence continues at coordinate 375,503 of NZ_JBKEVI010000001.1, forward strand.
CATGACGGCCTGCCATTTGCGCACGGTCGCCGGCCCGCACGAGCCGTCCACCGCGAGCGGGCCCGTCGCAACGGTCGAAGCGTTGCCGTAGCGCAAATAACAGTTCCATGGGTAGCTGTAATAGGCCCTGATGTTGGTCTCGCGGCCGGTCTGGTCGCCCGAAGCGCCTCCCGACGCGCGGCCGCGCTCGTCAATCGATGCCTGCGCGAGCATGCCGCCGCCCAAGTAGATGGCGACGTGGTGGACGTCGTTGAGGAGGATGTCGCCGGGCTGGGGGTTGCCGTCGGCGGGCAGGCGACGCCAGCCGCGCGCGGTGAGATTGCTCGACAGGTTGCCCGTGTAGGTCGCGGCACCCGTGTCGAAGCCCGCCTCCCTGAGGGCATGGATGACGAGGCTTGAGCAGTCGCATTCGCCGCCGGGACGGATGTCCCAACGGTTCGACTGGTCGTAGCCGAGGCTGACCGTCGAACACCAGTAGCGCATGCGGTTCACAAGCGTGTTCAGATTGCCCATGCTCACGCCTCCTTCTTGCCGGCGGTGTCGGCTTCGGCAAGGGCTTGTTCGGATTCGAGCTCGCTCATAGGTTGAATGTCGGGCGGCAGGCTGTCGCCCTGTGGCTGGGTGATTGGCTCATCGGCCATGGTGTCCTCCTTGATGGCGGGGTGGATAGGATGGAGCCCCCTCGGCCATGCGGCTTCGGGGCTTGGAATAACGGCCGCTCCAATGACGGGGCGGCGCGGGATGCGGGCGGGCGTGGCCGGCGGCGAGCTCGTCGAGCCGTTCGATCCACGCGACGAGCAGGACGAGCAGCAGGACCGCGAGCGCGGGAATGAGCATGGCGACGGCGACTCTCACAGGCTCATCGCCCCCAACGCGAACGTGAGCCCCACGAGGGCGGAGACGAGCAGGACGCCGATGCCGGCGAGCGCGACGAGCAGGTCGGTGATGGGTGGTCTCATTCGGGGTCTTCCTTGGCGTGGGCTTCGATCATTTCGTCGCGGTAGTGTTTGCCGACGCCGTTGCCTCCGAGTGCGGCGTAGGCGTCATAGGCGGCGTCGACGCGGGTTTTGACGGGGGTGGGTACGGGTTTGCCGTTTTCGACGGTCTGGGCGTGAAGTCGTGCGATTTTGTCGAAGAGGAGCGCTTTGAGGGCGTCGTCGACGATCAGGCCGTGTGTGTCGCGTTTGCGGTTTTCTTCGTCGAGGTGGTCGAGGCGGCGGGTGAGGGTCTGCTGGTAGGCGGTGGGCTTGTGGTCGAGCCTGTCGCACACCCATTTCATGAGCACGCCGATCGCGCCGGAGCACGCGCCGACGAGGGCGACGAGGACGGCGATGAAGCCTTCGGACATGGGGCATCCTTTCGTGGGAATCCCACACGTTTCGCGCCGGCGGATGGGCCGTCGGCCGTGTGGGATTTATGGAGGTTGCAAGATGTTGTTGGAGGAGTTTTGGGCGGCTCGGTTCGAGCCGTATTGCCGCGGTGCGCTGCGTGAGAGCACGATGGTCGGGTACGAGTCGGCGTGGCGGCGGCACATCCGCCCCGTGTTCGGCGGCAGGGAGCTGTCGGAGGTGACGGTGGAGGCCGTGGACGCGTGGCTCGCGGGTTTCGAGCGGCCGGGTGCGGCGCGCAAGGCGTGGGCGGTATTGCGTGCGATGCTCCGCCGCGCGATCCGCTGGGGACTGCTCGACGTGGACATCACGCGCCGCGACATCCGCCTGCCGCAGAAACGCCGCTACGAGCCGCGACTGCTGACCGTCAGACAGACGCGTGAACTCCTGCGCGGCTTCTACGGGCATCCGTTGGAGGCGTGGCTGATCTGCGCCACGGCGTGCGGGCTCCGCACCGAAGAAGGCTACGGGCTCGAATGGGCCGATATCGACCTGCGTCGCGGCGTCCTCCACGTGGAGCGCGGACTGCAATGGGTCAACGGGCGCGAGGCCGTCGTCGAGCCGAAAACCGAATTGAGCCGGCGCACGCTCCCCCTGCCCCGCTTCGCGGTCAAACGCCTCCGCGAGCTCAAACCCCGCGACGGGGACCGTCTCATCGGCGAGCGGACGCCCCCGCAGGTCGCGCGGGCATACGCGTCATGGTGCAAACGTCACGGGCTGCCGCACGTGCCCGCCCGCAACCTGCGCCACTCATGGGCCACCAACGCTTTGCACGCGGGAGCGGATATAGCCGTGGTCAGCCGTATGCTCGGACACAGCGATATCAAGACCACCGCTGCCTACTACCTCAAACCCGACATCACCGCCCTGAGAGACGCGCAACGCCTCTACGAGCGAGCCTTGATCAGCTGAGGGTTTCGCTAACCCCGACGTCCGTGACGCGGCTCGTGCAGGTCGTGCGTGACAACGTCACGTATTTCGCGGACTGTCAGAAGCTGGGCGGCTTGGTTACGGTGTGGGTGGATTGGAGGTCGAACAGCACCGAATCGTGGGCGCAGGGCGACATCGCCACCCTGCCCGACGGGTACCGTCCCGCACGCGACACGTACCAGACGGTGTCCGCGTCGAGCAGCGGCCGTCCCGTCGCCGTGAGGATCAACAAGGACGGGAAGATCACGTGGCGCAACCAGGGCGGCTCGCAGGAGCCGCAGCCATTCGCCTGCGTCCTCTGCTTCCCGGCCATCTGAGGGTTTCGCTAACCCACGTCGATACGGCGCAGCTCAAGATGCCGTACAGCGACCGGACGATCGCCCTGACCCGCGTGGGGCGCATGGTCGTCGCGAGCGCGTACATCACGCTCAACAGCAGTTTTTCAAACGTCAGCAACCAGTCCGTCACCGAGACGATCCCCGCAGGCTTCCGGCCGATGCCCGACATTGGAGGACTGCTGCACGGCAGCGACAACACCGGTGCCATCAGCTTCTACCTGTGGGGCAACAAGGACGGCAGCATGCGCCTGAACGGCACCGGGAATGCCGGCCGATTCGTCGGCATCTCCGGATGCTGGATCACCGCGTAGTTTTCGCTAACCCAGACGTCGCGCTGGTTCGAGTTCGGGTTCAAGATGCAGTCCGAGGTTTCCTTCACGCCCTTCCAGTATGGCGGCGCGAACCGGCTGTTCTACAATCCCGCCCAACGCCTGATACGAGTGGACTTGACTCCGTTCAAGGCGACGGTGAAGGTAGGACGATACCAATGCTATCTGCCGAATAGCGGAAAGATACAGCCGTCCAGGGCACTGGGATTGGGCCAGGCGATTCTGGACAACGGGAGCATCGGCCGGGAAATCACACTCAACACCGATGGCACCGTAAGCATCGGCCCCGAGATGAACCCCGGCGACCTGATCCGGCCGATGCCCAACCTCATCCCCATCCCGACCGGCGTCACCATCACCTTGACCGACGCGACCGAGATCTAGGCGAATGTGACCCCGTCGGGGATGGGCAGCGTCTTCGGCGTGTGGATGCACCTGTCGCCGTTGGTCATGTTGCCGATGACGGCGATCTTCCCGTCCGTCTGCCAGATGGCCTGCTTGCCCCACGTGCCGGACGGCAGCGACCACAGGCAGCCGAGCCGGATGTCCGCCGACGGGCGGACACCGGATGCGGGAAAGAACACCGGGAAGGTGTCGGACAGGGTGACCGTGCTCTGGAATCCCGACAGGTCCACATGGAGCAGACGGTTCGCCCTGTCCACGAGAATCTGCATGGCTCCGCCGTACCCGTCCGGTATGAAACTGCCCGAATCCTGCCACTTGAACTTCGCGGTCAGTAGCGGCTGGGTTAGCGAAAGCTACGCACATCGGACGGCGATACCTGAGATGAAAGCCTCCGCTCCAGACGGCCAACCGTTGCCTGTGTCGCCGCCCACGATTTTCACATCACGGCTGTCGGCTGTGAATTGGAGTTGGAGCTGCTGCATCCACAAATTCGTGCCGATATTGACACGGCATGTGTCCTTCGCAGCGATGGGAAGCCGGAACATCACGTCACCGGCCGATGGATTCAGCGCGTAATTCGACTTGAACCGCCCAGTCAGGATGAGGACATCGGCGATGCGAAGCCATCTTGCGGAGTTAAGTGTCAACCAGCCTCCGCTCGGCGTCAGATCGCCGGATTGGGTTAGCGAAAACTACGCGCGAGTTTGCCGGAGTCAATGATGGTCTAATTCCGTCTCCATACGGCGATCCATCTGCCGAAGATAGCGGTCTTACCACACCACTTCTGGTAGCGCGTCGAGTAGAGCCGGAAGCGGACGCCAGTGGCGGTCATGCCCCACACATGGGCGATGATGCCGTCCTCGTCATAGAATCCGGTGCCGAAAGGTCCGACCGTGTACGCGGCGTAATCCGGCGGCTCGCCGTTCGGAGAGTCGACCCCCACCCAGAACGTGCCGTCGTCCCCGGTCGTGACCGTATGCCCGGCACACTGAATGTACGGCGCATACTTCGCAGGGGTTAGCGAATCCCACACGTCGCTTAGCGGCATGAGGACGCTGACGAGGGTATCTATGCCGGTGATGGTGATGCCGTCGAGGTTGACGCGGCACAGGGGCAGGTCGGAGACGATGGCTCCGTCCGCGATGACGCCGGTCTCGTAGGTGGGATCCGTGGGGGTGCCGGTGCTGACGGGCGTGCCTTTCAGCGCCGTGAGAGTGACGGTCTCCACGCCGGTGGTCTTGTCCATCGAGTAGCGGGCGACGATGAGGTCGCGGCGTTTCTGGCCTTGGGAGCCGGATTGGATGTTCACGTCGGTGGGCGCGTCGATGAAGATGTGCCGCCCCTGCAGGAGCAGATCCCATTCGGGGATGGTGATGTTGTTCGCGTCCTTCGCGGTCGGCTTGTCGAGGTATCCGCGGGTTTTGAGCAGGCAACTGCCGGCGCCGAATACGCCCATGTGGAGGAGCGCGTCCTGCTGGCTGGTGACGTGGGGCTGGTCGCCGCCCCACGAGCCGGTGACGAGTATGGCGCCCATGGTCACATCCCCTTCCCGTTGTTCTTATCGGCGAGCGCGTTGAGCCAGGTGTCGAAGTCTTTGTCTTGGTTTTCGGCGAATTGGAGGTATTCCTTGTAGTCGGCGCCGCAGAACAGGAGGTGTTTCTGGTTGTTGTTGCGGTCGATGCGGTTGATGTCGTGCCAGTCCGGGCTGGCGGTTTCGGTCGGGTCGACGTATTCTTTGACGTCGCATCCGGGGCGGTCGCATTCGTATTGGGTGATGTTCGTGGTTTTGGCCATGGTGGGGTCCTTTCAGTTGGGTGTGGGGTCAGGCTTCTTCGTCGGGCCAGTCGTAGGAGCCGGCTTCGTAGGAGATGTTGGTGATGCCGTTGGCGAGTTTGACGACGATGCGGACGATGGGTGAGGTGATGCCGATGCCGGTGGTCGTGTCGTATGCTTTGGCTTTGTCATCGATGTGGAGGTCGATGTCGTCGGGGATGGTCAGGTCGATGGTGCCTTGTTTCCAGAGTTCCTTGAGTTTGTCGCGGGTTTTGTTGGAGAGGTCGGCGCCTTCGCTGGTGGTGAGTTCGTAGGTTTGCGTGATCTCCCGGTCGCCGGTGAGTGATTGCGTCTGGCTGATGGTGCCGTTGGTGGACGCGTACCAGTGGGTGATTGCGCGGGCTTTGAGTTCGCCTTTGCCGAGGCCGATGAGGTGGTTGACTTGCGTGTATGCGCGTTCGGCGGTGAAGTCGATGCGTTGGTCGCTGTCCGTGCCTTCGTAGGTGGTGGCGTTCACTGCTTCGAGGCGGCATGTGTCGCCGGTGTAGGTGAGTGCGAGGCGTGCGTCCGCGCCGGTGAGCATCATGCGCAGTCCGTCCCATGCGGTGCAGTACCGGTGGAACGTGTAGGCGTTTATGGTGATGCCGCTTGGCGTGGTGGGCACGGTGAATACGTTGGCGAGGCCGATGCGGTTGACGATGGTCTTGATGATGGTGTTGGCGTCGCCGCTTACGGTGAGTCGGTCCTGTCCCGTGTCGGGCTGGATGATCTTGCCGGCGAGGATGCCGTGCCAGGTGCGGCCGGTGTACGCGTAGTCGGCGTGGCCGTCCTGCATGTCGACCTTGACGCCGTCGATGCGTCCTCCGTATTCGGTGCCTTCCGCGCCGATGTAGCAGCCGTCGGCGAGGATGAGGCCGGGGGTGGCGTGGGTGAGTTCGAAGTCGTTGCCTTGGTCGCCGTATTGGAGGTCGAGTGTGGGGGCGACGAGTTCGCCTTGTGGGGTGCGGGTCGTGTCGGTCCAGGTTATGTCCATGGCAGTCCCGTCCTTTCGAGCCAGTATTCGATGTCGAAGCCGAAGCTTTCGTCCCAGCTGACGGTGTTGCGTCCGGGCGGGATGGTCGCGAACGCGTATTCTCCGGCCGCCTGGTTTCGGTGGAGTGCGGCGAACACGTTGGTCTTGTCGCCGTTGGCGGCGACGAGCGTGGCGGTGCGGGGCGTGCCGGTGCCGTCGATGACGAGGTATCCGCCGGAGGGGATGGTCACGTCGGCGATGATCCTGTTCGCGCCGATGATGATGGTGGGGGTGGCGGCAGGCCCGTAGATGGTGATCTTCGCGCGGGACGGCAGGGCGCTGTCGTTGTCGATGACGCCGACCTGCCGTGACGGCATGTAGTCGTACCGGTAGTCGTGCGGGTAGTCCTTGCCGGACGTGTACCGGGCGGTGCTCCGGTCGAACGACTGGGTGACGGGCTTGTGCCATACGCCGTCGAGGAGGGCGATGGTGAGGTTCACGCGGGTCAGTTGGGGGCTGACGTAGTCGGGTTCGCATCCGGTGACGAGCGCGTTCTGCCGCCACCCGTCCACGTCGAGCAGGCCGGGCGTGGCCTGCTCTTCCGTGTAGGCGCGCATGTCCGCGTCGAAGCGGGCTTCGGCCGTGTCGAGTCTTGTCTTGTCTCGGCATAGGGCGGTGACCTTGACGGTGCGGGCGGGGCGGGTGGCGGTCAGGCTCCGGTAGCCGAGGCTGATGTTCCAGCTACGGGTGCGCGGCTCCATGATCTGGCCGACCATGAGCCCGTCCGGATCGTTCAGGCTGACCGCGGTCCCGTCGGCCCGGTCGCGCGCGGCCGCGGGGATGTAGGTGAGGGATTTCACCGCAGTGCCTCCTTGGTGAGTCGTTGGAAGTCTCGTTTGCCGATGGTCGGCGCGTACGCGGCGATGGTGGGGCCTATCTCCTCGCGGAAGGCTCGCAATTCGGCGACGACGGACTGGTTGGATTCGATGAGGGCCGGGTTGGGTTGCTGGTAGAACACGGGCGCGGCTGCGATCTTCTCGCCGGGCGTGTAGCGCATCGCGTTCACCGAGTCCATGAAGCCGACGCCGTAATGGTCGACGGCCCGCGCCTTCATCATGTACTCGCCTTTGGAGTCCCAGATGAGGTTCGAGTCGGATACCTTCGAGCCGATGCCGCCCAGCAGGCCGGACGGGTAGCCGCCTCCCGCGTACTTGGGGATGCCTTTCCCGCCGATGTGCCCGCCGGCCGCGTAGCCGATGATGCCGCCGTGCGCCTTAGATTCCTTGGCGGCCACGTTCACGCTGAACACCTTGCCGAGGATGCTGTTGACCGACCCCCAGAAGCTGGACGTGTCCGCGCCCACGGAGATGGTCTTGTCCTTGATCTTCATGTTCTCCACGGCCTTCGCGGCCGCCTTGAACGGCCCGTTGTCGCCGCTGATGACACCTGTTATCGGGTCCACCTTCCAGCCGTTGGCCTCGGCGACCTTGGCGAGCAGGTCGCTGCCGTCGCCGACCAGGTAGCCGGTCTTCTGGTCGATGGTCGCGCCGTTCGCGATGGCGAGCGCGATGTCGTACTGGCTGGAGTCGAGGGTGACGGTGCCGCTCTTGTCGTCCACGGGGAGTCCGTTGACGGCGGCGATGGCCGCGATCGCGTCCTTGTTGTCGCCTCCTATCTTGACGGTGCCGTCCGGCAGGGTCTCCACGGTCACGCCCAGTTGTTGGAGTTGGCCTTCGGCGGCGCCGGTGTCGGCGTTCACGTTGACGATCTTGCTGTCGGGGACCATGCCGATGCTTTTGCCGAGTCGTTCGAATTCGTCCGCGCTCAGGCCCGCGGCCTTGGCGGCCGCTTCGGCCTGGTCGGGCATCATGCCCATGGCCTGCGCGGCTTCCTTGTACTTGTCCTTGGCGGAGTTCAGCGTGCCGTTGATCTCGTCCATGCTCGCGCCGTTCCTGGCCTGCGCTTCGGCGGCTTTCAGGGCGGTGTCGGCGATGTCGTTCAAGGCGCTTTGGTTGGCGCGTCCCTGTTCGGTGTTGAGGTCGAGGGTCTTGCCGTTCTCCTGCGCGGCCTTGGTGGCCTTGTCGAACGCGTCGTGCATGGAGATCAGCGCGTCCGACGCGCTCGTGGAGAACCCGTAGTAGGTGGACAGGGCGCTGGTGACCTCGCCCAACGCGGCGGCCTGCTCGTTGATGCCGTCGGTGGTCGCGTTGAAGTTGCCGGCGAGGATGCTGGCGGCGTCCGCCGCCTGATTGGCCGCGTCGGCGACTTCGCTCATGCCGTCGGCGGCGGTGCTGCCGGAGTTGCCGAGTTGGGCGTTGGCGTCGGCGAGCTCCTTGGTCTTCTGGTTGTTGTCGCCGATCTGCGAGGACGCCTCCTTGAGGCTGTCGCGGATGAGGTCGGATTGGGCTTTGCCGACGTTCATGCCGTGCACGTAGGTGTTGTTGGCTTCCTCGTGTTCCTTGAGGGCCTGGTTGACCTCCTTGATGGCCTGCTTGTTGCCGGCTGCGGCCTGGCTGAACGTGGCGGCGCTGATACCGCAGTCCTTCAACGCGTCGTTGAGGTTCTTCACGTCCTTGGACGAGTTCTTGAATCCGAGGTCGCCGCCCCATTCGCCCTTGATGATCGCGGTGGACAGGGCGGTGGCCGCGTCGGTGCCGGATTCCATGGCCGTGGCGAGGTTCTCCGCCTCCTGTTTGGCGGCGGCCGCCTTGGTGGCGAAGTATCCGACCGCCACTCCGGCGGCGGTCAAGGCGGCACCCCAGGGGCCTCCGAACGCGCTGAGCAGTCCCTGCCCGACGCTGGAGAGTCCTTGGGTGACTCCTTTGGTGCGGCTGACGGTGCTGCCGAACACTTCGGCCTGGCGGGTCGGGTTGGAGAAGGCGGCGCCGATCTGGGTGGCGGCCTGGGAGAAGAGGGGCGCGGCGGCCTGGAAGCGTTGCACGGGGTCGACGAGGAGGCCGAGTTGCTGGGCGGCCTTGCTGCTGGATTCGCCCAGCGGGCCGAACTGCTTGTGCAGCGCGGCGACCGCGCCGCCGGCCGCGCCGAGCACGACGACGCCCTGCTGGACGGGCGCGGGCAGGCCGCTGAACGCGTCCACGGCCTTGTCGACCGATTGGACGAGCGTGCGCAGCGGCCCGTTCGCGCCTTCGCCGATGGTGATGAGCATCGATTCGAAACTGCCGGACAGGTTCTCCAAGTCGCCTTTGAGGTTGTCGTTCTTGGCGGCGGCCTGTTCGGCCGCATACCCGCTGTCGGACACCTTCTTGGTCCACTTGTCGATACCGCTCGCGCCATCCTTGTAGAGGACGTTGGCGGCGCGGATCGCGTCCGAGCCGAAGATCGTGGCCAATGCCTGGTTGCGCTGCTCCTGCGTGAGGCCGCTCATCTTCGACTGCAGCTGGCCGGCGAGCGCGCTGAGGCCGATGAAGTTGCCTTGGGCGTCGTAGGCGTTGATGCCGAGTTCCTGCATGAGGGCGGAGGCTTTTTCGCTGGGGTTGGCCAGTGAGATGAGCATGGTCTTGAGGCTGGTGCCGGCGTCGCTGCCGGTCATGCCGGCGTAGGCGAAGGCGGTGAGTGTGCCGACGGTTTCGGTCATGCCGATGCCGAAGCTGTTGGCAACCATGCCGGATTGTTGGAGTGCGTAGCCGAGGTCGCGGGCCGAGCCTTGTGCTTTGCCGGCGCCGGCGGCGAGGGCGTCGGCGACTTGTCCGGCTTGGCTGCCGGTGAGGTTGAATTGGGCCATGGCCGAGCTCATGAGTTCGGCGGCTTCGCTGACTTGCATGCCTTCGCTGGCGGCGAGATTGAGCGCGCCGGAGAGTCCGCCGGAGAGGATGTCGGAGGTCGACATGCCGGCTTTGCCGAGTTCGTTGATGGCGTCGGCGGCTTCCATGGCGTTGTAGACGGTGTTGGCGCCTGCTTGGATGGCGGCTTGGCGGAGTTTGTCGAGTTCGCCCGCACTGGCGCCGGTGTTGGCTTGGACGGTGCTCATGGCGGCGTCGAATTGGGCGAAGGTGGTGACCGCGGCCACGCCGATCGCGGCGCTTACGGCACCGATGGCGAGTCCCGCCTTGGTGAAGCCGGCGCCGACGCGTTCGCTGGTGGTCATGGGCTTCTCCAACGCGGTGGAGAGCTTGGTCGCCTGCGCGGACGCGGCCTGCATCTTGGTCGTGTAGTTCGACGTGTCGGCCATGAGCCGGATCATGATGTTCTCGTTCAATCCGGCCATGGCCGGGCACCTCCGTCAGTCTTGCGTGATGGGTCTGGGGTTGAGGCGGGTGGTGATCGCGCCGTCCGCGTCCGGGTCGGGCGCCCCGCTGTCCCGGTAGGCGCGCAACGCCTTGTTGCGCAGGTAGGCGACGTTGCAGATCTCCACGTCGGCTCCCGCCCAACGCCGTTCGGTCTCGTCCTGGTCGTGGCAGACGCGGGTGGGGAACCCGCAGATGGGGCACAGGCCGTCCTCGTACGCCTGGAGGGCGAGCATCCACGTGCGTTCCGTCCCGTCCCATTCCGTGGGGTCGTCGTCCGCGGGCTCCCACCCGTCGAACCGTTTGAGGCTCATGCCCAGGCTCCGCGCGCATCTGAGCCGCGCGACCAGATCCGGCATGCCCTCCAACGCGGCCGCTAGTTCGCCGACCGCAGCAGCGTCAGCGTCTCTTTTGGGAGGCTCGTCGCCGGCGTGTTCAACGCCTGGATGGTCTCAAGCAGCTGCATCACCTGCGAATCGGCGAGCGCTTCGGCGAGTCGGGTGAGTTCGTCGGCGGTCATGGGGATGGTGTCGCCGTGGTGGTCGGTGACGTGGGTGGTCATGGATGTGAGGGCGAGGGCGAGGAGTTTGTTGAGGTCTTTGGTGGTGCGCCCGTTGGTGGTGAGGGTGCTGCGGGCGACGGTCTGGTTCCATTGGTTGGAGGGGAGGCCTTGGAGGGTGAGGGTGATGGTGCTGTCCTGGACTTTGGTGGTGAGGGTGGCGATCTTGTCGCGGGTGTGGTCGAGTTCGGCGCGGTGTTGGGAGGCTTCGGTTTCGGTGGTGGTCTGGGGGTTGTCGGCGAGTTCGTTGTAGTGGTTGGTTGCGTTGATGGTGTCGCGGAGGGCTGCGAGGTCGGTGATGATGTCGATCTGGGCGGTGGGGCGTGTGATGGTGGGGGTGGTCATGCGGGGCTCCTTCGGTTCTCCTTCGGGGGTGGGTCCCGCACGCGTGGAAGGAGAGGAAGCGCGCGTGCGGGACGTGTGTGGTGGGTTATGGTGTGGTGGTGAGGAGGAAGTCGTCGTAGCGGATTTGTCCGCCGTTGGCGGTGACGCGGAGGGTGGCGGTCGCGGCTCCCTCGGGGATGGGGATGGAGATGGTGTGGCGCGTCCACTTGGCATCGGCGTCTCCGGGGACGAGCATCGTCCACGCGTCGCCCTTGTCGAAGAGCATGGCGAGCGACGTGGAGCGTGTCGTGTCGTAGGAGTTGGCCATGTACGACAGGGTGAGGTTCGTCGCCTCTTGGGGCAGGGTGACGGTTTGGGTCATCGTGCCGGCGACGCGTGTCATCCATTTGCCTTCGACGGGCGCGACCCAGGCTGCGTCCGATGCGCCCACCACGTTCGCACCCGCCCATGGCGTGGCGGTTCCGGCCTCGAAACCGGGGTTGGCGAGAAGGTTCACGGGCTCAAAGGCCAATCCCCCCCCTGAACGGTCAGGGAGGCGGGAGGCTCCCACGTTTCGGGCCACTTCGCGTGCAATGCGAGCATGGGATGCAGTGTCGCGTCGAACGATCGCCCCGTGCTGTTGATCTTGCCGATGACCGTGAACCCGCAGCGGGTCGGCTGGGACAGGAGGAACCGTTGGTTGTCGCCCTTGCCCTCATCCCAGTATTGGAGGCGATTGCCTGTGTCCATGTCGATGACGACGATGTACACGCCTGTGCCGGAGTACAGTCTGGCGTCGTCGCCCATGGGACGTATCCGGTATTCGTTTGGGGGAATCGTGCCGATCTCCCAGACGACGCCTTTGCCTGCCGTGAGTGTGCCTTCCATGTGCAAGCCGGAATCGTCGGCGACGCTGCATGTCAGCCCGTTCGCGTTCTCGGCCGGCCCGTAGGCGAGCAGGTTCCTCGAGCCGGTCACGCTAAAGGGGCGGGGGAGCGTCCCCTTGCCGAGGAGTCGTGCGTTCGCTCCGCTCGTGGTGCAGTCCGCGACGGTGGCGACCTGTGCTTCCGTGCCGGAGACGGCGCCGTCCGCGGGGAACGCCGTCCATCCGGAGGCGAGGTCGCATACGGCGTCGTAGGCGACCGTGGGCGTCTTGTCCGCGTCGGTGATCATGATCCGGCGTTGCAGGCCCGCGCCGACGTCGGGCGTGACGGTGACGGTCTGACCGCCGTTACGCGCGGCGGCCGTCACCGTCAGCACGCCGAGGGTCGGCGTGGGCGTCACGCTTTTGGGGCGACGACGGCGGTCTCGTCCTGCGAGCCGGGGTCGGCGGAGAAGCTGATGGTCGACATCTGGCGCTGGTTGGCGGCGTGGGCGACCGGGGTCTTGATGCCGATGGTCACCTTGAACACGCTGACGGTCTGGCCGGCGTCGAACGCGTCGTCGGTGGGCAGACCGCGGCGGCGCACGATGTAGCCCTGGGTGCCGGCGGTGAGCTGTTCGACGGCGTCGTTGGAGGCCTTGCCGGCGCCGTCCTTGATGTTGACGTTGTCGATGACCTGGAGGGTGCCGTTCTCGTATTTCTCCTGGCCGGGGATCTGGCCGACGGCCGCGGCGCCCTCGCGGTCGTCGTCGATCATGTCCTGGCTGTGGTCGAGCTTCCAGCCGTCGGAGGTGAGCCAGTAGCTCAGGTCGAGCGGGTCGGTGGTGAGTTCGGCGACGGTCGGGGCGGTCACGTCCGCGATGGTCTTGACGAATACGGTCTTGACGCGCCCGTCCTCGAGGTGCGCGGTCACGTTGTTCGGCATGGTGGTGTCCTTTGCTGTATGCGGTCCCGCGGGGTGCGGGACGGTGATGGTCGATGTGTGCTTGTGGGTCAGGCGCCGAAGCGCCATGTGACGACGCGCATGACGAACGCCTGCCCGGTGTCGGGGCTGGTGAGTTCGCTCGCGTAGATGCCGGAGTCCTTGTCGGGCACGAGTGCGCCCATGCCGGCGGGATGCCTGCCGTCGAGCGCGTTCATGATGGTTTCGCACGCCTGGTCCACGTCCGCGGCGAACGCGGCGACGACGCGCACGTCGAGCTCCCAGACGCGGCCGGTCACGTTCACGGCCTCGCCCAGGAGGCGGGATGTCTCGTGCACGCGCCACACGATCCACGGCGGGCTGGATCCGGTGGCCACGTCCTCGTACACGCGCCAGTGGGGCAGGGCGGGGAGCATGCCGCGGACGAGGGTCTTCACGGTTCGGGAGTTCATAGGTTCGATGCCGCCTCCTTCACGTATCGCGCCGTGGCGTCCAGCTCCTCTTCGCCGTGCTCGTAGAACCGGTGGGTGCCGCCGCCCTTCGACGTGCCGAAGAACGCGATGTTGGCGAGCGAGCCCGCGCCGCCGGAGACGGGCGCGATGTCCGCCTCCACGGTGGTGCCCGTCTCCTTCATCTCGTAGGCGATGGGGATGCGGGAGATGCCCCGGTTCGACGAGCCGCGCACGTCCGCCTGCACGGCCGTCTTGATGTTCTGCGCGCCGTGCTTGACGGCCGCCGTGACCAGCAGCCGGTTGCGGCCCACGGCCTTGGACAGGCGCGCCGCGAACGCGGTGACCTCCTTCGCGTCGATGCCGATCACGCCCATGCTCACGCTCCTTCCGGGATCTCGCGCACGTTCCAGCGTCTTGCCGTCGCGTGCGTCTTCTCCGATTGGAGGTTCACGAGCCGGTAGCGCCGGCCCACGAGCGTCGGGTCGGAGGATGCGGTGCATTCGGCCACGTCCTTCTCCCTCGGCCCGGTGGCGGTGATGGGCAGGTGCAGGTAGAGCGCCCATTCGGCGACGTTGCCGCCCACGTTCGAGCTGTCGCCGGTGGCCGAGGCCTTGTCCGAGGCGACTCCGCCGGAGGTCTGCAGCCTGCCTTCGCCCTCGTAGACGGTCAGCGTGGCCGGTGCGGTCAGCCCGGTGTCCGGGTCCGCGACGGTCCGCCCCGTGTACCGGACGACGCGGAACGTGTCCGTCATGAGGGATTCGGCCATGCGCCGGCCTCGCGCCAGCAGCGTGCCCACGCTCATTTGAACACCCCCACGCTGATTCCCCGGATGCCGAAGCGTGCGCGGAGGCTGCGTCTCGTGGCCTCCGGCAGTTCGGTCGCGTCGATGACCGTGGCGGCTCCCTGCTGGTATCCGATCTGGAAGTCGTCGATGCGTTCGTACGCCTTGCCGACGTTCGCGCCGGGGCCGCCCTCCGCCTGCTGGTGGAGGCCGGCGGCGACCATGGAGCAGGCGAGCCTCACGATGTCCTCGGGCACCGGGTCGTGGCCGATGCTCATGGTCACGGTGACGGGCAGGGGGATGCCGTTCGGAGGCCCCCACATGACGTCCCGGTAGAGGCTGGAGCCGAGCAGCGTCCAGTCGTCGGTCTCCTCGCCGTCCACGAGCACGCGGCTGACCGCGTTCACGGGACGGCATGGCAGGTCGAGCTTGCGGGACGCCTCGCTGGGGATGGTCACGGTCACGTCGCACCGGCTGATGGGTCCGCCGGCGGCGTCCCGGATCGCGGACGACACCGAGGAGAGCAGCCGTCCGGCCATGTCGGCGCCGGCAGCGGAGTAGTCGACCTTGTACGCGTCGAGGTCCTTCAGGGTGGCGAGCGGTCCCATGACGGCTCCTCCCTATGTCAGCCGAGCGTGCTCGGCTGGTCGGCGGGCTGGTCTCCGGCCGCGGCCGCCGTGGTCACGGTGATGGCCGCGGTCGTGTTGTCGGTCTTGGTGAGCGTGCCGCCGGTGACCTTGCCGGACGCGTCCGTGGTCAGGGCGATGGACTTCACGCCCACGCCCGCCGCGCCCGGAGCGCCGTTGGAGCCGGCCTTGCCCGGAGCGCCCGCGGCGCCCGTGTCGCCCTTCGCGCCGGCGGTGATGCCCAGGGCGAGCACGCCGCCCGTCAGCCTGGCGGTCGGCGCGGCGCCCGCGGCGAGGCCGGTCACGGTCACGGACGTGATGGCCTGGCCGCCGCCGGACGCCTGTCCGATGGCGGCATTGAGCTCGTCCACGGTCTCGGCTGCGATGACGGCCGCGCCGGCCGCGCCCACGTAGGGGAAGTCCTCGTAGTTGCCGGCCATCACTTGCCCACCTTGAAGTGGACGGTGGCGAGCGCTTCGGGGCGGACGACCTTCGCGCCGTACAGGTGCAGGCCCTTGACGATGTCGTCGAAGCCCTTCTCCTTGCGGACGGCTTCGACCTTGGCGATCTGTTCGGCGAACGTGGTGGCGGCGTTGGTGCCGGCGATGATGACGTTGCCTTCGTCGGTGGGCGCGTTGGTGGTGCCGCCGGTGGCGGCGGGCGCGTTGTTGGACTTGAGGATGGTCATGCCGGCGGCCTCGCCGACCACGCCGTTGAGGAGCGTGGAGTGGGCGGCGTCGGTTCCGCTGATGAAGCGGTTGTCCTTGCGCAGCAGGCCGTAGAAGTCGGGGTTGACGATGACCCAGCGGCCCTGGTCGGGGACGTTCTGCTTGTCGAGGGCGGTGGCGAGGTCGACGATCGCGTCGTACGCCTTGGTGGCGGTGGCGCCGCTGATCGGGTCGAGCTTGCTTTTCGCGCCGGCGGCCATGAGGCCGGCGACGTACCGGTCGGCGAGGTCGCGCAGCTGGTAGGCGGCGTCCTGCGAGTAGGCGGCGGTGAGGTTGTTCATCGCCTGGCGCTTCTCGACGTCGTCGATCTCGAACGCGAAGTACTTGGACTGGTCGATGACGAGTTCGCCCGCGTCCTTGTCGGTCGCCTGTTCGATGGCGATGTCGGTGTGCGGCGTGTAGTCGCCGACGGTGATGTGCGCGATGCCGGTGATGTGCACGGTGTCGCCGTAGTTGGCGATGTCGCCCTCGTAGTCGCGGTTCACGGCGGAGCCGTAGACGAGGCTCTTCTGGAGTTCGGTGAGGATGTTCGCGCTCCAGATCTCGGGGATGAAGTTGGTGATGGCCATGTCGGGCCGTCCTTTCTGTCAGTCGGTTGCGAGCAGGTCCTTGAGGAGGCCCTTCCTCTGGGCGTCCACGATCTGCTGCGGTGTCATGTGGCGCAGGTCGTCTCGGGTGAGCTGGCCCGCGTGCCGGTCGCCGTCCCGCGTTCCGCTGGGCGGTTGGATGTCGGCCCCCTTGGGGGTGTTGGTCTCGGCTTTCCCGAGGTACGGTTTGTCCTTGAGCAGGCCGTCGAGCGCTTCGGTGATGGCCTGCGTGTCGGTGTCGCCGTCGTCGCCGACGGTGAACTTGGACAGGTCGAGGTAGCGCAGCGCGTCCGCCGGGTCGTTCATGCGGCCGGTGGCGGCGGCGCGGATCTCGGCCTTGAGGATGCGCTGGTTCGCGGTCCTCAACGCCTCGTCCTTGATGGCCTGCTCCTTGCGGGCGGCCTCGTATTCCTTCTCCTTGCCCTGCATCGCGGCGATCTGCTTCTCGAGCTCGTCGACCTTGTCGGCCTTCCTGTAGGCTTCGTTGAGTTTGGCTTCGAGGTCGCGGTTGACCTTGCGCTGGCCTTCGAACTTGGACTGCCAGTCGGTGTCCGGCGGCGTGGCCGGATCCTTCGGCTTGTCCTGCCCGTCGGGCTTGTCCTGCTGCTGAGCCATGCTTCTTCCTTTCGATTCGGTCGGATCATTGGGTGTATATCTGGCCGTTCGTCGCGAGCCAGCGCCGGTAGCGGCGTTCCACGTCGGCGGCGACGTCGGGGGTGAGGGGCAGGCGCGCGTCGTACGGGTTGCGGCCTTCGAGGACGGCCTGCCATTGGAGCGTCGCGGATTGGACGCGTTTCTGGGCGGCGGTCATGGTCTCGTGCCGGCCCTGCCGGTACGTGTTGTCGTGCCGCCATCGTTTGCGCCGGATGTCGGGCACGTTTTCGCGCCAGCCGTTGGGGATGATGTACCCGTTGCGTTTCAGCGCCTCGATGGTCCTGGCGCGGTCGCCGCGGGTGAGCGTGTAGATGGCGTCGGGGGTGAGCCTGCGTTTCAACGGGCGACCCGACTCTTCGGCCATCATGCGCGCCCATCCGTAGCGGCCCATGCCCTCGCTCGTGGTCATCGCCGTGTACCCGCGGCGCAGGCGCTGCATGCCTCGGCGCGCGTTGACGACCTGATGGATGTCGGCTCCGTCGCGGATGGCCTGCGCGTTCGCGGGGCCGAAGCGCCGGTCCTGCTCCTCGCGGCTCAGGGCGCGGAACGCCTCCATCGGATCGGACACCCAGCCGTGTTCCGTGGCCGTGTCCTTCCGGCAGGGCATGTGGCGGCCGTGGCAGTGCGGGTGGCGCAGGAAGCCTTCGTTGAACCGGTACCATTTGCCGGCGAGGATCATGCACCGGTCGCAGCAGGCCGCGGATTCGACGCGCACGAACCCGACCTTGGCGCGCAATGCGATGTCCGCCTGCTCGGCCTGGCGGGCCGTGTCCGTCACGGCGAGCGCCGTGAGCATCGTGAGCGTCGTCCGGCCCGCCTGCAATGCCTCGGCGATCGGGTGGCCGGTTTTGATGGCGTGCAGGGTGGCGAGCGCGGGTGTCTGGAGGTAGTCGGTGAGGGGGATGCCGCTGGGTGCCCAGCCGGTGAAGGCGGTGGGGGCGAGGAAGCCGTTGGGGGCGACGTAGTCGCCTTGTTCGGCGAGCATCATGGGGTTGGCGTCGGCGACGGTTTCGACGGCTTGGGTTTGGATGGCGGCGAGTGTGGCGGCGAGGCGGATGCTGATGGTCTTCCATGTGGCCCGGATGTCATCGGGGTTGACCTGTCGCCATGTTCTGGCCGCCGCGCGGGTCGCCGCCAGCTCCAATGTCGCGAGGCGGTGTTGGCTGTCCGCCAGCGCCTTCGATTCGACCGTCATCGGCGTCGCCTCCTATCCGCAGGGCGTTGTTCAACGCTTCGAGTTCGGGGTCGTGGGCTTCGTCGGCGCGCATGCGCATGATGCGTTCGATTTCGTCCGCGGATTGGCCCATCTGTTCGGCGATCCATTGGATGGGGAAGCCGAGCTGCTTGTATTTGAGCATCGCGTCGGCCATGAGCGTTTCGGACCGGTATTGCGGGGTGGCGAACTGTACCTTGCTGTCGGTGATGATGTCCGCCTGGTCGTCGTGGTTCTCGATGCGCATGGCGAGCGCGCACATGTCGCGGATGGGGCTTTTGAGGAAGCTGATGCGTTCCATGGTCTTG
Organism: Bifidobacterium sp. LH_417; assembly: GCF_056357035.1. Taxonomy (NCBI): domain Bacteria; kingdom Bacillati; phylum Actinomycetota; class Actinomycetes; order Bifidobacteriales; family Bifidobacteriaceae; genus Bifidobacterium; species Bifidobacterium sp. LH_417. The sequence continues at coordinate 393,959 of NZ_JBKEVI010000001.1, forward strand.
GAGACGAGGCCGGCTTCGGCGACTTCGTATCCGGTGGCGGGCACTTCGGCGTTGGTGAGGAGGTAGTGGCCGGGGGTGCGGGTTTCGGCGGCGATGTGTTCGACGGCTTTTTCGATGACGGGGATGAACGCGTTGAGGTTGGAGCTGGACCATTCGCCGATGTTGACGTTGTCGCCGGTGAATTGGTAGATGCGTTCGAGGACCTGTTTGTCGAGTTCGATGGGTTTCTCGCCGATCTGGTTGCCGTCGTGGTCGTAGACGGGTTCGACGAGGGGGTCGCCGCCCATGATGACGCGGGCGGGCAGTGATGCGAAGTCGAGGGCGTTGAGCAGGTAGGCCCAGACGATGTTGACGGTGTCCTGCATGCTTTCGACGTGTTCGATGTCGCTGATGGGGCTGTTGTCGAGGAGCATCTGGTTGCGGAATTCGCGCATGGGCACGGTGCCCCATGGGTTGGGTCGCGCGTTGCTGATGTTCCATCCGTACACGTCGGGCGGGGTGCGCTGGTCGGTGGGGTCCTCGAGGCGTCTGCGTTGCATGGCGACGATGGTCGTGGGCGTCATGAGGGTGCCGTATTCCGTGTCGTCGCCCTGTTGGATGAGGAGGCCGGCGGATGGTTGGCCGGTGCGCGGGTCGTAGAGGATGCATGCGCTGTCGGGGTGTTCGAACGTGATGCGCGCCTGTCCGGGCTTCTGCTGGGTGACGAGGATGAAGGCGCGGCCGGTGGCGGTCATCATGAGGGCGGCTTCCTGCAGGCCGCGTTCGAAGTCGTTGCGGTCGAGGCATTTCATGACGTCCGTGCCGAGCTCCTTGTCGTCGTAGGGGGTGAATCCCTTGAAGCGGATGCGTTCGACGGGGGCCTGGGCGACGGGGAGGCACCAGTTGTCGGAGAAGTCGCTGAACCTGTCCGACATGTAGCGGCGGAACTCCTTGGACGCGAAGCGGAGGCGGCCGCGCACGCCGCGCACGTAGTCGGTGTGCTTCGCGATGGCGGGGCGGCGGTATTGGATCTTGTCGGCCATGCGGTTCGCCAATGTGACGAGCTGCGCTTCGGATTCCATGGGTCATATCCTCCTTGTCGACGAGCCGGTGAGCATGTAGTTGCGTTTGCGTTGTCCCCAGCCGGCGGTGCGCGCGTCGCATGCGGCCTCGTGGGCGAGGACGCTGGTGACGGCGGCGTCTATCTTCCGGTCCTGTTTGGGTTTGCCGAGCCCGTAGCGTTCCAGCGTCTTGGATATCTTGCGGGCGTTGGCCATGTGCGTGGTGGTGATGGGGCAGCCGTCGTGGGTGATGAGCCCGTTGGCGAGGTCGGCCTCGAAGCGGCGCAGCGCCTCGTAGACGGCGCCGATGCGGCTGGATCCGCTCATGGTCCACGGCATGAACCGTTTGGGCCCGTACTTGCGGTCCCACGCCTCGATGTCCGACTCCCAGGACACCTCGTCGCGGAAGCCGGGGTCGCAGTAGGCGCGTATCACCTTGTAGCGGCGGTTGATCTCGTCCCATGCGGCGTTGACCTCGCCGCGCGGGATCCTGCCGCCCCACGTCTTCGGGTTCCAGATGGCGGGCCGTCGGTCGTCGCCGTAGCGGGGCGTGAAGATGAGGCCCTGCAGGGTCTCGGCCTTGATGCACGTCCAGTCGTCGTTCTCGGAGCCGTCGAACCCGCAGCAGATCTCGGTGCCGTCGGGCGGGTTCTCAAGCCACAGCTGATGATGCTCCCGCATACGCCTTCGCCCACGCTCCTTCGTCGAGCCATGCGCCCGCGCCCTGCACGAGACGGTTGCCGAAGAACCGTTCGGCCTGGTTGGGGTCGCGTCGCATCAATGCGGTCGCCTCGGCCTCCACGGAGTCGAGGTTCACCCACGGCGAGCCCTCGTAGACGACCTCGAGGATGCGGCGCCGCTCCCGCTTGTTGAGGAAGCTGTACGGCGCGCCGTCCTCGCGTCTCAACCGGGGGTCGAGGTCGGGGTTGCGGTAGAACACGAACACGTCGGGCGCGCCGGACTCGTACACCTGCTGCGCGTACGAGTTCTCGGCCGGATCCCACGCGTTGGTCCACGCGTGGGTGCGCCCGCCCATGCCGGCGGCGCCGCGCCGCTGCGTGTCGGCCACGTCGATCATGCCGTTCGATTTCGTGTACAGGCCGGCCTCGTCCTGCTCGGCGTCCGATATCGGGTTGCCGAGACGGCTTCGGGCGGAGCTGGTGACGATGTCGATGCGGTCGAGGTCGAGCCCGTCGTCCTCGCCGTCCGTGCCGGGCCGCAGGATGCGGATGAACGTGTCGCGCACCAGCAGCAGCCGCTTCAACGGGCCGAGCCGGATCATGGCCTTCAACGGCCGGTACGCGTTGGCGACCTGGTCCTCGCTGTTGGCGGTCAACTGTATCAACGGCGAGGGGTGCGGCCGGCCTTTCGGCTCGCCCGGCTCGTAGGGGAACTCGAAGCCGCACGGGCACCCCCAATCCGAGCACCGGTACACGTCGCCCGCCTGGGCCCACCCGTCGAAGATGACGGGCCCGGCGGCCTCGTCGGCCACGAACGCGGCCTCGGTCGGCCCCTTGCCCGTCTTCTGCGGTCCCACGGTCAGGGTCTGGCGGTAGGTGAACGCCTGGTTCAACACCATCGGGTTGTCGACGGTGACCTCCTCCGGGGGCACGTAGGCGGCGTCCTCGCGGATGCGCAGCCGGTTCGCCAACACCCAGAACTGCCAGTCCGCGAGCCGGAACGGACGGCCTCGCAGGGGGCCGTCGGGCTGCCGGCAGTGCGCGGTGATCCACGCGTCGTTCAGGTCGCCGAGCGTGGGGAAGTCCACCGTGAACTCGGCCCCCACGTCACACCGCCCTCAACCGGCGCGGATACGCGGCTTCGGGGGCCTCGTCCCGGCCCTCCATGCGCCGGTTCGCCATCTCGTCGGGCGTGATCTGCCAGCCCAATGCGGCCAGTCCGGCGGCGCTCAGGCCGATGCGGTCCGCGTAGCGGGGGATGAGGCCCCGGTCGGCGGCCGTGGCGGTGTTCTCGCCGGCCAGCACCATGAGACGGCAGTACATGGCGATGTCCCACACCAGATACGAGTACTGCGGCATGCTCCACGCCCACGCCTGCGGCGACTTCCACAGTTGCCGCCACAGGGCGAGCTCGCGCTTGCGGAACGAGCGCATCGCCTTCTCGTCCGGACCGTCCGGCCCGCTGACGCGGTAGCGGTCCAGGGGGAACGCGGGCGGCTTGCCGTCGTATCCGCCGTTCGGCAGCGACGCCAGCGTGAAGCCCGCGCGCTCCGACGTCCTCGAATGCGGGTCCTTCGCCGGACCCGAACGAAGCCTCGCGCCTCCTCTTGCCATGTTTGTTTTCACCTCCGCGAAACCGGCCTTGCGCCGGTCAGGCAAAACGTCGGAGACGCCGTTTCGGAGCCTCCCTGAAAACTTTTGAACCCCGCGCGCCTTCGAGGCACCTCACCGGCGGTCCTGGCCGGAGGCCTCCGTACCCCACCCCCCCGGGGTGGCGGCGGGGCCGCGTCGCGTCGGTTCCGGGGTGGTTTCGTGTCGTGCTTCGCGTTCGTGCATGCTTGCCCGTCGTGGCGGCGCGCGTCGCGTCGTCGCGTGTGTCGCGTCGTCGGGCGTCCGGCGTGGCGGCGTGGCGGCTAGCGTGCCCGGTGGAAGCCGCTCGGCTTGGTGCGCGCGGTCTTGCCGTCGTGGCATCGCTTGCACAGTCCGCGCCCGAACCTCGGGTCGTTCGGGTCGAGGCGCATGTCGATGAGCTCGACGCGCTCGTACGGGTAGTGGTCGGCTATCGTGCTCGGCTTGCCGCACAGTCCCGCGTGGTGGCCGCACCCTCCCAGGGCGGGGTCTCCGGGACAGGTGCAGTAGGGGTCTCGCGCGAGGACGCGGCGTCGGAACGTTTGGTGGCCCCGCGTGTTGTACGGGTTCCGCCCACGGGTGCGACGCCGGTCCTGCTGCCTGCGCCGGCACGCGTCGCATTTGCGGGCCGGGGACCGGACGAGGTCGGGGCATCCGGGAGTGGAGCATACCCGCCATCCCATACGCCCCACCTCCCGGAACCATTGGAATACATCGGCGTGCCGCACTACCCAGACTTGCATATCTACAGTCACTGCGTTACTATAGATATGTCGGCAAAGAAGACCGGCGACAACTCAACAGTGAAAGGATCGACACGGGATGACACCCGAGTGGATCACGGCGATAGCGGCGATCATTACCGCGGCCTGCGGATTCGGAGGACTCCTCTTCGAAATCCTCAAATGGCTGACCGAGCGCCACGATCGCAAGCCCAAGCACCAAGCCGAACGCAAGTCCGGCCCCAAGCACAAGGGCTGAAAACGAGGGGTTCCAGATGCCGGTAACATCCAGAACCCCTCCCACTCATCATCCCGCAAAACACCATGAAAAGCAAGATATGGGGCATCACGGGACTCGCTACGGGCCTGTGCGCCGCAGCCAGCGCATGCGCGGGCTTCGCGCCGTGGATCACGGCCCTGCTCGCCATCGCCGCAGGCATCGACTGCCTCACGCTCGGCCTGTTCGGAGGCCATGATGACGACTGAATACCTCGGCGTCAAACAGGTCGCCGAACGCCTCGGCATCACCAGCGGCGGCCTGCTCAACCTCAAACTGCCCGAACCCGACGTGAGAATCGGCAAAACCCGCGGCTGGTCAATCGAGACCATCGACACATGGAACGCCGCCCGCCCCGGCCGAGGCGTCGGCGGCGGCCGCCCACGCAAGAACAAGACCAACAAGTAGAACCAGCACGGCGCTCGCCGACGGAAACGAACATCGTCGGCGAGCGCCGTGCTTGTGTGAGTGGGGGAAGTGTGTCGTGTGTCATCATGCCTTCGTGGCATACGTATGACCACTGTAGACATATGTTCGACGACAGTCGGGGGTTTGTCAAATCGAGGGTGTCGGTGATGGTGGGTTTCGGCGGGTTGCCGTGGTTTTTCGGCGGGCGTGCTCGTAGCCGGCGTTGCGTTGTTTGGCGGCCCATACGTCCCAGATGAGGTAGACGGGCGCGGTGCCGTCGTGGCCGATGGGGTGGATGACGCCGCGGCGTCCCCATGTGCCGATGGTCTTGGCCTTGATCTGGATGCCCCACGGGGCGAGCAATCGTGACAGCTGAGTGGGTGTACCTTTGACGCCGCGCGCGTGGAGGCGTTGCATGGCGAGCGTGTGCAGGTCCTTGATGCGCCACGTCATGCCGCACTGCGGGCAGGGCACGTAGCCGCCGGCGATCTCCCGCTCGTCGCAACGCAGCTCGCGCACGCACCGCGGACACCATCCGACCATGCGCGTCCCCTCCGGCGGATACAGCAGGAGGCGCGCCCGCTCCACGAGATCACGCGCATTGGCGGCGAGCGCGGCCAGCGTCCCGCCGTCGAGCGAGGCGAGGCGTGCCCGGTTGGCGAGCGCGCCTTTGAGCAGGTCGCGCGCGTCCATGTCTCTCGTGGGGTGCAGGTCGAGCAGGCGGACGAGCCATCGCGCGGTGGACGTGATGTCGTCGAGCAGCTGCCACGCGCCGAGATTGATGGGTAGGGGCGCGCTCGCCATCGACGCGCGGCCGCCGCGCGGGTCGCTGACATTGGCTTGCTTGGTGGCGAGCAGGTCGAGGGGCTGCCAGAGGGTGCGCAGGCTGGTCAGGTCGTCGATGAGGTGGGTGGGTGTGGTCAAGGCGAAACCCTCCATTCGAACAGGTGTACTATGGGTGCTGGTTCATGGCACGCCCTCCATTCCCGTCCGGGGGTGGAGGGTTTCGCTTTTATGCACTTTTATGCACTTTTATGCACGCGACTACGCGTTTATCCGGCTTTATGCACGCGACTACACGTCAGTCGAAGAGCGGCGGCGGCTCTTGGAAGTCGGGGCGCTTCGACGGTACGGGGCCGGGCGTGGTGCGTCTGATGAGGTCGCGCACCTGCATGACGGGCAATTGGAGCTGGCGGGCGATCTCCGACGGCGTCAGCCCGTCCCGGTGATGCTTGAGGATCCTCTTGACGGTCAGCCGATTCACTGCGTGTCCTCCTTGCCGAGCAGGCGGGCGGCGAGCGCGTCCAGGGTCTCCCCGTCCGGCTCGTCGTCGTCCCGCGTCCTGTGGGTGATGGTCAGGTCGAGCGCGTCCAGGGCGCAGGAGAGCCGCCATGCAAGCTCGGCCACGTCGCCTTGCGGCGCGGGCGGTTGGACGATCATGGTCTGGTGGATGTCCGTGAGACCGCCCTGCGATGCCGGCGTGTGCTCGTCCTGCCAGCGGCGCGTGGAGCGGACGCGCTCGCGGATGGTGGAGATGGAGACTCCGTACCGGTAGCTCAGGCTCGCGATGGTCGCGCCGTGCTCATAGGCGAGCCTGATCGCCCCTGTCTGCTCGTCGGTCAATCTTCGCCGGGTCATGACAGTCTCCCGGTCATGTCATCGATGGTCTGGCAGTCGATCGCGTCGATATGGTCGCCGGTGCGCACGACCAGGCACCAGCGTTTGACGTCGCCTGTCACGACACGCTCCTGCGTGACCTGCTGGCGCGGCTCGGGCGTGGTCAGGCTCATGACGGTCAGGCCGATGACGCCGGCCAGCAGCGTGGCCAGGACGATCGTGATGACGATGGCCATGAGGCCTATCGTGGATTCGACGCTCCAATCGCGAAGTGGCCTGAATCTCATTGCGCTCCTCCGATCTGGACGCGCGTGTAGGGGCCGAACTCGGCCATCTCGTCGGCTTCGAGCGTGCCGAGTTCGGTCAGCCAGTCGCCGTCCTGGTCGTGCAGCCACTGGCCGCGGTGTCCGTCCCACAGGATGATGCGGCCGTCGGGGGCGCGCCACAGGCCGGGCTCGTGCGGGGTCTCCAGCTCGTCGCCCTCCATGCCGAGGTCTCGGGGCGTGAGCTTGATGGTGACGGTGCCGCCGGCGTTGAAAGCGGTCTTGATGATTTCGGTGATGTTGTTGGTGCTCATTGCTGGTGTCCTTTCTTGTCGTGCCAGGCGTATTGGGGGCGTTGGTCGAGGATCCATAGGTGGCGGATGTTGGCCGCGTTGACGAGGTCCTTCTTGGGCGGGTATATTTCGACGGCCCACACGTCGCCGACGGTCTCCTGTTTGACGCGTTGCAGCTCATCCCATGTGATCCCGTCCTTCCACCGCCCGTTGAGGTCGACCTCGACGCGGTTCACGCTCAACCGCAGGAACCCGTTGCGGTCCTTGTAGAGCTGGGCAAAGTAGTCTCGCGACCTCCAGACCTTCAACGGCGCGGAATGGCGGGCCACGGTGCGCATGAAGGTCCTCTGCTCGTCGGTCACGGGCTGCTCCTTCATATGCCGAGAGATGACGCCACTCATTCGGTGTCCTCCTTGTCGGTGTGTGCGGTGATCTCGATGACGTGCCAGGTCAGATGACACAGGTGGTCGACGAGCATCCCCAGCCAGACGGCGAGGCACAGGCCGCTCACGACGGCGAGCGCCCAATGGTGGAGTGCCGTCGCCCAGCCGGTCCAGAAGCCGGCCAGGACGATCCACGCGAGATCCAGCCACGTGCGACGCAGGTCAGGCCGGTCACCCCGCTCGTAGTGGACATGATTGACGCTGGGATTGCTCATGATGATTGCTCCTTGCTCTGGTGGATTTTGAGGATGCGCCGGCATGTGCCGCACAATCCCCGTTCGTCGACGTGGCGCGTGCGGCGTTCGCAGCGCGCGCACTGGGGCAGCTGCTGTTTGGCGTGCGCCCGGCAGCGGCCGCATAGTCCGTCCTCGCGTCTGACGCATCGGCTCCCGCAGTGCGAGCAGGTGGCCGTGACGGTCACGTGCCGGCGTTGCCGGCAGCGGCGGCACAATCCGGTCGCGGTCGGCGGGCACGATTGGCCGCAGTCCGCGCACTCCATCCGCTCGACCCGCGCCGGCATGACCGGCTCCCGACGCCACACGCTCACCTCCGGCTGCTCCACGCACCAGACGACCTCCGCCTTGGTCAGCACATTGGCCGACGGAGGCACGTCGGCCGTGCCCTTGCCCGCGCTCCGCCCATACGTGCCCGCGCCGACCGCGTGCGCCGAATTCGGCCGCCTCATCGCCCCGTCTCCTCCCGACGCCGCGGCACATAGCCATGACGGCGCTCGCCGATGATGTCGTGGAGGATGGCGGCGAGCGCGATGGTGGCTCCGATGGTGAGTGCGATGGCGGTGCCGGTGAGGATGCGTATGCCGGTGATCAGGATGGTGATGGCTGTGGTGTTCATGCCTGTGCCTCGGTGTCGGTGTGGTCGGCGGGGGTGACGAGTGTCTGCGCGTGCTGCCAGAAGGTGATGTCGTGTGTGAGGCAGTCGTCGACGCGGTGGCGGGCCGTGTGGTCCTGGTCGGTGTGGTGGCCTCGGGTGGTGAGGAGTGCGCGCACGGTGGTCATGTCCACGCTGCGGTAGTGGAGGAGGCGGCTGACCGGGATGGGGCCTTCGCCCGTGCCGTGGATGGAGCAGAAGGCGTCGAGCTTGGGCAGGTCGAAGTGTTGGATGTTGGTGCCGGCCGCGTGGAGCCGGTATTTGGCGGCGAGGTCGCGGGTGAAGTCGATGACGTCTTCGGCGAGGTCGTTCGGGTCGAGGCCGGAGAGCAGGCACTCGTCGATCAGGCCGTTGGCGTAGTGCATGCCGATGGCGCCGGGCTCGAAGACGATGCCCATGTCCGGTTTGAGGTGGCGGACGGCCGTGAAGCGGGCGACCTCCTCCGTGCCGTCCATGCTGGTGCAGCGCAGGCCGATTTCGAGGATGTCCGCGGCCGGGTCGATGCCGGTGGTCTCCACGTCCATCCACAGGAGCATGTCGGGTTTGGGCGTGGGGATGGGGCGGCCGCCGACGGTGATCGTGTGCGCGGTGGCGGTGGTGGTCATTTGGTGTCCTTTCGGGGTTTGAGGGCTTGGACGATGGCGGCCGCGATGAGGTTCTTCTCGCGGCTGTTGAATCCTTGGGGGATGATGATGGTTCGTCCGTCGATGGGGTCGTGGGGGTCGATGAGCAGGCTGACCGTGGTGGGTCCGTCGCCGGTCGGCGCGAAGTCGACCTGGTCGAGGGTGCCGGGCAGGACGCGCACGAGATCGTGCACGGGGAGCGTGGGCGGGCTGTCCGGCGGCTCGTCCGTCGGGGTGTCGTAGCCGAATATGCTGTCGCTCATGGCTTATGCCTCCTTGATGCGGGTGATTCTGCGGGGTTGTCGGTCGGGTGGCGGGCAGGGCGTGGCCTGGCCGTCCGGGGCGAGGAGCTGCCAGCCGTGGCGGCTCGTGTACACGGGCACCTCGTGCGGCGGCCGGCTGTCCGTGGCGGCGATGAGGTAGCCGAGCGCCTTGGCGCGCTCGATGTGGCTGTGGACCCATCCGTGGCATCCGGTCGTGCCCGTGCCGCACAAGGCGACGAGGTTCGATGCCTCGTGCAGCTCCGCGCATCCGCCGCCCTGGGAGCGGAGCAGCCGGTGGTGGATGCTCATGCCGGGCCACTGGCCGGGCCTGAGGTAGGTTTCGCACAATTGGCATCGATGCTCGTCGCGGCCGAGCACGATGGCGCGGGTCTCCGGGCTGGGCTGGCGGCTCATCGTGTGCTCCTCGCGTTGAGCTCGTCGACGATGCGCTGGGCGGTGTCGGCGGCGCTTTCGCCGCTTTTGACGCTGGCCCAGAACTCGCGTTCCCGGCTGTCGGTGAACGCGCCGGCGGGCACTTGGCTGGTGATGTTCTCGGCGATCCAATCGCGGCTGATGCCGCCCCACTCGTAGCTGCTGGGCTTGTCGGGCTGCCATCGTCGCCATTGGCCCTCCTGGAGCCATTCGGCGAGCGTGGGCACGTCGCGGCGCAGCACGTCGCCCGCGTCCACGGCCCGCCCGTAGCGGACGACGGCCCCGTACAGGGTCGTCGCGTCGGCGTCCTTGAGCGCTTCGGCCAGGGCGGGCGCGATGTCGCTCTTGCGGCCGGCGCGGCCGGGCCATGCGCCGTGCAGGGCCAGGAGCGTGTGCCCGGTGACGAGCCGGTCGGCCTGCTCCGGGCTCGCCGCCGGCACGGGCCCGCCGTCCGGTTCGCCCGGTTCGCCGTCCGGGGGGCTTTGGGGGGTTATAGGCTCGGTTAGGGTGGTAGGTATCCGGTTGCTTGAATTTTGCTTCGCCGGTTTGCTTGAAGCATTTGCTTGAGCAATTGCTTGCGTGTTGCTTGAAGCAATTGCTTGCGCGTTTGCTTCACCCGCGTTGCTTGAACCGGTTGCCTCGCCCGTTTGCTTGGAGCGTTTGCCGGCCGTCGCGCGCCCGCCCTTGCGGCCCGCTGCGGCGCGTTTCGCGCTCAGCTCCTTGCCTCCCGCGAACTTGCCGAACGGGGGCGCCTCCACGATCCGGTAGCGTCCCTCGCCGTCCGCGCACCACATGCCCGCCTCCGTGAGCTCGCCGGCGAGCGCCGCGAGTCGTTTCTGGGTGGGTGGTTTCTTGGTGAGGCGTGTGACGATGTCCACGCGTTTGAGGGTGAACCATGGGTCGAAGCCTTCGTCGTAGACGTGTTTGCCGATGTAGGAGCACATGAGCGTGTGCACGCCCAGCGCTTCGGGGGTGACGGTTTCGATGGGTTGGCTGTCGTAGAGCGCGTCGTCGAGCATCCACCAGGTCATCGTGTTTCCTCCTTGGTTTCGGTGAATCGGCCCGCGAGCGCGGTGTTTTCTTCGTCGGACGGCTCGTATCCGAGTTCGGCGAGCGCCGAATAGTAGGTGGTGGCGGTTTTGAGGCTCATGGTCCAGCCTTTGCCGCGCCATGTGTCCTTGTCGAGGCGTGCCTCCTGGCGGGATAGGAGGATGAGGGTGAGTTGGCGGAGTTCCTGGCCGGATTGGTGGATGCGGCGGCGTAGTTCCGCCACGTTCGCGGGGCTGTCGAGGTGGTAGAGGTTGTTCTTCACGTCCTTCTTCTCGTCGGGCAGGGGTGTGGCGACGCGCTGGTATGTGTCGAGCATCCGGTCGCGTTGGTTGGCGTCGAGGCCCGTGGGGAGGGTGTCGTCGATGCCGAGGGTTTCGAGGCGGGCGAGCGTGGCGATCGCGTCGCGCATCTGGTGGGCCGCCCATTGGGCGGAGTGCGTGCGGATCCATGTCTCGCGCGTCTCGCGGCTTGTCCGGTCGAACGCGATGACCGGGGCGAGCTTGCGCTGTTCGGCCTCTCGCGCCTGTCTGGCGGCCTGCTGGATCTTCTCTTCGCGCTCACGGTCGGCGGGGTCTTCGGGCCGGGTGATCGTGATGCCGGGAGCCGCGTGGCCGTTTCCCGTGCACACGCTGATCGTGCAGTCGGGGGCGTGATAGGCGTCGTCGAGGTCGTCGTACCAGGTTTCGACGGACGGGATGTCGGAGTCGGGATGGATGGTCTCGGACCTCTCCCAAGGCAGGCTCCAGAGCGAATCCACGATTTCATAGGCGAGGTGACGCTGGCCGAGGAAGGCGAGCGTGGCGTCGACCCAGGCCTGCTCGTCACGGTGGCGGCGCGCCTGGGTGAGCGCGTAGTCGAAGCTGGTGGTGCCGGCTTTCTCGGCGAGTGTGGCTTGGGTGTCGGGGTCGTCGGCGAATTCGGCGATCGCGTCCAGGTCGGTCAGGGAGAGTTGGGCGAAACGCTCGTTGTGGTCGCGGATCGATTGGGGGATGCCGGCGACCTTCAACCGGCCGCGCACGAAGCCGGTGCTGCGGCCGGTGGCCTCGGCCATGTCCGCCACGCTCGCGCCCAGGTCGAGGAGACCCTGGTAGCCGTCGGCCTCCTCCAAGGGGGTCAGGTCGCTTCGCTGGCAGTTCTCGACGAGCATGATCTCCCGCTGCTGGCGGGCGGTCAGCTCGCGTACGAGACACGGGGCCGTGCGCATGCCGGCCTGGCGGAGGGCGGCGAGGCGGCGGTGGCCGATCACGACCCTGTAGAGGGGGTGGCCGTTGTCGCCGGTGCCGTGCGGGGTGACGAGCAGCGGCTGCTGCAGGCCCTGCGAACGGATGGAATCGGCGAGCTCGGTCACGTCGCCCACGTGACGGCGCGGATTGTCCGGGTGCGGCTGGAGTTGGGCGAGGGGGATGTGGACGATGATGGGCTCGGTCACTTGGTCGGGTCACTCTCCTTCAAAAAATCCGCGGGGATGCGGGGTCGGATGGTCGGATGATGCGGACGACGCCGGTGCCGCGCCTTCTGGCGTTGATGCTCGAGTTGCTGGCGGCCGTGCTTGCGTTTCGCCATGATGTGGCTCCTTTCAGAATTCCGGGTCGTCGCCGGTGGGGGCTGGCTCCGCCTTGCTCCATGGGTCCGCGTCGTCGTGCGGGTCATGGGGAGGCGCGGCGGGAGGCGGCGTGGCCGCGCCGTAGGTGGCGCCGCCCCGGTAGCCGCCGTTTTGCGGGTGGCGGTTGGGGTCGCCGAAGGTGCTGCCGCCGCTCACGCCGTTGCCGGACTGGATGCGGGTCACCTGGGCGGTCGCGTAGCGCAGGCTGGGCCCGATCTCGTCGACCGTCATCTCCACGATCGTGCGATTCGACCCGTCCTGCGCCTGATAGGAGCGCTGGGAGAGACGTCCCTGCGCGATCACGCGCATGCCCTTATGCAGGGACTGCGCGCAGTGGTCGGCGAGGTCGCGCCATGCGCTGCAGCGCATGAACAATGCCTGCCCGTCATCCCATTGGCCCGTCTGGCGGTTGAAGACGCGCGGCGTGGAGGCGATGGTGAAGCCCGCCACGATCGCGCCCGCGCCGGTGGTGCGCAGTTCCGGGTCGGCGGTGAGGTTGCCGACGATGGTCAGGGTGGTTTCTCCGGCCATCATCGGCTCCTCTGGTCGAGCGTGGCGGCGAGACGGCCGGCCGCGTCACGGGCGCGGCACGCCTGGCCGAACGCCTCCCAGTCGCAGGCGGCGAGGGCGCGCACGGCGAGATTGGACAATATGGCGTAGGCGTCGCCGGCGATGGCCTGCCAACGGTCCGGCACGGCCGTCGCATCCTTGGCGTCGCACGCCTGCCGTTGGAGGCCGGCGGGCGGCATCTCGGCGCTCGGCTCCGGCTCGTCGGCCTCGGCCGGCGCGTCCTGGATGACGGTGCCCATGGGCGAATCCGCCACGGTCTCTCCGGTCTCCTGGCTGAGGCTCTCGGCCGCGATCCGGTACGCCTTGTCGACGCTGACGGTCGGCTGGTCGTCGAGCACCGTCTCGGCCAGGCCGGCGAGCATCGGATCGTCGACCTGCTTGCGCTTCCACCGTCGCGCCCGTCCGAGCTCGCCTTTGCTGAGCTCGTTGGCGGGGGACTGGCACAGCTCCCGTACTGTCGTCATCATGGTCTCCTTGTCTCTTGGAGTGGATGGGGGGTTTGCGGCCGCGCTGGACGGGTCACGGGCTCCAAGGAGATGGGGCCTTCCCGTGTCCATCGCTCCCCGCGCACGCGGGCTTCATGCGCGTCCGTCCTGTCAGGGTGTGGCGCGTGCCGGGGCGGCGTTGACGCGACCGCAGTGGACGCCCGCGGAATCGGACCGCGTCCCGGCCGTTGCCCCGCGGTATCGTCCGCGTGATCTTGGCTGGGGGCTAACCTGCTGCGCCCTGGGTGCCCGCCGGGAAAGGAAAGAAAAAGCCGACGGGCAGGTATTCATTCGCTGTCGCTCGTGTCGAGGAACACGACGAGCAGCCATGCGAGTGGGATGATGACCGCGAGCATCATGGCCCCGGTGATCGCCCACTGGGGCGTGCCCGTGCCGATAGGGGAGGGCAGCCGGTCATGCGTCAACGCGAAGCACAGCATCCACCCTTCGAGCAGGGTGAGGATGAGGAGCACGCCGCCCTTCATCGAGGCGGTGAAGTGCTGGGGGAGGTTGCGCCAGCGGCGGCGCCGGCGCAGACGGTTCTTGAAAAGCTTCATGATGATCTCTCCTTCATGCTGCGATGGTCGCGGATTGCAAGCCGTTCGCCATGGCCCATTGCTTGACGGCTTCGATGGGGTACCGGACCTGTCTGGTGTCGTTGCGGCAGCCGGGCGTCTTCGCGCCGAGTTTCACGAACTTCGGCCCCTTGCCGCGGGACCGCATGATCGCGAGCGCGGTCACGCTCGGTCTGCCTCCGAGGTAGTCGCTCACCTGCTGCGCCGTCCAGAATCCTTGGCCGCCCATCACTCCACCTCCTTGTCGATGAGGTCGATGAGGTCGAGCAGGACCTCCTGCTCATGCCTGGTGTTGAGATGCATGACCGCTCCGGCCGCGGACCGCATGGATGACGGCCCGGCGCCGTTCATCTCGCACCACAGGACCGTCAGCGCCGAATCCGACTTCTTGAGATAGGCGAGCGCACGCCGCGCAAGGAAACGAATGACCAGAAGCCTCATCATGACACCCCCTTGCCTGAGGTTTCCGCGGCCGGGGCGACGAGCATGCCGGCGAGCGCCCGCGCGGCGTCGGGGCTGAGCTCCCGGCGCGGCCCTTGGCCGTCCCTGCCGATGCGGACGGTCACATGCCCGTCCGCGTGACGGGTCACGGCCAGCCGCTCGTCGTCGGGCTCATAGAAGGCGACCAGACTCGCGAAGCCGCCGGCGCCATGCGACTCGACATGAGCCTCCGTGCTCACGGACTCCCCGCTCATCACTCCACCCCCTTGCCAGCGAGCGCGTCACGCTTCACACGCGTCAAGCTGCTCACGGACCTTCTCGTCAAGCCGGCAATCCGGCTGAGCTCAATGACGTCAAACGGAGAAGTCTCAGGGTGCTTGAGGTGTCGGGTAAGGGTCGTGCGGGGAATTCCAGTCTTCTCTGCGGCGGAGAGAACACTTATCCCGGCGGCGGAAAGCGCCTGGCCGACATTGCGGGCAACCTGCGTGCTGTAATCCAAAGTGTCCATGCCTTACATGGTACTGCCCATTTGGGCATCGTCAAGCGCGACACGCTGCCCAAATGGGCAATGCAATACAATCAACATTGCCGTACACTGTCCATATGGACATGAATGAAGCAACCTCGAAAGCCATTGCTGCCGAACGATCAGCAGCGCATCTCACCATCAAAGAGCTTGCAGAAAAATCCGGAGTTCCAGAGAGAACTTTGATTCGTCTCCTAAAGAACGAACGCAACATCAACGTCATCCAAGTTGCACAAATCGCGAGCGCCGTTGGAATTTACCCCCACGAACTCATTGAGTCCGCCGAACGCTTCCAGGAAAGAGCCGCAAGACACGAGGCCGCTCCCGCGCTCGCCGACGCCCGTCGTGTCGAGCTTGAGGAGACGGCGCGGCGTGAGAGCGATCTGGCCGCGGCCACGCTCAAGGCGCTGGAGGACGATCCGATGCAGCTCGCGGCCAACGAGGATCCGGACAAGATGCGGTATGTGGAGTCCGGTGATCCCGATGCCGCCGCTTGATTACGCCCACACGCTCTACGGGCCGATGCGCATGGCCCTGTATAAGCTCGCGCCCGAGCTCACCATTCTCAGCGCTCCACAGCTCCCCGGCGATCGCGTAGGCGTGTACGACGACGTGCGCAAGACCATCCTCATCGACCGAAGGCTCACGTACACGCAGAAGCGATGCGCTTTGGTCCATGAGCTCGTACACTGGTCACATGGAGACAACCGGTGCGGGCTCAACGAGCGTCGCACCCGGTTGGAAACCGCGCGCCTCCTCGTGGACGAAGAGGCGTACAGAAAAGCCGAAGCCATGTACGACACCGACATCTGGCAGATTGCAAGCGACCTGAACCTTACCGCCCAGGTCATCCGCGACTGGCAGGAATGGCGTCGCGCACGGTGAGGCCGCACCACGGAGAGAGACATGAGGGAACGCATCGTAGTCATAGCTGCCAGCTTGGCCGCCGTAACAGCATTGTCCGCATGCGGAGAAAGCGCCGCAGCCACGCATGAGCTCAGCAAACAGCAGTTCGTCAACGACTACGGGTTTTCGGAAGAATACTGGCCTTGGACGTCGGATGAGACCACCATCACCTGCAAGGACCACGATGCCGTCGTCATGACGATCGGCGACACCGACTACCCGCTCAACGGACACGCCAAGGAATTCGACTATGCCGAAGGCGACCTCAACAGCGTCTGGCTCGACGATCCGGCAATCGACGGGCTGAAGGTCAACACCGGAGACTACGACCACGTGGCATTGGGCTTCTGCGGCATCGACGCCCCCTCGCTCAACGACCCCAAATCTTGAGATACACATAACGCCCCCGGCGCTCATTGGCGAGCGCCGGGGCCGGTTGCGCATGAGCGCCGTCTGGCGCTGCATGCGTGTGGTTTAGATTCTACGGTTTATTTTGTCTTAGATTCTAATATGTTGTGATACGATTTGAACCGTAATTCATGCATTGTGGTTAGATTCTAAGGATTCTAGATGATTTTTCAGCGATTGAACATCACCCCGTCCCAGTTGCCGATCATCTCGCTCATGGCGTCAATCAAGAACATCCGCGCCAACGGGCTCGACATCTCCCCTGATTATCAGCGCGGGTATATCTGGTCCAACGAATACAAGGACCAGCTCATCTTGAGCATCATCCTCAACTACCCGATCGGCAACATCGTCATCAACAATCTCGATCACGCCAATGAGAAGAACGCCCGGCAGGAACTGGTGGACGGCAAACAACGACTCACCACCATCTTCCGGTTCATGGAGGGGGGCAACGTCGGACAGTGGATCGACAATTACGATGACTGGTTCCAACTCAGCAAGAAGATTTCGGATCAGGCGAAGGACATCATCGACCGCATCGTAGGGGATTCCGATCCTGACGGCCTCGCCCGGATGCATCGCGCGAAAAGGTTGTCCTTCCGGGACCTGCCGAGCAGCATCCAAATGAATTTCAACACCTACAACATTCCCGTATACACCATGCAGGCGGCGGACCCGACCCAGATCCGCAACTATTTCAAAGTGCTTCAGAATCAGGAGAAGCTTCGCGCCGGTGAGATCATCAACGCCTTGCCGGACAATCCGATGAGCCAGTACTTCGACCGGATCCCCGCACAGGCGTTCCTGGAAAAGGTGAACTGCAACCGGTTCAAGCGCGCGGAATTGGAGAAGGTCTATTACTCGGTCCTCGGCGCATGGTTCGACAAGCTCCAGATGAACGCCGCGGATCAGGCGCTGATCGCGTTCGTGGAGGGGATGCCGTCGCTGAATGCGGACGAGATCGTCTGCATCGAAAACCTGAACTCGGGCATCATCTCCATGGCGAGCCTCCCGACCCCGGTCGCGAAGGTGAGGGCATCGAAACGCATGCTCAAACTCCTCTTCGGACTGTCGTTGCACTCCCCGGGCTATTTCGCGGGGACCGACGCGCTCACACGAGTCCAGCAGGTATGCGATCTGTCGGCGAAACTGGCGGCGTTCAACACCAGCGAGGCCGACCAGGTCGCCTACGCGAAGTACTTCAGCGACGAGTACGCCACGAACAGAAGCGACTTCGAGAAGCGACGCGCCCCCCTTTACCGATCGCTGTTCTGGAGCACCGCAAGAACATCCTCGAGAAGGGCCTTCATCGACGCCGTGGAAATTCTCCGACGCCTCTTCACCGAATCCTTCGATTCAGCCTATGCCTACTATTCGAAGCATGACGCGACGAAATAGGTGAGCGCCGGGACGGTGGTGGAGGTGATTTAGATGGCGAACATCGCCAAATATGAGACGTCCAAGGGCGAGCGCCGGTGGATGGTGCGCTACCGAAAGCCGGATGGCTCGCAGACGAAGCGTCGGGGCTTTAAACGCAAGCTGGATGCGGAACGCTGGGCGGCGGAGCATGTGACGGTCGCGAAGGCCGAGGGCCGCTACGTCGACCCGACCGCGGGTAGGACCACGGTCGGGTCATTGTGGCCGGCGTGGATCGCCGCGAAGAAGACGCGCTGCAAGGCGAGTTACGTCGATTCGCTGGAGCGTGAGTGGAGGCATAGGGTTGACCCGCGGTGGGGGAGTCGTGAGCTCTCGTCCATCACTCGTGGCGAGGTGCAGGAGTGGGTGAGCCTGCTTTCCGCCGGCGATAGCGACGGGACGCCGCCGGTGAGCGCGACCGTCGTGCTCCGGGCCGAGGGCATCCTGAGCGCATTATGCCGGCAGGCCGTGCGCGACAGGCTCATACCGGCGAACCCGTGCGACGAGCTCGAGCTGCCGCGGAAGCGGCGCAAGGAGCACCGGTACCTGACCGCATCGGAGCTCGTGCGTCTGGCCGACGAGGCGGGGTGGCGTCGCGTCATCGTGCTCACGCTCGGCCTGACCGGCATCCGATGGGGCGAGCTCGTCGGCCTGACCGTCGGCGACGTCGACCTCGAGCATCGTCGCCTGTGGGTGCGGCGCTCCGCCACCGAGGTCAAGGGCGAGCTCGTGGTGGATACGCCGAAGTCCGACCAATGGCGGAAGGTCGTCTATCCCGCGCTGCTCGACGATGATCTACACGCCCTGTGCGAGGGGCGGGCGGATGGCGCGATCCTGTTCGAGGCGAGGGAAGGCGGGTACCTGCGGCGCACGCACGGGCCGAACTCCACGGCCTCATGGTTCTACTGGGCGCGCAAGAGGGCCGGCATCACGGGCGAGATGACCGTGCACGACCTGCGCCACACGGCCGCCTCCCTGATGGTGGCGAGCGGCGCGAACGTCAAGGCGGTGCAGCGTCAGCTCGGCCATGCGAGCGCGTCGATGACCTTGGACGTGTACGCGGATCTTTTCGACGACGACCTCGACGCCGTGGGCGACGCGATGAACGCACTGCTCTTGGAGAGTGTGCCCAGAATGTGCCCAAAAGGGGTGGCGAGCGCCGCGTAATCCAAGCGGCAGTAGGGCTTTCGGGTGCAAGGCCGCGGGGTTCAATTCCCCGCGACTCCACGATTCCGCTTCGGCGGGAACAAGCCGCTTTGCCTTACGAGAGTAGGGCTGAGCGGCTTTTCTGTTTTATACCATTTCATATGGTTTTATAGCATTTTCGACGAAAAATGTGGGCAAAATGTGGGCAACGGCCGGAGGCTCCGTGGGCATTGCCGGGCCGGCGCACTCGCTCCGCCGCCGCCAATGGATACCGCCTTACGTCAAGGGTCCGGCCGACAAGCCGCTGATCCTCAAAAGCATCGTACACATCTGGCGACGATAACAGGAAAACCGCCCCCCGTTCCCCGCGTTGCAAGCGGGGAACGGGGCGGTGGAGAGAATGTGTGGACTACTTGGCGCTGAGGCGTACCGGATTGTAGACCACTCCGGTGCCGGCGGCGATGAGGTCGAGATCCTGTTCCGTCAATGACGGGTATTTGGCGCGGGCTTCGGCCCACGCCTTCTGCATGTTGACTTCGGCGAGCTGCTGGCGCGCCTCCTTGAGGTCGCGTTCGAGCTTCTCCTGTTCGATGAGCTTGGCGTCCTCGAATTCCTTGAGCTTGCTGCCGGCGGCATCGTTAGCGGTCTTGAGCTTGGCGTTGTCGTCGCGCAGATGCCGGATGAGATTCCACGCCTTCTCGGGATTGAACTCCTCGCCGTCGCGCTCCCACGGCGGCTGCTGTCCCGTCTCGCCGGCCGGTGGAGTGGTCTCCGCGCCGGGCGTGGCGGCGTCGTTCTGGGCTTCGGCGATGGTGTCGTCGGTCATGGTGATGGTTCCTTTCCGCCCGTCCTGCGGGCATAAGAAAACCCACCATGAACTTCATGGTGGGTTGGGGAAAATCAACGGGAAACCGGTCAGCTCTCAGGCACCGGCCCGAGTTCCGCAAGGAACTTGCGCGTGGCAAGCAGCAGACTCTCGTCCGCAGTGCAATACCGGGCCTCTCCGGTCTCAAGGTTCACGAAGAAACCCTGAGGGAGACCGAGGGCGTCGCCGGGTTCGCAGCCAAACGGAATGGCGTAGATGATGAGCTCGCCGTCATACACGCCGGCGGGGTCAAGCAGACGGAAGCCCTGTCGGCGGGCCTCCTCCTTTGCGCTTTCGGTCAATTCCCTGAGAGTCTTCATCGTTACGCCGCCTCCATCAATCCAGGTGCGATATCCCTGTTCAATTCCAGATTATCAATCCGGTAGATCCCGACACTGCGGGCGTCCACCGGATATCTTCTGAAATACTGCTCCAGGGTTTGTCTCGAACCGGACTGCGGGTCCACGACGATGATGTTGCCCGCCTTGTTGGTCCACGGACGCTCCAGTACGACGATATGGCCTACCTGCCGGCCCTGCCAGCCGAAGGACATGGCATACCGTTCGCCGGGGTTCATCCGTCGTCTGATTCTGGAGAGAACGATGTCTTCGGTCCCGCTCCCGACATTACGACGTGTCGGCGGACGCCCGGTCGCGGGGTTCACCCATGCGAGAATTGTGTCCGTCTGGACCTTGTCCGATTCCCGGGAGCCGAATCCCAATGCCCGCACATTCACGCCCCTGCGGCGCATCTCATAGGCGGGGACGCATGACTGGCAGTTGTTCCGATATCTCCAGCCGTGGGACTCGAACTTGGGGTTCGCGTGCAGCTGGTCGGCTTTGCTGATGCTCATGGGCCGCCCGGATTATCGAACATGTGGTTCAGGATCCGTTTGCGGTTTTCGAATTCCGCCGCTTTCTTCCTTGCGTAGGCTTTGCGGCGTGCGGCGAGTGCTTCCGGGGTGCTGCGGCGTGCCGTGGAATCCCGGAAATCGCCGTTCCCGCGCATGATGGGCAGGATGACGTCATAGGCGCGCGGCGTTTTCGCCGGAAGAGTCTCCGCGGCGCGGTAGTAGTCGTCTATCCACCGCTTCTCCTTGTCCGTGGGTTTCCAGTCGCCGTACACGACCTCGACGGTGCATCCGCAGTGCGGATGATACTTCTTGCCGGTCTTGGCGCTCAAACCGGCTTTCTCGGCGCTCGTGTATACGGGGCCGCGGGTGACGAGCATCGCGCAGAACGCGCACGGGTCGCCGTCGGACACGCGCCGCCAGCCGATGGCGCGAGCGTCCTTCTTCGCCCAATGCTCTATCGTGGTGCGGCCGCCGGTGAGCACGGCCTCATGGAACACTCCAAGGAACAGGCTGCGCGCGGCCTCGTATGCGGCCTCCTGCGTCTCCCCGCGGGCGATATGCCATAGCACGTTCGTGGCGCCGAGCCAATCGACCTGACCTGCCATCCGTTTGCGGTCGAAACGCGGCACGGCCGTCTCGAACGACCCGTCGCCGGTCTCGGCCTCCCGGAACCGCGGCAGATAATCGGCGGCCGCGTCGGCGCTCACCTGCCACCATGTCTGCAGCAGGTTCAGCATCGCGTTCTTCCAGATCGGCTGCGAACCCTTCAGATCGTTCAGGTCCAGCGTGGAATCCCAGAGCCTTCGCGCCTGACTGTCGGCGGTGATCGCCAACCGCACCTGATTCCTCCGATGCCGGTCGGTGAGCGCGGCGCCTTTACTGGTCAGCGCCATCATCCGCCACCGGGTTCAACTGGGCCTGGTACGCCTGCACGGCGAGCGCGTCCGCGTCGGGATGGGTCTCCGCGTACTCGCGCCACGAGTCGGCGCGGGATTTGGACACGCCCGGGATCATGTCCCACAGTTCCTGTTTGGGGACGCCGAGCATCTGCGCGGCCTTGCAGGTCGAGGTCATTCGTGTAGCGGACGACCGGGCACACCGGGTTGCCGTCCGCGTCCGTGGCCAGATGCGGTGTGCACGAGTCGGCCGCGTAGGCGCCGTCCTTGCGGGTCCACTGCCAGATGTTCCACTGTCGACCGGGTTGAACTACGGGCCGATGCGCATGATGCTGTACGATGCGGCGCCCGACCTGACCGTGGCGAGCAGCGACCTGCTGCCCGGCGATCTGGCGGGCCTGTACGACGCCGTGCGCGACGTGATCCTCATCGACCGGGGCATGACCTACACGCGCAAGAAGTGCACGCTCGTGCACGAGCTCATCCACCGCGCCTACGGGGACATGGGCCACGTCCGCGAGCGCCGTTGCCGGATGACGACGGCGTGTCTGCTCGTGGACGAGGATGCGTGTCGTCGTGCGGAGCGGATGTTTGAGGGTGATGTGTGGTTGATGGCCGAGGAGCTGAACGTCACCGTGGACGTGCTGCTCGACTATCGGGAGTGGCTGCATGACGATGCGGCATGTTTAGTCTACACCACTTGACTTGATATAGTAAATAGGTATAGACTATAACTATGAAGCGTAAGGAACTGGAGAAACGAATCCACAGGCTTGCCAAGGACAACGGACTGACGGACATCTGGACGGAAGGCGGCAACCACAGCAAGGTGACCGTCGGCAAGGCCCAGACCACGGTGCCGAGGCACGGCGAGGTCAACGAGCTTACCGCCAAGGCGATTCTGAGGTACATCGAAAGGAACATGAAATGAGCACCATCGTCAACGCCACCGCCGTCTGCACGCGCAGCGGCGGCTGGTGGGCCGTCGAAGTCCCCGAAATCCCCGGTCTGTTCACCCAAGCCCGCCGCCTCGACCAAGTCGAAGCCCAGGTGCGCGACGCAGCCGAAATGCTCGACGTCGAAATCGACACCGTCACCCTCGACCCACAGCTCGACCAGCCCACCCAGCAAATGGTCAATGACCTGCTCGTCAAGCGCGAGGCCGCCCGCAAGGCGCAGGACGAGGCATCCAGGCTTGCGCGACGCACCGTCGCGACCCTCCGTTCGGAGGGGCTCACCGTGCGCGACGTCGCCACCGTCACCGGCGTCAGCCCGCAACGAGTCAGCGCTCTGCAGGACGCCTGAACAATACAGAAAAGCCCCGCCGATGCTGGATCCATCGGCGGGGTTGATGCCGGAAGAGTGCTACGGCACTCCGTCAGGTGCCGGTGTAATGGGCGGTGAGAGACGGTGCTGAACGCAGTGGACTCCCACACACCGCGACAAACGACGAAGAACGGTTTACTGCTTCTGTGGTCACTCTCCGGTGCTACGCGCCACCTCCCGACAGCGGGAGGAAAGATATGAATTACAGCCGTATGCCTCTTACGCGCCACGAAGCGAAGAGCCTATCTTGTGTCGCGCTCTCGTCGGTGCCGGAATATATATCGATCTGACGGTGAAGAGCGTGGAATTCTCGCTATGCTGCTGAACGGTGGCCTTGAACTCCTACGGTCTCTTTCGATCAATCCAGGAACGGGGCGATCTCTTCGCGTAGGGCCGGACGGTTCGGGTACCGGTCCGCGATGAGACCGGCGATGGGTCGTGCTTCGGTCTCGCCGAACACGGCGGCGTAACGGCGCAGCTGCTTGAGAATCTGACGGTAGACACCGCGCGTGGCGCTCATCCTTCGTGCGCCGGAGACCACACGTCGGTTCCCGATACCGCGCGACTTCCGATCGTCCATCCGATTCGCCGCCCGATCCGGCGTCCCGGCCGGCACCTCGCCGGTCCGTGCAATCTGTGCGATGTCGTCCTCGGACAACGCGCCTTGCGGCAGTGTCTCCAGAATCGTTTCGCGCGCCTTGTCGGGGTGGCCGATCGCCATCGTCTTCAGCAGAGGCAGCGGCGGATAGGCGATGGTCACGCAGTAGGTGAGCGCGTCGTCGGTCAGCCGTTCGTCTACGATGAGCTTCTCGTACGCCGGATTGCGCCAACTGCTGCGCCGGATTGTGCGGATCCCGTCATCGACCGTCGTCATCTCGGGCTGCGATGTGATGCGCTCGGCGACGTCACGGGCGCAACGGCGGGCGAGACGTCGCGCCTCATCATGCCAGCGCGCGTCGGCGGTACTATCCGTAGCGGTCGAGTCGTCCATGTCGGTCGCATCTCCCGCGCGCAGCAGGCGGCGTAACCGGTTCACATACGCGACGTCGCCTTTGTCGTTGCCTGCGACGATGTAGTCGCGATACAGGTCGGCGAGGCGAGCGGCATCGTCCATGCCTTCCGCGCAGCATTCCAGCAGCGTGCGCCATCCGTGCGGCAGCAGTCCCGGCATCAGGCCGTTGCGCATGATGTACGTGTCGGCCTGGGGCCGGTCCGTCACCGTGGCGAGGAATGTTTCGGCCGCGTCGCGGGCTTCGCGGTACTGCCGCGCGTCGAGCAGCGTGACGACGCGCATCAACGCGAGCGGCGCATGGTCGGGATGCTCGCGCCGGAGCGCGTCGCATCCCTCGTCGTCGCCGGCGAGACGACGCACGTCGTAGGCGACCATGAGCATGTACCGTCGCAGTACGTGGCGCGAGGGGAGCAGCGCCTCGTGCGGCAGGTCGGCGTCGTGACGTTCGCTGAATCGTTCGAGCGCCGTGTCGACGACGTCGTACGCCCACACCGTCTTGTCGTCATGCCGTGCGAACGCGGCGGCGGACGCCAGCAGCATGGCGGCGTTGACTGGATCGTAGAACTGGATGTCGGGCGTATACGCGGCCTTCGCGATTTCGCCCAGCGCGATGCTCGCCGTCGCCGAATCGGCGTATCGGGCGACGTTCTCCATGTAGCAGCGGATTTCACTGGACAGCAAATCGTTCTCATTGGACAGTTCGTGCCGTTCGTCCTCGACGGAGTTCGTGAACGCGGCCAGCGCCTCCGCGGCGACGGCGAGGTTCAGGCAGGCGTTCTCCCAATCCGTGGAGTGCAGCGCGTTGTCGACGACCGTGTGGAAACCGGCGAGGGCCTCGTCGAGCGTCGGATCGTCGGGGTACGGCATGCCGTCGTCCTCGAAAGGGATCGCGTCATCGTGATGGTGGATGCCGTGCCGCCGATGGTAGGCGTCCATCGGGCCGAGCATCATCCGACCGGCCTCGCGGGTGGGAATCAGCGTCTCTGACGTGCCCTCGCGCGTCAGATGGTTCGCGTATTCGATGCAGCGGTTCGACCAGAAGAACAGTATGGTGCTTCCGTCCGCGTCACGTTTCTCCTGTTCAATCCGTTTGAGCACGCCGTCGAGCACATACGACGGCACGTGCGTCCGACGGCGCGTACCGTTCGTGTCCGTATTGTCCGCCGCATCCGTCTCATGGTCGTCGGACAGGCGCAGGCGTAGTTCGTAGAGCACCGCTCCCACGTGCTTGCAGTACGGTGTGGCATGGTACGGGCAGGTGCACGCGGACGACATGACGCATCCGGAATCGTCGACGCGGACATCCACATCGTAGAATCCGGTCTCGTTGCCCGCGACCCGCGCGTGGAACAACGACGGCGCGATGCGTTCCACGGACTCCACGCGGCCGTCCTGCCAATAGTCGAAGGCGCGTTCGAGAATCCACGGTGCATCGTCGAACATGGACTCGAACTCGTGCAGTGCGGGTTTCGCGGGAAGGCTCATACCTCGAGTGTAGCCGCGAAACCCGCGGATATGGGTTTCTCCGACGGGTCGCCGGTAGGTCAGTCCTCCTCGTGCCAGCGCGGGTTCTGGCCGAACGTGTAGCCCTCCGGGTTGTCCATTGCGGCGATGTCGCGCATGTCCTGCTCGTCGAGCGCGAAACCGGTCAGATCGAGGTTCGCGCGCTGACGCTCGCGGTGCATCGACTTCGGGATCGCCACGTCGCCCAGCTGGATGTGCCAGCGCAGAATCGCGGCGACGGGGGAGACGCCGTGCTTGGCCGCGATGCGTGTGATCGTCGGATCCTTGAGCATCTGGTTGGCGCGTCCGAGCGGGCTCCACGCCTCGGTGATGATGCCGTGCGCGTCGTCGTAGGCGCGCTGCTCGTCCTGCTGGAAGAACGGGTGCAGCTCCACCTGGTTGACCGCGGGCGTCACTCCGGTGGCGCGGATGAGCAGATCGATGTGGCCGGGCAGGAAGTTGCTCACGCCGATGTGTTTGACGATGCCCTGCTTCTGCGCGTCGACGAGCGCCTGCCATGCCTCGACGAACTGACCTTGCGACGGGTTCGGCCAGTGGATGAGATAGAGGTCGATGTAGTCGAGACCCATGCGCGCCACCGACTCCTCGATGGTCGCGCGCGCCTGGTCGTACTGGTGGTGGCGTCCGGGCAGCTTCGAGGCGACGATGATCTCTTCGCGTGGCACGTCGGATTCGCGGATCGCCTTGCCGACCACGCCCTCGTTCTCGTAGTTGAACGCCGAGTCGATGAGACGGTAGCCGACCTCGATCGCCGACTTGACCGCCTCCACGCCGGCGAAGCCGTTCACCTTGTACGTGCCGAAGCCGATGGCCGGCAGTTCCAGGCCGTCATGCGCGCGGCGCACGGGGATGGCCGGAGGATCGAGCAATGTTGCCATGATGGTTCCCTTCGTTGGTCATTCATATGGTGCGGACGGAACCGCCGCATCCTCACCAACTCTACGCGCAATCGTCCGCATGCGATGATTCGGAGGTGACGATGGACGGATGGCGGACGGGCGACGGATAATGAATGCATGGATGTCGAGAAGGATGGGAAGCGGTCAGACACGCTGAAGGTCGCCGTCGCGCAGTTCGCGGTGGGACGGGATCCGGAAGAGAACCTCGCGGCCATCGAGGGGTATGCGCGGCGTGCGGGGGTTGCCGGCGCTCGAATACTGCTGTTGCCGGAGGGGCTGATCGCGCGCGACGACGGCAATCCGTCATACGTGGCGCGCATGGCGCAGCCGCTGGACGGGCCGTTCGTCATGGGGTTGCGCCATATCAGCAAACGGTTCGGCATCACGCTGATGGGCACCGTGCATGTGCCTGCGAAGGACGCCGCGCTTCACGCCATCGACGGCCATACGTCGGCGACGGGCGGTATCGACCCGAATGCGCCGAAGGCCGTGGATCGTCGGGTGTCCAACGTGTTCGCCGTCATCCGCGACGGCCGTCTCGTCGCGACCTACCGTAAACTCCATCTGTACGACGCGTTCTCGGAACGCGAATCCGACACGGTCATGCCGGGCGACGCGCTCCCGCCGATTGTGAGCATCGACGGCTGGCGGATCGGCGTGATGACCTGCTACGACCTGAGATTCCCCGAGATGGCGCGCTCGCTGGCCGTGCGCGGTGCCGACGTGATCGCGGTCTCGGCCGCATGGGTGCGCGGACCGCGCAAGGAACGCCACTGGGAGATCATGGCTGCCGCCCGCGCGTTGGAGAACACGTGCTATGTGCTCGCCTGCGGCGAGGCGGGTGCGCGGACCATCGGCCTGAGCCGCGTCATCGACCCGCTCGGCGAGGTCGTCGCCGCGGCCGGACCACGACCTGCGCTCATCACCGCCGAGCTGGATCGTACCGTGCTCGATGCCGCGCGCCGCGAACTCCCCGTCCTCGTCAACCGTCGTTTCGCCGACCCGGTGCTGGCATAGGTCCCGCCCCGCTTGAGTTCAGCGCCTTCCGTCCGTCGGCATGTCGAGCATCGCGGCGCTCGGGGCATTGCCGGCGCGCGCACGGAACCGTTCGGCGATTCGGATCTCGCTCACCGGCTCGAGATTCCAAGCGTCGAGACCCACGTTGAGCGCCTCGGGTCGCGCGCCTTCGGGCGCGAGCTGATGCGTGTGCCCATAAAGAAGCCGTCGCCCATCGAACGACAGCGCCTTATCGCGAAACCGCAAGGCATCGTCCGGCCAGCCGTAGGCGAGATCCTCACGGTACGGGAAATGCGACAGGTTCACGATCTCGACCGAGTCTGGACGTGTGGCGTCGAGACCGGTGAGACCGACCGTATCGTTCGGCTCGATCGACTCGAACAGGTTGCGGGCGGGACGATCGCCCAGCCACCAATCGTCATGGTTGCCGATCACCGCGTGCAGATGACGGCAGCGCAATCGCCGCAGACAGTCCTTGAGATGGCTGACGGATGTACGGAATCCGATATCGCCGAGAATCCACAGTTCGTCGCTCTCGTCGACCAGCCGGTTGATGTTCGCGATGACGGCCTCATCATGCGCGTCGGTGTCGGCGGCCGTATGAAACCTGAGCCGTGAATCATCGAGCACGACGTTCTTAGCCCAATCCTCGGCCGCCTTATGCCCCTTTGAGGCGAGGATCGTCGCATAATGCGCGCGGCCGGGGTCGAACGTCGTGAATCCGCGCAGCACGCTCACCAGCGGATGCCCGAAATGCGTGTCGGTGGTGAAATACCTCATATGATTGTTCCCTCCCTGGCATGGCATGCGCCGTTGATCCGTTCACGGTCTCCAATCTAGTGCCGTGGTGTGTCGACGACCGTTGGCATCAGCCGGTCGGCACGGGCGAGCGGTACTTGTTCCCGACGGGGAATGCCGGCTCTGAGCAGTTTCATCGTCAACGCGGTCCTTCCTATGACGTCGTCATAGGTGAAGTGGACGATTTCTCGTGCTCCCGCGCGTTTCAGTCCCTCATCCCGCTGGCGTTCCTTTGCCACCATCTCATGGATACTTCGATTGTCGGTCATGTCAGGGTCGACGTATTTGCGCGCGCCGTCGTATTCTCCGACGACGGTCGTGCCGTCCGTCAACGTCCACACGAAATCGGCGCGGTACTCCGCTCCGGTCTGCGGATCTCTCACCGGCACCTGAAGACGCGGCGTGGGGAACCGTTCCTCGATCATCGTTCCGCGGGCCAATGATTCTCCGCCGTTCTCGCTTTTCGCGTTCACATGGCGCAGCAGACGCAGAACCGAGCGTGGGTCGGCATGCATGTTGCCAATCGCGTCGAGTACATCTTCGGCGGTGATTCCCTTGGCGAACGCCGAGTCGAAGAACGGCAGCGCGAAACGGAATTCGTATGCGTCGGCGCAGTCGAGAAGTGTCATGGCGGGAGGCAATAGGAGCAGGCCGGTTTCTTCATGTTCGACGCGCGTCAGCGCCGGTTTCGACACATAGACACGTTTCAGATGACGGTCAGGTCGATGTGTGCCGTGATCCGATGTGGCGATTGTCACGGAGCCGTCATGCAGACACCATTGGTGTTCGAATCCGTAGGACACGGCGGCGACTAGGCCTCCGAACACCCATGTGTCATGGACTCGTGCGAGCGCGCGGGCGATGTGCATCGTGCGTTCCGGAGGTTTCAGCCCGTTCCAGTACGCCGTCTCGGCATACAATGACGGGATTCCCGGATAGGGGCGCGTGAGCTCGCCGGTTTTCGCGCGTCTGCGCAATGCCGCCTGCTCGGCTGCATTGCGGGAATACGCGCATCGTTCTTCATGCTGAGCGTCCGCCATCAGCTTCGTCACCGTTCTATGCATTCTCATGGTTCAACCGTAGTCGATTCGTGTCCCGTGGAGGCCCCGGTCCACCCCCTGTGGTCGGAGCCTTGTTTTTCGGCGTGTCTGCTATGTGGGTCGGCGGAATCAAGCCGATTCGCGTACAAGATGTGCAATGTGGATAAACCTGGATGGTGGACTGGCGCCAGGAGACCCTCATTCTCGCGTTGGCGGAGCCGGGTGCCGTCGACGGCGTGCCGGGCCTAGGTGGTGGCGCGTCTGCTGGGTCGTTTTCATGCCAAAGATGGCGTGGTCCCTCCGCGCAGAGGCCCTCCGGCGTCTCCTCCGTGCCAAGGTTGGCGGAACGGCGACGGTGGAGGCCCGCCCAGCGTCGTTTCCATGCCAAGACTGGTACTGAAGCGACGTATGGGGCTTCTTGGCGTCGTCACCGGCCGGCGGGTGGTATGCATGCGACGCCGTTGGCATGGAAGCGACGTACGGGGGCGCCCGTCGGTGAGCGGCCGGCGAACGGGCGGTGCGTGACGGCAGGGGGTCGGCTATCATTGTGGAGTTTGGGCATGTGAGGCCGTGAGGCCGGCCCGGCCGCGGGCGCACCGTTCGACGGGCGACGCCTCCGGTATCCCGGCACCCCGGCAAACCGCCGGAGGCGGCACGGTGACGGCACAGAAGAACAAGCAGGAGCACAGGAACCATGTCATTCGAGCATCCGAACAGGAACAACGAGAGCATCAGGGACGTCGAGCTGGACATCATGAGCCGCCCGCCGGAGCACAACACCACGAACCTTGACCTGGACCGCATGAACCTGATGCTCGACGTGCTGGGACATCCGGAGGAGTCGTTCCGCGTGATCCATGTGACCGGCACCAACGGCAAGGGTTCCACCGCACGCATGGCCGAAGCGATCTGCCGCGCCTACGGCATGCGCACCGGCCTGTACACGTCGCCGCACCTGGAGAAGATCAACGAGCGCATCGCCATCGACGGCCAGCAGCTCTCCGACGACGACTTCATCGACGCCTGGGACCAGATTAGGGACCTCGTCGCGCTCGTCGACCGGAAAATGGAGGAGCAGGGCAAGCCGCGCATGAGCTTCTTCGAAGTGCTCACCGCCATGGCCATCTGGAAGTTCGCCGATGCGCCGGTCGACGTGGCCATCGTGGAGGTCGGCATGGGCGGCGCCTGGGACGCCACCAACGTGCTCGACGCGGATGCCGCGATCATCGGCCCCGTCGACATGGATCACATGAAGTGGCTGGGAAACACCGTCGAACAGATCGCCACCGAGAAGGCCGGCATCATCAAGCCCGGCTGCACTGCCGTCATCGGGCCGCAGCCGCATGCGGAGGAGGTCATGCCGATCATCGAGGCGGCCGCCGAACGCAACCATGCGAAGCTCGTGCGCGACGGCTACGAGATGGAGGTCGTCAACCGCATGCCCGCCGTCGGCGGCCAGGTCGCCACCCTGTCCACGCCGCTCGGCACGTACACGGAGGTGCCGATCGCCAAGTTCGGCGAGCATCAGGCGCACAACGCGCTTTCCGCGCTCGCCGCATGCGAGGCCGTGATCCCCGTCTCCGGCGCCCTGGACGGCGACATCGTCGCCGAGGCGCTTTCCAGCGTGAGGATCCCCGGCCGTATCGAACAGATCCGTACTTCGCCGACCATCATCGTCGACGGCGGCCACAACGTGAACGCCGCCGAATCCTTGCGTGCCGCCATCGAGGAGAACTACCACTTCGAACAGCTCGTCGGCGTGATCGCCATGATGGAGGACAAGCAGGTCGAGGAGTATCTCGGCGTGCTCGAACCGGTTCTGAGCCAGGTCGTCGTCACCGAGAACTCGTGGCGCGACCGCGTCATGTCCGCCGACGATCTGGAGAAGATCGCCGTCGAGGTGTTCGGCCGTGACCGCGTCGTCAAGGAGCCGGAACTGCCGGACGCGATCCAGACCGCCGTCAACATGGTCGACGAAGCGGACGAACTGGGCGTCGGCTACGGCCACGGCGTACTCATCTGCGGCAGCTTCGTCACTGCCGGTGACGCGCGCGAGATGCTCGAAGAGCATGCGAGTCCGGTCATGGCCAAGGCGATGAGCATCCACCAGCCAGTCGTCGAACCCGACGACTCCGATATTGACGCCGATGCCGACGCCGATGCCGACGCCGCCGACGACGTGCTCGGGGGCCTGTTCGGTGGCGAAGACGAACATGGGGCTTCTCACGAGCCTTCCGCCGGTGAGTACGAGTGACGAGTACAGGGGAATTCCAGGCGTGTATCTCAAGGAACTGACGCTGCGCGGCTTCAAATCGTTCGCCTCGGCGACCACGCTGCGTTTCGAGCCCGGCATCACCGCCGTGGTCGGCCCGAACGGCTCCGGCAAGTCGAACATCGTCGACGCGCTCACCTGGGTGATGGGCGAGCAGGGTGCCCGCAACCTCAGGGGCACATCGATGGAGGATGTGATCTTCGCGGGCACGTCCTCCCGCCCCGCGCTCGGCCGCGCACAGGTGAGCCTCACCATCGACAACACCGACCATGCGCTCGACATCGACTATACGGAAGTCACGATCTCGCGCACGATCTTCCGCAACGGCGGCTCCGAATACGCGATCAACGGCTCGCCATGTCGTCTGCTCGACATCCAGGAACTGCTCTCCGATACCGGTCTTGGCCAGCAGATGCACGTGATCGTCGGCCAGGGACGGCTCGACCAGATCCTCCGGGCCGATCCTGCCGGGCACCGCGCGTTCATCGAGGAGGCGGCCGGCGTCCTCAAACACCGCAAACGCAAGGAGCGTGCGCTGCGCAAACTCGCCAACACGGACGCGAACCTCAAACGGCTCGACGATCTGCTCGGCGAGATCCACCGTCAGCTCGGCCCGCTCGGCCGCCAGGCCCGCGTCTCACGACGCGCCGACGCGATCAAGGTCACGCTGCGCGATGCCCAATCACGTCTCTACGCGGAGGACGCGGTCAAGGCGATGCGTCGGCGCGACCGGGCGCACGAGGAGCTGGCGGCGGTCCGCGGCGATCTCACCGGATTGCGCCGCGAACTCGCACAGGTCAAAGTGCGCATCGAACAAGTGGAGGCGCAGGCCGGCGAAGCCGATCCCGCCATCGAACGTCTCGACCGTTCCTGGCATGAACTGACGCAGTTGAAGGAACGATTCTCCTCGCTCGCGGCCCTCGCCGACGAACGCGGACGCACGCTGTCCGCGGCCGTCGCGTCGGAACGCGGCGACGACCCGGACATCCTCGACCATCGCGCCGTGGAACTCGACGGACAGGCCGCCGAAGCACGGCACGCGCAACAGGATGCGCGGAACGCACTCGATCAGGCCACCGAAACCCGTTCCGCGGACGAACGGCGTCTCGCCGACCTGCGACGGACGATCGCCGAGGTCGACCGTGCCAGCCGTGAACGCGATGCCCGCGCCGCACGCCTGCGCGAGCTCATCGCGCGCGAAGAGACCGCCGTCGAGCTGGGGGAGGGGCGCGGCAGAGACCTCGCGGCGCAACGCGAATCCCTGCTCGCCCGACAGCATGACGCGCGCACGCGGCTCGCACAGTTGCACGAGCAGACCGCGGCCGACAGCGGCGACGGCACTGCCGCCTTGGACGAGGCACGCGCTCTGCTCGCCGAACGCCGCGACGCCTTGGATGCGCTGCTCGCCGAACAGCGGGACCTCCAATCCTCGATCATCTCGCTCGACGCCAAATCCGAGGCGTTGAAGGACACACTCGAATCCCGCGGCGATGCCGGTTCGCTCACATCCGATCCATCCGTGACGGTGCTGGGACGTCTCGCCGAACTCATCCACGTGGCCGACGGTTGGGAGGAGGCGGTCGCGCACGCGCTCGCCGAATATGCAGGCGCACTCGTCGTCCCCGACGATACGGCCATGCTCGCCGTGCTGCGTGTCGCCCGCGAACGCCGAATCGGCAAGGCCTCGGTCATCAACGCGGGCGCGGCCGTTCCGGACGATCCGGCCGTTGCGGACACTCCGGCAGATCAGTCCACGCCGCGCACACTGGTCGGCATCGGGGAAGCCGATACTGCGGAATCCCACAACGTGATCGCCGCCACCGGCCTGACAGCGCTCGCCTCGCTTGTCGCCGCGAATCCTGATGCCGCGGATCCCGCGCTCGCCGAACGCGTCGCGCGCGTGGTGCGGGAGCTGCTCGCCGATACGATGGCGGCCGACCGGCTCGAGGACGCACGTCGCATCATCGCCGACGGTGCGGCGTCGCGCGTCGTGACGCGCGCCGGCGACGTGATGGTCGCCGGCATCGCCGCGTCGGGCGGAGCCGGATTGGCGCAAAGCGACCTGTCGCTTGCCGCGCGCCGCGACAAGGCCCTGCATCGGGCGAAGGAACTCGCCACACGACTCGAGCAACTGGAATCCAAGGTGTCGCAGGCCCGCACCGCGTTCGCGCAGGCGACGGCGAACGTCGACGCCGAAAACCGGCGTCGCATCGAGATGCGGCTCAAAGCCGAGCAGACGCAGCGGGAGACGCGTGACGTCCAGACGAGTCTCGACGGCATCACCCGTGAGATCGAACGACTCGACGGCCAAATCGCGGCCGCGGGCGAGGAACGGGAGAACCATCGCGCCCGTCTCGCCGACCTGCATGCCGCCCTCGATACGGACATGGCCGGCGATTCAGGCCGGCCGGACGCGGACGGTCTCGCCCGACGCGCGCAACAGCTCGAGGAGACGCTTGCCGCGGCCCGTGACCGGGAGACCGCCGCGAAGATTGCATGGACCGAGATACAGCGTAAAGCCGAATCGTTGCAACGTCAGTCGGCGCTGCTGCATACGCAGGCGCAGGAGGCGCGCAAGCGTCGTGAACGGCTCGACAGGCTTGCCGCGGAACGCCGTGAACGCGCAGCCCGTGCCCGGATACTGGCGCAGAAGGCCTCCGAAGCCGCGCGGAAGGCGGAACAGGCGATCGCGAAGGTCGTCGCCGAGCGCGACGAACTCAGGGCGGTGGCCGCGGGACGCAACGAGGAGCTGCGTGACCTGCGCGAACGCCGCAACAGAATCGAACCGAAGGTCGGAGGCCTCGCACAGCGTGAGCATGCGCTCGATGTGGATCGTGAACGGTATACGGGCGAATACGCGCAGGTTGAACGCAGGGCCGACGAAGAGCTCGGCATGACGGTCACGGAACTCGTCGACGGATACGGTCCGGACAAGCCGGTGCCGGTGCTTGACGAGCACGGACGACCGCTGCCGGCCGACGGTGCATCGGCGCCGACAGCATCGACCGGCGACGGCACGCCCACCGCCGACGACACGGCCGCAGCCGACGCCGGGAATCCCGAGGCCTTCCGTACCGTGCCGTACGTGCGCGAGGAGCAGGAGCGTCGCCTCGACAAGGCGAAGCGTGACCTCGCCAAGCTCGGCAAGGTGAATCCGCTCGCCACCGAGGAGTATGAGGCGTTGGAGGAGCGCAACCGGTATCTGAACGATCAGCGCAACGACGTGGCGCGTTCGCGCGACGACCTCATGCGGCTCATCCGTGAGCTGGATACGACGATGGTCGATGTGTTCCGCGATGCGTTCGAGGATACCGCGAAGGCGTTCGAGCAGGTGTTCGCGACGTTGTTCCCCGGCGGCACCGGGCGTCTGCGTCTGGAGAATCCGAACGATCTGCTCTCCACGGGCGTGGTCGTCGAGGCGAGTCCCGCCGGCAAGCGCGTGCGGCAGCTGAGCCTCCTGTCCGGCGGCGAACGTTCGTTGACCGCACTGGCGCTGTTGTTCGCGATCTTCACCGCACGTCCCAGCCCGTTCTACGTGATGGACGAGGTGGAGGCCGCGTTGGACGACGTGAACCTCACACGTCTGCTGGACGCGCTGGGCGATCTGCGCGAGCACGCCCAGCTCATCGTCATCACGCATCAGCAGCGCACGATGTCGATCGCGGACGCGCTCTACGGCGTGACGATGCGTGCCGACGGCGTCACCGCCGTGGTGAGTCAGAAGCTCGACGGTGGTAACGCCGTCACCGACTGAGCGGAGATGACGAACCCCCTCCACCCATCGGATGGAGGGGGTTCGTCATGCCGTCGGACGGACGGGGGCTCACGCCCTGCGTGATTCGCGCAACGCCTTGGCGCGGGCGATCGTGTCGTCCACGAGCACGGCCTGCGCATCCACGAGCGGCAGCTGCGGCATCGGAAACGCCTCGTTGAGTACGGAAAGCTCGGTGCAGCCGAGAATCAATGCGTCGGCGCGCACCGGGCCGGACGGGTCGAGCATGTCGCGCAGCACCGACTCGTAGCGTTCCAGGTTCAGCCCGCCGGCACCCTTCACATCGTCGTAGATAAGCGATGTGATGCGCTCCTGCAGCGCGTCGTCCGGCTCGACGAACGTGTAGCCCGCCTCCTCGACGGCCTGACGGTACACGCCTGCGGCGCGCGATCCGAGCGTGCCGAGGAAGCCGACGCGCTCGCACGTGCCTGACGGCGCGTGCGGATACAGCGAGGAGAGGCGTGCGACCGCGCCACGCGGCATGTGCAGGATCGGCACGTCGGTGAGCGCTTGGAAATGGTCGTAGAAGTAGTGGGCCGTGTTGCAGGTGAGCACGATGAAGCTTGCGCCCATCGCGGTCGCCTTCTCGATGTCGTCGGCGATTACCGGGAACGGGTCGTCGTCCGACTGGCCGGTGATGAACGCGGTGCGGTCCGGCACGGCGGCGTCGTTGAACACGACGTAGTCGAGATACTCTTGGTCGCAATGCGCGTGCGTGCCCTCGTTGACGAGACGCACGTAGCTTTCCGTGGCCAGCGAACCCATGCCGCCCAGCACGGCGAAGAACGGTCTTCTCACTTCAATGCGCCCTTCTGCCGGAAGTACTTGGCGTAGCTCTTCTTGTAGATCGAGAACATGTGGCGGATCATCAGCCAGCGCAGCGGGTTCATGTCCTTCGCGTACTCGAGCGTGGTGCCCCAGTCCCCGGATTTGAGCATGGCCATGCCGCGCGTCTTGTCTTCGCCTTCGGCGACGTAGTCGGTGAAGATGGAGCGCGGAATCTCCAGCCACAGCTTCGAGCCGCGGCCGAACACGGTGTTCCCGTCGAACGGCGTGTCCTCGACGAGGTCGTCGACGAAATACTTCGCCAGGTTGAAGCCGTTGAGCGTGACGAAGTAGCTGGAACGGCCCTGGCGCAGGTTGATTTCGAACAGTTTGTACTCGCCGTCGCGCTCGTCGTACTTCATGTCGAAGTTCGCGACGCCCTCGTAGCCGATGTCCTCCAGGAATGCCTTGATGCGGTCGAACACGCCCTGGTTGAAGTCGGGGATGATGGCCGCGTAGTTGCCGGCGGCCACGGGGGAGGGGTCCTCGAGCAGCGGGTGGCCGAGGAACATCATGCGCACGCGGTGGTGGTGGTCCACGTAGGCGTTGAGCACGCGCATGCGCGAGTCGTCGCCGGGGATGAAGTCCTGGATGATCATCTCGGACTTGTAGCCGGCGTCGTAGGCGCGGCGGATCATCACGTCCAGCTCCTCGGGGCGCTCGAAGATGTACGCCTTACGGCGGCCCTCGAAGTCGATGTCGAGCCATTCGACCGAGTTGGCGGGCTTCATGGCCACCGGGTAGGAGAACGGCAGGTCCTTGTACGCGCCGAGCCTCACGTCCTCGGCGGTCACGGTCTTCGTCTTCGGATGCGGCAGGTCGTACTTTTCGCACAGCTTGTAGAACGTGGCCTTGTAGGCGAGCTCGCGCGACAGGCGGATGTCGAGCGTGTTGTAGACGAAGTACTTCCTCAGGTCGTCGCCGCACTGGCTCAGCAGGTTCGCGTACACGTCGCCGCAGGGGATGAGCAGCAGCGCGCGGTCCGGGTCCTCGGCCTTCATGCGCCGGCCGAGGTCGAGCATGAAGTCGCGGAACGTCACGAAGTTGTCGAAGTCGGGCACGATGTGCACGTTGACGATCTTGCTGAACTTGGTGGGGCTCAGCTGGAAGTACGCGTACGCGTCGGAGACGATGCCGTACTCCTCGTGGAACGCGCGGGCCATGCCGTACACGTTGATGTCGCTACCAAGCAGAATCGGTTGGAATCGGGTCATGGTTGCTCACCTTACTCCCTGCGCATGCCGTTCGAGCGCGCGCCGCACGACGTTCGCGTCGCCCGGCCACGCCACCGGCCTGCCGTCGATGATGTTGCGCGTCTCGTGGCCCTTGCCGATGACGAGCACGATGTTAAGCCTCCCGTGCTCGCGCGCGTCGGCGCGGGCCTCGTCGATGGCCGTCCCGATCGCCTGCTCGCGGTCGACGATCACCTTCGCCGTCGCGTCCGGGTCGGTCACGTGGGAGGCCATCTCCTCGGCGATCGCGCGCGGGTCCTCGAAGTTCGGATCGTCGGTGGTGAGGATGAACGACTTGGCGCGTCCCAGCGCGCCCTTGACGATGCCCTCGCGGCGGTCGATGGCTTTGCCGCCGGTCGATCCGGCGACGAGCGTGATGCGCGGGTCCCGTTCGCCGTACACGCGCAGCACCTCATCGACGACCGACTTGGTGGAGATGTAGTTGTGCGCGTAGTCCACGTACACGTGCAGGTTCTCGCCTTCGGTGAAGCGTTCCATGCGTCCCGGCACCTGCACGCGTTCGACGGCGCGCATCGCCGGGTCGTCGAACGGCACGCCGGCCTTCATCGCCAGCGTCATCGCGGTGCCCGCGTTGAGGAAGTTGAATTCGCCAAGCATGTCGAGCTCGAGCGCGACGGTCGTGCCGCCGCACGTCACGCGGATGCCGGTCTTGCGCGACGGGTCCACGGCGATCGTCACGTCGGCGGGCGTCGTGTGTCCGGTCGCCGGGTCGTCGAGCGCGAACGTCGTGACCGTCACGCCGGCGCGCCGCGCGTCCTCGCGCAGCAGGTCGGCGTGGTCGCAGTCGGCGCCGAGCACGAGCGTGCGCGAGTTCGCGATGATGCGGCGCTTGCAGTGGAGATAATCCTCGAACGTGGGGTGTTCGATCGGGCTGATGTGGTCGGGGGAGATGTTGAGGAAGGCGCCGACGTCGAAGGTGAGTCCGTAGACGCGGTTCACCTTGTACGCCTGCGAGCTGACCTCCATGACGAGGTATTTCATGCCGTTGTCGACGGCCTCGCGCATCATCCGGAACGCGTCGAGCGATTCGGGCGTCGTGAGCTTGGACGGCGTCCACGTACGCCCGTCGAGGCAGCAGGTGAGCGAGCTCATCATCGCCGCGTGGCCATGCGAGTATTCGTTGAGGATCGCGTGCGTGAAGTAGTCGGTGGTGGTCTTGCCTTTGGTGCCGGTGATGCCGATCAGGGTGAGCTCGTCCTGCGGGCGTCCGTAGAATTCGGCCGACAGCAGACTCATCGCCTTGTGCACATCCTCGACGATGAGGCCCGGGGCCTTCGTGCGGTCCGTGTAGGGGGTCTCGGCCACGTAGGCGCCGAGGCCGCGCCCGTCGATGCCGTCGAGGAACTCGGGCTTGAACCGTCCCTTGATGAACAGCAGCGCGCCGTCCGCCACCTTGCGGGTGTCGTAGGTGATGGACGGAATCGGATCGCTCGCGCCGGGAATCGTCGAGGCGTCCATCGTCCAATGGTTCCCGGCGACGATCTCGCGAAGCAGATGATGGTTATCCAGCAGCTTGGCCGCGGCGGCGAGGCTCAACGGCGAAGTCGTGGTGGGCATATGGTTCTCTCCCTAGTATCGAGTGGCGATGCGGGTCTCCCCGGCATCATCGCACGATACTACTCCACCGGCGTCTCACTTCGCCGCAAGCAGCCGTTCGACCACCCGGTCGTCGCCCTCGTACGGCACGTGCCTGTTGCGGTCCTTGATCCAGCGTTCGTCGCCTTTGCCGATGACGAGCACCACGTCCACGCGTTCCGGGTGCGCACGCGCCTCGTCCAACGCGTCGGCGATGGCGGCGGTGCGGTCGATGATCGTCGCGGCGGCGACGCGCGGGTTGGTCACGTGGGAGCGCATGTCGCGGCAGATGTCCTCGAATGGTTCGGTGTCGGTGTCCTCCGCGGTGAACACGAAACGCGCGATGCGGTCCTGCGCCGCCTCGACGATCTCCCGGCGGCGGTCGAACGCCTTGTCCCCCGCCGAACCGGCCACCAGCGTGACGATCGGATCGCGGCCGGCGTAGCGAGCGTCGACGAAGTCGAGCAGCGCCTTGACGGAGACGTGGTTGTGCGCGTAGTCGACGATGATGTCGGTGTCGCTCGCCGCGTCGCGGAAATGCTCCATGCGGCCGGATACGCGCGTCGGCTCCATCGCGTGCAGCGCGCCCGCCTCGTCGGCCGGCACGCCCGCCGCATGCGCGATGGCCACGGCGGCCAGCGCGTTCTCATAGTTGAAATCGCCGGCGAGCGCCAGCCGGTAGCCGCCGAGGTCGTGGCTGTCGAGGCGCATCGCGTAGGCGTCGTGGCCGTCGCCGGTCGGCCACGCGACGGCCGTGGCGGGCGCGTCGTCGTCGGCGGGTGCGGCGTCCAGCAGCGCGAATTCGGTCACGGGCACGCCGGCGGTGGCCGCGTCCTCGCGCAGCAGGTCGGCGTGGTTGGTCCGCGCGTTGAGCACCAGCGCGCGGCTGTTGTCCACGATGAGGCGTTTGCAGCGCAGATAATCCTCGAGCGAGGGGTGCTCGATGTCGCTGATGTGGTCGGGGGAGATGTTGAGGAAGGCGCCGACGTCGAAGGTGAGTCCGTAGACGCGGTTTACCTTGTACGCCTGCGAGCTGACCTCCATGACGAGGTATTTCATGCCGTTGTCGACGGCCTCGCGCATCATCCGGAAGGCGTCGAGCGATTCGGGCGTGGTCAGATCGGATTCGACGTAGGTGTGGCCGTCGAGGCAGTTGTCCACCGAGGAGAACAGGGCGCAGCGGCCGTCGGAGTGGGTGTTGAGCACGGCCTGCGTGAAGTACGCGGTGGTGGTCTTGCCTTTGGTGCCGGTGATGCCGATCAGGGTGAGTTGGTCCTGCGGGCGTCCGTAGAATTCGGCGGCGAGCAGGCTCAGCGCCTTGCGCGCGTCGTCGACGATCAGTCCGGGTGCGGCGGTGTGGGCGGACATGTCGGTTTCGGCGACGTAGCCGGCGAGACCGCGGTCGTCGCAGCCGTCGAGGAATTCGGGGCGGAATCGGCCCTTGCATACGAGCATCGAGCCGGGGGCGACCTTGCGGGTGTCGTAGGTGAGCGAGGCGAACGGTTCGTCCGCGCCGGGCAGCGCCGCGGCCGTCCTCGACCATCGTCCGCCGTGGATCACCTCGCGCAGCAGATGGTGGCGTTCGAGCAGTGCGGCGGCGGAGTTGAGGGTCAGTGCCATCGGTGTCGCTTCCTTTCGTGGCGGGGCCGTGCCCGCCGATCGTGTCGGTCGTAGCGGCCGTACGTTCCTGTACGGTCGGAAGGCCCGTGCCTCCCGTTCGGACGGCTCTACTGTGGGCGACGAATCTCAACGTCGACTGGGAGGTTGCTTGGATTCTACCGCCGGATATGCCCGGATACGCGGCCTGCGGCGATTACAATGGGCAATCGTGACCAGCGAGACGAAAGAGACGATGGCTCAGCGCCGCGCGCGCTTCGAGAAGCTCGCCATGCCCGCGCTCGACGCGCTCTACCGGCGGGCGATGCGCCTGACCAACGATCCGGACGATGCGCAGGATCTCGTGCAGGACACCTTCGAGAAGGGGTTCAAGGCGTTCGATTCGTTCACGCCGGGGACGAACTTCGAGGCGTGGATGACGACCATCGAACGCAACGCCTACTTCAACCAGTACGCGAAGGCGAAGCGGCGCCCGCAGCGGGCGAACGATACGAGCGGCGAATACGACGACTGGGACCTGTACGAGGCGTCCGAACATTCCTCGGACGGGCTCAAATCCGCGGAGGACGAGTATCTGGACGCGTTCGCGCCCGAGGAGATCATGCAGGCGCTGGCGAAGCTGTCTCCCGAACGGCGGCAGGTGTTCATCGACACGGCGATCGACGGCAAGACGTACCGGCAGGTCGCTGAGGAGCAGGGCGTCGCCATCGGCACGGTGATGAGCCGGCTCAACCGCGCGCGCACCCAGCTCAAGCACGAGCTCGCGTCCTACGCGCGCGAACACGGGTACGGGTCGCAGCTGCCGGCTAAGCCGTCCTCCGGCTCCGGTTCACCCTCGGCGAAGTCGGGGCGGGGGCGTGCCGGTTCACGCGTTTCCGGCGATAATGGAACCGTCAGGCGGGAATCCGCACAGGGAAAGGAGACGCGATGAGCCAGATGCCGGTGGAGCATGTGCGTCGCATCGCCGTCACCCGCACGTCGGCGGATGGCGTCGTCAGCCATACCGAGGTGCGCATCACCGAGACGCGCGTCGTCGACGTGGATTCCGCGGCCGATGCCGGTCGTGACATGGGCGATGTGGGGGAGTGCTTCGACCCCGCGACCTGCTGCTCCGAGCGGGAGCAGGCGATGATCGCCGCGTTGCGTGCCTATCTGCGGCCCGAATCGGCGCCGGAATGTCTCAAGGCGAGACTCAAGGCATGCCTCGACCACTGCTGCGAACAGTGAGCGGGTGCCTCGCGCGGGGCATGTGGGACTTCGTTCGCGATATCTCTCCCTCAGTCGGCTTCGCCGACAGCTCCCTCGTCAGAGGGAGCCGAACGAAGACGCGGATATGAGAAAACCCGCCGGGCCGTGAGGCTCAGGCGGGTTTTCCGCGTCTTGAACAGACAAGAATCAGGCGTTGGGGCGCTTGCCGTGGTTGGCGGCCTTCTTACGACGATCCTTGCGCTTACGTCCGCGCATGCCCATGATG
Organism: Bifidobacterium sp. LH_417; assembly: GCF_056357035.1. Classification (NCBI taxonomy): domain Bacteria; kingdom Bacillati; phylum Actinomycetota; class Actinomycetes; order Bifidobacteriales; family Bifidobacteriaceae; genus Bifidobacterium; species Bifidobacterium sp. LH_417. The sequence goes on from NZ_JBKEVI010000001.1 coordinate 435,684, forward strand.
GACTCCTTTACTGGAAAGATAAATAAGCCTTCGGCATTATGCCACAGGACGCGGACGCGCCGCAAACCGCGTTTCGGACGGGAGCCGGAAACGCGGTTCGCGGCGCGTACCGTGGCGAGATGGCGTCAGTCGATCTCGGCCTTGATGAACAGCTTCGTCACGCTGGACTCGCCCGGCTTGATCGCGATGAGGTCCTTGCCGGTGTTGAACGCGTTCGCGTAGGCGGTCTGCGGCTCGACCGCGGTGCCCGCCGGATGCTTGGACGCCGGGAAGCCGGTGCCGGTGCACACCTGGAACGAGGTGACCGTCTCGTCGCCGCCCACGTGGACGGTCAGGCCGTCCGGGCGGTGGAACACGGCGGTCGTGGTGCCGTCGGCGGCGTGCTCGACGTCCGTCCACGCGTCGTCGTACGGCTGCTCGGTGATCAGACGCGGCTCGCGGAAGTCGTACTTCGTGCCGTCCACCGGTTCGGTGCCGGTCGGGATGAGGTTCTCGTCGACGGTGACGTGCGTGCGCGCCGGCACGGTGAGCGTGCACTGCGCGTTGTGGCCGTCGATCTCGTCGCCGTAGCCGTTGAAGCCGTTGTCGAGCCACGGGTGGATGGCGAGCGCCCACGGGGCGTCGACGTCGCCGTTGTTGGCGGCCTCGACGGTGACCTTCAGGCCGTCGTCGGTGAGCTCGTGCGTCGCGGTGACGGTCACGTCGAACGGGTAGCCGAGCAGGAACGGCACGCGCCAGGACTGGGTGACGGAGTTCTCGGTGAGGGTCTCCAGCTTCCAGAAGGAGCGGTAGCCGTAGCCGTGGATGGCGGTGTTCCTGTCGTGCTCGTCGATCGGCAATTCGTAGGTCTTGCCTTCGAAGGTGTAGACGCCGCCTTCGATGCGGTTCGGGAACGGCACGAGCAGCTGGCCGTGGCAGCAGGTGACGGGGTCGTCCGGTCCGAGCGGGACGATCACGTTCCTGCCCTTGTAGGTGACTTCGCGCATCGTCGCGCCCAGTTCGGTGATGACGGCCTTGTAGTCGCCGTGGGTGATCGTGTACTGCTGCCCCGTGCGCGGGGGAAGGTTCTTGGCCATATATCTCACTCCAGAGTGAATATGAAGTTGTTTGCGGTGTGCGCGACAACGTGCGTTATCGCTAACACGTCCAGTCTAGCGTTATTTTCACGTCACGCGCCCGTGCGTCTCCCGCGAATCGCGCGTCGCAGGTCGCCGGCGGTGCGGTAGAGTGCATGCGTAACGATTGCGGCGCGGGGCGCGCCGATGCCCGAGACGATCGAGAAAGGTCCCTGATACCCATGGCGAAACGCATCGTATTGGCCGATCCGCGCGGATTCTGCGCCGGCGTGGACCGGGCGATCCTCACCGTGCGCACGATCCTCAAGGGCTCGCACGCCGCGCCGGGGACGGATCTGCCGCCCGTGTACGTGCGCCGTCAGATCGTGCACAACAAGCACGTGGTCGAGGATCTCGCCTCGCAGGGCGCCGTGTTCGTCGAGGAGCTGGGCGAGATCCCCGACGGAGCGGCCGCGGCGGGCGTGCCGGTCGTGTTCTCCGCTCACGGCGTGTCGCCCGCCGTCAAGGTGGAGGCGAAGGCGCGCGGGCTCAACGTGGTGGACGCCACCTGCCCGCTCGTCGCCAAGGTGCACCGCGAGGTGCTGCGCTTCGCCCGTTCCGGCTACGAGATCGTCTACATCGGTCACAAGGGGCACGACGAGGCGGTCGGCGTCGTGGGGGAGGCGCCGGAGCACGTGCATCTGATCGAGCATGAGCGCGACGTCGAGGGACTCGACTTCGCGCCGGACACGAAGCTCGTGCTCCTGAGCCAGACCACGCTGAGCGTCGACGAGACGGCCGGCACGATCGCCGCCCTGAAGGCGCGGTTCCCGTGGATCGAGATGCCGCCCAGCTCGGACATCTGCTATGCGACCTCCAACCGTCAGGCCGCCGTCAAGCTCGTCGCCGAACGCTCCGGATGCGTCGTGATCGTGGGATCCGCGAACTCGTCGAACTCCGTGCGCCTCGTCGAGGTCGCGCAGGAGGGATTGGGGGAGCGCGGCCGCGCCCACCGGGTCGACGACGCCGGCGACCTCGACTCCGCATGGTTCGAGGGCGTCGAGGCGGTCGGCGTCTCCTCCGGCGCGTCCGTGCCCGAGGAGTACGTGGACGGCGTGATCGCCGCGCTGCGCGAACGCGGATACACGGACGTCGAATCGGTGGAGACCACCAAGGAGACGATGCACTTCGTATTACCGGCGGAGCTTCGCCGCCGGTAACTTCGCAGCAAGCTGCTCACTTCGCCTACGGAAAGCCCACCGGGCTTTCCGCTATACGGCTCAGTCGTCGGAGCTTCGCCGCCGGTAACTTCGCAGGCGATGACCGCGCCGGCGGTGATGCACAGGACCGTCACATCGCGTTGGTAGGGTATTGCCCATTGAGCCAACCCCGAGGAGATGGAAATATCTTATGTGCGGAATCGCCGGATTCGTCAACGACGACCCGATCGACGTCAAGTGCCCGGTCATCAAGCGGATGACCGACATCATCGCCCATCGCGGCCCCGATTCGGAAGGCAAGTACGTGGACGAGCACGTGGCGCTCGGCCACCGTCGTCTGAGCATCATCGACCTCGGCGGCGGCCAGCAGCCGATCTACAACGAGGACGGCAACCTCGTCATCACGTTCAACGGCGAGATCTACAACTACCGGCCGCTGCGCGTCCAACTCATCGAGGCCGGCCACACGTTCACCACCGAATCCGACACCGAGGTGCTGCTGCACGGCTACGAGGAGTGGGGCGTCGACCTGCTGCAGAGGATTCGCGGCATGTTCACCTTCGTGATCTGGGACAAGACGAAGAAGGAGCTGTTCGGCGCGCGCGACCACTTCGGCATCAAGCCCTTCTACTACGCGAAGATGAACGGCACGTTCATGTACGCCTCCGAGATCAAGAGCCTGCTGCAGCACCCCGACTTCGTCAAGGAGCTCAACCGCGAGGCGCTCAAGCCGTACATGACCTTCCAGTACCCGCCGTTCGCCGAGACCTTCTTCAAGGGGGTGTTCAAGCTGCCCGAAGGCCACTACTTCACCTACCGCGACGGGAAGATGGACATCCACCGCTACTACGACGAGCGCTTCCGCGAGTCCGACGTGACGCTCGACCATCTCGTCGACACCATCGACGACACGGTCGTCGGCTCCGTCAAGGCCCACCAGATCGCCGACGTGGAGGTCGGCTCGTTCCTCTCCTCCGGCGTGGACTCCAGCTACGTGGCCGCCGTCGCCCGCCCGCAGCACACGTATTCGATCGGCTTCGGCAAAGGCACCTACAACGAGAGCCAGCAGGCCGGCGAGCTCGCCGAGATCCTCAAGCTCAACAACACGGCCGAGGCCCTGACCGACGAGGAGGCGTTCAGCGCCTTCCCGCAGATCCAGTGGCATCTCGACGAGCCCGACTCCAACCCGAGCTGCGTGCCGCTGTTCTTCCTCTCCAAGCTCGCCGCGCACGACGTCAAGGTCGTGCTCTCCGGCGAGGGCGCCGACGAGCTGTTCGGCGGCTACATCGACTACGGCGTGCACACGAAGTCGAAGGTCATCAAGGTCGTCACCCGCTGGCTCACCCATCTGCCCGCCGGCGCGCGCCACGCCATCGCCCGATGGTGCAAGGGCAAGACCTTCCACGGCGCGTGGCACCTGTACGCGAATCTCGCGCCCGCCGAGGAGAGCTTCATCGGACAGGCCCGCGTGTTCGAGGAGTCCGAGTCGGACCGCATCCTCAAGCCCGAGTACCGCAAGGCGCCCAGCGTGCAGAGCATCGTCGACAAGACCTACGCGCGCATCGAAGGCAAGGGACTGAGCGAGCTCAAGAAGAAGCAGTACCTCGACATGCACCAGTGGATGCCCGGCGACATCCTCCTCAAGGCCGACAAGCTCACGATGGCCCACTCGCTCGAGCTGCGCGTGCCGCTGCTCGACAAGGTGCTCATGGGCGTCGCCGAACAGGTGCCCACCAAGTGGCTCATCAACGACGAGAACACCAAGTACGCGTTCCGTCAGGCCGCCGGCCGCCACTTGCCCGAGGAGTGGAAGAGCCGCGAGAAGCTCGGCTTCCCCGTGCCGATCAAGAAGTGGCTGCGCGAGGAGAAGTACTACAAGCTGGTGCGTTCCGTGTTCGAGCGCGACTACGTGAACGAGTTCTTCGACCAGGACGCGATCCTGAAGATGCTCGACGACAACTACGCCGGCAAGACCGACGACCGTCGCCGCATCTGGACCGTCTACACGTTCCTCACCTGGTACGACGTGTACTTCGTGCACGACGGCTCCAAGCCGGCCGTGCTCGACCTGGGAGACTGAGCGTCGCACGGGGCGTGCAAGGGGCCTGCGGACCGTCCGCGGGCCCCCGACCAGTCATCGGAAGGCTTGACCGCCGCCGCGGTCAAGCCTTCCGGCTATCATCAGTGCGGTTTGTGTGCACACACAGGTTGGACCAATCCATATATCCATACTGTCAAGAGGGCGGCGCGCGGGACAGGCCCCGCGCCGCGCGGTTACGCGACAAGAACAAACAGAATCAATCAAGAGAGGTTTCGATGGCGGTTCGCGGTGATATCCGTAATGTGGCGATTGTGGCTCACGTCGACCACGGCAAGACCACGCTGGTGAACGCGATGCTCCAGCAGTCCCACGTGTTCAACGAGCGTGAGGAAGTGCCGGATCGCGTGATGGACTCCAACGATCTGGAGCGCGAGAAGGGCATCACCATCCTCGCGAAGAACACGGCCGTCGAGTACACCGGCCCGCTGGCCGCCAAGTACGGCCACCCGGAGGGCATCACCCTCAACATCATCGACACCCCCGGCCACGCCGACTTCGGCGGCGAGGTCGAGCGCGGCATCTCCATGGTCGACGGCGTCGTGCTGCTCGTCGACGCCTCCGAGGGCCCGCTGCCGCAGACCCGTTTCGTGCTGCGCAAGGCACTCGAGGCGAAGCTGCCGGTCATCCTGTGCGTGAACAAGGTCGACCGTCCGGACGCCCGCATCGATGAGGTCGTCGGCGAGACCTCCGACCTGCTGCTCGGCCTGGCCGACGACGTGCAGCACGAGGGCATCGACCTCGACCTCGACCAGCTGCTCGAGATGCCGGTCATCTACTGCGCCGCCAAGGCCGGCTACGCCTCGGCGAACCAGCCGGAGAACGGCGGTCTGCCGGACAACGACAACCTCGAGCCGCTGTTCGAGGCCATCATCTCCAACATCCCCGCCCCGGAGTACGAGGAGGGCGCGCCGCTGCAGGCCCACGTCGCCAACATCGACTCCTCCGACTTCCTCGGCCGTCTCGGTCTCGTGCGCATCTACAACGGCACGCTGGAGAAGGGCAAGACCTACGGCCTGAGCCGCGTGGACGGCTCCATCGAAAACTTCCGCGTCGCCGAGCTGCTGCGCACGCAGGGTCTCGAGCGCCAGCCCGTCGAGTCCGCGGGCCCCGGCGACATCGTCGCCGTCGCCGGCGTCAACGACATCATGATCGGCGAGACCATCGTCGACCCGAACGACCCGAAGCCGCTGCCGCTCATCCACGTCGACGACCCGGCCATCTCCATGACCTTCGGCGTCAACGACTCCCCGCTGGCCGGCACCGAGGGCAAGGACCACAAGCTCACCGCCCGCATGATCAAGGACCGTCTCGACCGCGAACTCATCGGCAACGTGTCCATCAAGGTGCTGCCGACCGACCGTCCGGACGCCTGGGAGGTCCAGGGCCGCGGCGAGCTCGCGCTGGCCGTCCTCGCCGAGCAGATGCGCCGCGAAGGCTACGAGCTGACCGTCGGCCGCCCGCAGGTCGTCACCAAGAAGATCGACGGCGTGATCAACGAGCCGATGGAGAACACCACCATCGACGTGCCCGAGGAGTACATGGGCACCGTTACCCAGCTCATGGCCGACCGCAAGGGCCGCATGGACGGCATGACCAACCACGGCTCCGGCTGGGTGCGTCTGCAGTTCACCGTGCCGTCCCGCGGTCTCATCGGCTTCCGCACCGCGCTGCTCTCCGCCACGCGCGGCACCGGCATCTCCTCCTCCATCTCCGCCGGCTACGCGCCGTGGGCCGGCCAGATCACCATCCGCCAGAACGGTTCGATGGTCTCCGACCGCAAGGGCGTCGCCACCCCGTACGCCATGCAGCGTCTCCAGGCGCGCGGCAACTTCTTCGTCGAACCGCAGTCCCCGGTGTACGAGGGCCAGGTCGTGGGCGTCAACAACAAGCCCGACGAGCTGGACGTGAACATCACGCTCGCCAAGCACATGACCAACATGCGCTCCTCCACCGCCGACGTGCTCGAGACGCTCACCCCGCCGATCAAGATGAGCCTCGAGGAGTCCCTCGACTTCGCGAACGAGGACGAGTGCGTCGAGGTCACCCCGGAGTCCATCCGCGTGCGCAAGATCATCCTCGGCCGCGAGGATTGGTACAAGTGGCGCGCCAAGCAGCGCCGCCAGAACGCCGCCCAGCAGGGCAAGTGACGTCCGTGAGGACAGGCGTGAAGACCACGGCCGCATCCGATGCGCGGCCGTGGTCGCACCGGTTCGGCCCTCTGGGCCGGACCGTCGTCACGCTGCTCGCGGGCGCCGGCTCGGCGTTCGTCGGCACGCTCGCGCACCGCATGGGCGCGGCCTCGAACATCCCCTACGGGCTGGTGCTCGCGTTCCTCATCGTCGCCTTGTCGACCTATTGCGCCCGCGCGCGCCAGGGCGTGACCGGCCTCGCCCTGCATCTCATCGTCTCGTCCGGCCTGGCATGGGGGCTCGCCCTCGTCCCCGGTCCGGGAGGCGACGCGCTCGTGGTCGCCGGATTCAGCACGCCGGCCACGTTCTTCAGCCAGCACGCCGGCTACATCTGGCTGTACGGCGTCGTTCTCGTGCAGGTCGCCATGCTGTGTCTGCCCGCATCATGGTTCCGTATTCCCGAACCCAAGGCGGAATGACGCCGCGAAGCGGCTACAGTGGTGTCCTATGACACGCGAAACCCTGTTCTATCTCGGGCCGGAAGGCACGTTCACGCATCAGGCCGCCATGGAGGCGGCCGCGCAGCTCGCGGATGAGACGGCGGGGGAGGGCGGTTTCGACCTCGTCCCCCTGCCCGACGTCCCCGCCATCATGGAGGCCGTCCGTTCGGGCCGGGGTCTGGGCGTCATCGCGTGGGAGAACAATGTCGAAGGCTACGTCGTGCCGAATCTCGACGCGCTCATCGACGCGACCGATGTCGCCGGTCTCGCGCGCGTGCGCGTCGACGTCGCATTCGACGCGTTCACGCGACGCGGCGACGATCCCCTCGCCGCGCGCGACGCCGTCGAACGCGACGGAACCGCCGGCGCCTCGGATTCCGCCGCGATTCCCGTCAGCGCGCATCCGCACGGCCTCGCGCAGTGCAAGCGCTTCATCGCCGACCACCGTCTCACGCCCACGCCCGCATCCTCGAACGCGGCCGCCTGCCGCGACCTCGAACCGGGCGGCGTCGCGCTGGGACCGCGCATCTGCGGCGAACTCTACGGTCTCGACACGCTCGCCGAACGCGTGCAGGACTTCGCCGGCGCGCACACCGACTTCCTCGTCCTCGGCAGGCGTGACGACGTGCGCGCGTCGAACGACCGCGCACGCGCGCGCGAAACCGACTTCGAGACGATCATCACGTTCATCCCGCTCGTCACCGGCCCGGGCGTCGTCGCCAACGTGCTCGACATCCTGCGCGACGCGGGACTCAACATGACCAGTTTCATGTCGCGTCCCATCAAAGGCGACGACGGCACGTACAGCTTCATCGACACGCTCGACGCCGCGCCGTGGGAGCCGCGCTTCCGCGACGTGCTCACGACGCTCGCCGCGCACGGCATTTGGCTGAAGACCCTCGCCGTCTACCCGAGGCGCGAACGCTCCAACCCGCCCGTCGAGGCGTGGCGGCTGCCGCAGGGCGGCGTGCATCTCGACGCGACGCGCATCAGCGACGACTGGCGCCAGACCGAGACCACGAGGAGGGAACTGCTGTGGTAGACACGACCGTCACGAACACCGGCACGCCCGGAACCGCAGGAACCGCCGGGCCCATCGGCATCATCGGACTCGGCCTGATCGGCGGCTCGCTCGCGCGGCGTCTCATCGAACGCGGCGTCGAGGTCGTCGCATGGAACCACCGTCCCCACCCGTACGCGGAGGCGGAACGGGCCGGCATACGCTGCGCCGCCACGCTCGCCGACCTCGTCGCCGCACGGCCTGAGACCATCGTGCTGTGCAACCCGTTGAAGGCGATGCCCGCGATCCTCGCCGAACTCAAGCCGTTGCTCGACCAGGCCGCCGTGACCGGCACCGACGTGACACTCACCGACGTGGGCAGCGTCAAGGGCATGGTGCGCGACCAAGTGAAGGCCGCGGGACTTGGGGAGCGCTACGTGGGCGCGCATCCGATGGCCGGCAACGAACTGTCCGGCTGGACGGCCGCCGATCCAAGCCTCTACGACGACGCCCTGTGGGCGATCACCGTGGACGAGGCGACCGACTACCGGCGCTTCCTCACCGTCGCACGGCTCATCACCGCCGGTGTCGGCGACCGCGTGATCGTCCTCGACGACGACACACACGACAAGGCGGCCGCGCTCATCAGCCACATGCCGCACGTCGTCGCCACCGCGATGGTCAACACGCTCACCGCCAGCTCCGACCGCAACATCGCGGCCGCGCTCGCCGCAGGCAGCTGGCGTGACATGACGCGCGTCGCCCTGACCGACCCGGACCGCACGCGCGCCATGGTCGAAGAGGACGCCGAGAACGTCGAACGGCTATTACGCGACGTGGCTTCCCGGCTGCTCGCCGTCGCGAACCTGTTGCACGACGAACGGGACCTGCGCGACATCGCCGTCAGTAGTCAGGCGCATACCGACATGCTCGGCTTCTTCGCCGAAGGTCAGCCGTTCCGCGACTACAAGGCCGTCCAGCGCACGATCGCCGCACAGGCCGCGGGGGAGCGGGGCACGGAGCCGTCGGGCGCCGATGCGCCGACGCGGACGGACCCCTACGAGACGGTCGAGCTGCGTATCGACCCGTCCGGAGACTGGCGGGGCGAGCTGCTCGCCTCCGCGCGGCGCGGCGAGCACATCATCGCGTTCGACGGTCCCGCGGCCGCGCGGGCCGAAATCCGTTCCGCCGTCTAGATTCTGGGCTTTCGCGGCTTCACGACACGGCCGTCCGGCCCTACGGCCTCACCCGTGGCCGCTCCGGCACCGGCTTCAACGTGGCGATCGTGTCCGCGTCGATCGTCACATGCTGCTGCGGGCGCGAGCCGTTCGCGGCGGCGTCGCGCGAGAGCTCCAGCGTGGTGCCGTCCCACGCGAGCACGTGGCCCACGTAGTCGCGGAATTTGGTGCGCCCGTCGGCCGGGTCCACGCCCTCGATGACGCGCACGACGACGCGTGCGCCTGACGGAATCTGTCTCGGCAATGCCATGATGCCTCCCCAAACGGCGTTGTTTCGGCGGTCGCGGCCATCCGCGACATCCGGTCATTCCACTGTACGCGCGTCACGCGCACGCCGCGCGTACCGACATACCCCACGCACGGAACGGACGGGCCGGCACGCGCGGCATGCCGGCCCGTCCGTTCCGTCGCCGGTTCAGTCCGTCGCCACGGCGTCGAGCACCGGCACCTTCAACGCGCGTCGCGCCGGCGGCAGCGCGGCGACGACGCCCACGAGAATCGACGCGGCGAGGAACACGCCCAGCTGCTCCCACGGAATCGACAGACGTTCCAGCCCGTTCGACGCGTAGACGACGCGGATCACCGCGCCCGCCGCGACGCCGACGCCCACGCCGAGTAGCGTGCCGAGCACGGCGATCAGCGACGCCTCGATGGCGAGCATGCCGCGCACCTGCGCGCGCGACGTGCCGATCGCGCGCAGCAGCCCGATCTCGCGCGTGCGTTCGGACACGCTCAGGGCGAGCGTGTTCACGATGCCGAACACGGCGATGACGATCGACAGGGCGAGCAGCGCGTACAGGATGATGAGGATCTGGTCGACCATCGTGGACATCGTCGACTTGAATTCGTCGCGGTCCTGCACGGCGATCACATAAAACGGTTTGACCGCTTTGACGAGGCGCTTCTTCACTGTGGCCGTATCCGCATGCGAATCGGCGTTGATGAACAGCATGATGGTGAACATCGTGTTGTCGTTGTTCAGCCGTCCGGCGAGCTCATCGTTCACGAGCACCATCGAGCGGTACACGGAGTTCTCGATGATCGCCCCGACCTTCACCTTCACATGCGTGGTCGTGGTCGTCGTGCGTACCAGCGTGGACGGGTCGACGTTCGCCGCGTCGTCGGCCGTGCGTTGCGCCTCCGCGGCCTTCTCGTGCGCGGCTGTGGTATCACCGGAGGCGGCGAGCCGTTGCGCCTGCGATTGCAGGTCGGCGACCTGCGCCTGCACCTTCGCCTGATAGTCGGCTTGCGCCTTCGCGGTGGCCTCCTCGTCGACGACGACCTGCCGGCCGTTGACCCGTACCGTGTCGCCGACCTTCCAGCCGTTGTCCTGCGCGACGGAAAGACCGACGACGAGCTCGCCCGCCCTGAGCGCCTTGTCTGCGTCGCCCGCATTGGCGACGGGCTCGAACACCTTGGAGAACAGGGACGGCTGTTCGGCGAACGTCATCGCCTGCGACGCGTCGTCGCCGGAACCGTAGGTGACGCCCATGAGCATGCGGCTCTGTGATACGGACGCGACGCCCTTCGTCTTCCTGATCGCCGTGACCGCGTCGTCGGGGATGCGTCCGGAGGTCGCGCTCATCGCGGTGAAATCGGATTTGAGCCCCGTGTCGACGATGCCGGCGACCGACGCCTTCGCCGACGAGGCGACCACGCCGAGACAGCTGACGATCGCGACGCCGACGAACAGGGCAGCCGCCGTGTTCGCGGTGCGGCGCTTCTGCCGGGCCAGATTGCGCGTGGCGAGCCTGCCGGTCACGGTGAACACGTGCGCGGGGAGCCATCCGAGCACCGCGCCCGCCGGCGTCACCAGCGCCGGGGCGAGCACGATTACGCCGACGACGATGAGCGCCGCGCCCGCGCCGAGCGGCCAGTCGGCACCCAGACGGTCCGCCAGCGTGTTGAGCGGCGCGAACGGCGTCGGGGAGCCTGTGTCTCCGGCGCGCGCGATCGCCACGCAATACGCCCAGCACAAGGCGCCGAGCGCGATCATCGCGATGCCGGCGATACCGCGCGGCCACACCGGCTTCTCCGGGTTGACCGTCTCGTTCATCGCCTGGATGGGCGGTGCGGTGGCGGCTCGTCTGGCGGGCAGCGCCGCGCCGACGAGCGTGACGGCGACGCCGACGGCCAGACCGATGAGCATGTCCGTGGGACTCGGGTTCGTGGCGCCCGTCATCGGCGTGCCCGCCTGCGCGAGACCGGCGACGATGAGCCGCACCATGCCCCAGCCGAGCGCGATGCCCGCGCCGGAGCCGATGAGGCCGAGCAGCAGCGCCTGCACGACCACGGTGGAGAACACCTGCGCGGGGGAGGCTCCCACCGAGCGCAGCAGCGCGTAGCCGCGCATCGACTCGCGTACGATCATCGAGAACGTGTTCGCGATGATGAACGAGCCGACGAACAGCGCGATGATGCCGAAGATGAGGATGAGCGGCTGGATGAAGCCCAACTGGTCCTTGATGGACTGGGAGTATTCGTCGCGCAGCTGGTCGCCGGTGACGGCCCTCGCCTTGGAACCTTTCGGCAGGGCGCGTCCGATGCGGTCGGCGAGGTCGCGTTGCTGCGCGTCGGTCAACGGCGCGCCGCCGTTCGTGGACCCGTAGACGCCGATGAGGTCGGTCACGCCGATCTCGCCGCTCTGCTCCTGGCTGATCTCCTTGGCCACCGACGGCGCGAGCCCGATGATGACGGCACCCGCCTGCGAGACGTCGGTGTCGAACACACCGACCACCTTCACGTCCTCCGGGCCGGACGGGTAGACGAGCTTCGTCGTGTCGCCCACCTTGAGACCGGCGGTTTCGGCGGCGAACGCGTGCAGGGCGATCTCATGGCGGTCGCGCGCCCAACGGCCTTGGGTCAGGTGGGCGGAACGCCATGTGCCCCGTTCCAGTCCGATGCCCATCGTCGGCGAACCCATCGTGGAGACCGCGTTGCCGTCCTTGGCGACGAGCACGAGCGTGCCGCTCGTCGCATACGTGACCTCCGCGGTCCGCACGCCCTTCACCTTGGCGATGTCGTCGACAAGCGACACGTCGATGTCGTTGTAGGTCTTGAGCGACGACGAGCCGGACGCGCCGGAGCCTGCCGCCGCGTCGTCCTTCTTCTGCGTGGCGCCGCGCACGTATACGTCGTGGTCGGTGTTCGAGCCGAGCATCTGGTCGACCTGGTTGTTCATCATCTCGCGGAAGCAGAACGAGCCGACCACGAAGGACACGCCGAGCGCGATCGCGATGATCGACATGACGAACCGCGGCAGATGCGCACGTGCGTCGCGCAGTCCGATTCTGATCATGCCGCGGCCTCCGCCTCGTCGCCCTCGACGGCGAACTCCGCGAGGATCTCCTCGTATGTCGGATGCTTCAAGTCACGTGTGATGCGCCCGTCGGCGAGCACGAGCACGCGATCCGCGTAGGAGGCGGCGCGCGGGTCGTGCGTCACCATGACGATCGTCTGCCCGTATGCGCGCACCGAATCCTTGAGGAATCCGAGCACCTCTCGGCTGGAACGCGAGTCGAGGTTGCCGGTCGGCTCGTCCGCGAAGATCACGGAGGGCCTGGCCATGATCGCACGCGCGTAGGCGACGCGCTGCTGCTGGCCTCCGGACAGCTGGCTCGGCCGGTGCTTGAGGCGCGGGCGCAATCCGACCACGTCGACCACCTTGTCGAACCACGCGCGGTCGATGGGACGTTTCGCGATCTGCAACGGCAGGAGGATGTTCTCCTCGGCGCTCAGCGTAGGCACCAGATTGAACGACTGGAAGATGAAGCCGATCTGTTCGCGCCTCAGCTTCGTCAGCTGCCGTTGGTTCATCGACGAGACCTCCAGCCCCTCGACCACCACGCGGCCGGAGGTCGGCCGGTCGAGTCCCGCCATCAGATGCATGAGCGTGGACTTGCCCGAACCGGACGGTCCCATAATCGCGGTCATCTCGCCGCGCGCGAACGCCACGTCCACATGGTCGAGGGCGGTGACGCGCGCGTCCTCGTCGCCATACGTCTTCGTCAAGCCGATGGCGCGCGCCACGACGTCCTCGCCGCGCGAGGGGAGTGCGGCATGCTCCCGCAGGTCCTCCACGGCGGTTTCGCGCCGCCTCTCGCGCCGTTGCTCCCCGTTACGTTTTGCCGCATGTCGTGCCATCGATGCCCATCCGTTTCCCAGTATCGCGAACGGTTATAGTCTATCCGAGAACGTCGTGGACGAAAGGGACAGGATGCGTTTCGATAACCGGTTGCGGGAGTTCCTTGACTATCTGAGAGCGAACCGCGGGTTGAGTGCGAACACGCTCAAGGCGTATGGCGCGGATGTGGGGGAGTGCCTGCACGTGCTCGAACTGCGCGGCGTCGAGGATTTGAATGAGGTGACGATCGACGATCTGCGTTCCTGGATGGCGCATGAGTCGCGCTCGCACGCGCGCTCCAGCATGGCGCGCAAGACCGTCGCCGTGCGACGGTTCTTCGCATGGGCCCATGCGCACGACGTGACCGCGACCGACCCGGCCGCCATGCTGATGACGCCGAAGATCCCCGGCACGCTGCCCGCGGTGCTCACCGAGGCGCAGGCGGAGCGTCTCATGGACGGGGTCGAGGCGCGGGCCCACGGTATGACGCCGGCAGACTCGTGCGGCGGCGAAGACCGTGAATCGGACGGTAATGGCGAGAACGGGGGAGTGGACTCCGACAAGGGCAGCAGTGTCGGCCCGCTTGATGAGGCGATGCGTCTGCGCGACGCGGCGATTCTCGAACTGCTGTATGCGACCGGCATCCGTGTGGCCGAACTCGTCGGACTCGATCTCGGGGACGTGGATTTCACCAATCGCACCGTCAGGGTCATGGGCAAAGGCGACAAGCAGCGGGTCGTGCCGTTCGGACTGCCGGCGGCGCACGCGTTGGAGGCATGGATCGGCCGGGGGCGTCCGGTCGTTCTTGCGGCGGCATCGGCGCGAGGGCGACGCGGCGTGCGCGACGGCGGGCGGCAACTTGTTCGCGAAGAGCGAACAGGCCGACATGGTTCCGGGCCACGCGAACGAGGGGGAGCCGCGGACGCGCTGTTCCTCGGCGCGCGCGGCGGCCGTCTCGACCAGCGCATCGCGCGCGGCGTCGTGCACGAGGAGTCACGCAGGGCCGGCGTGCCGGACATCTCCCCACACGCGCTGCGCCATTCCGCCGCCACGCATCTGCTCGACGGCGGCGCCGACCTGCGCGAGGTCCAGGAGATGCTCGGCCACTCCTCGTTGAAGACCACGCAGCGGTACACGCATGTCTCCATCGAACAATTGAAGTCGCGATACCGGCAGGCGTTCCCCAGGGCGTGAACGGGTACGTTGGTGCGCATCGGCTCCGTCGGAGGAGAAGGGAGAAGCGTCGGGGCGTCTGTGTCCGTAATGTGGAAGCGGCGATCATGCAGCCGTTTCCCAGTGAATCCAAGGGCGATAAGACAGGAAACGGCAAGGCCGTTCACCGAATATTCGCAATTCGGTAACACAACGTCTCCGTTCTGCGGCACAATGGGACGCGATCGGCAAGGGGGTTGGAAGGCCATGCGGCCTCCAGCCCCCTTCGCTTGGCAGGACGCGGAACCCCCGCGTTCCGATGAAACAGGAGATAATCATATGAAGAAGAAAGCCTTCGCGATCGCCGCGGCCGTGTGCGCCGTCGCGACCATGCTGGGCGGCTGCGGCTCTTCGAACAGCGCCAGCACCGCCGCGGGCAACGTCATCACCGCGTACGCCTCCGAGCCGCAGAACCCGCTGATCCCGGGCAACACCAACGAGACCGGCGGCGGCAAGCCGGGCGACCTGCTGTTCGCCCGCCTCGTCTCCTTCGACGCCAAGGGCAACGCCTCCAACGAAGTGGCCGAGTCCATCACCCCGAACGACGACGCCACCCAGTACACCATCAAGATCAAGGACGGCTGGAAGTTCACCGACGGCACCCCGGTGACCGCCGAGTCCTTCACCAAGGCCTGGAGCTACGTCGCCAACGCGAAGAACGCGCAGAAGTGCTCCTCCTTCTTCTCCACCATCAAGGGCTTCGACGATCTGCAGGACGCCAAGAGCCTCAAGGGCACCGAGCAGCTCTCCGGCCTCAAGGTCGTCGACGACCACACCTTCACCGTCGCCATGTCCCAGCCGGACGCCACCTTCCCGATCAAGGTCGGCTACCTGGCGTTCGCCCCGCTGCCGGAGTCCTTCTACAAGGATCCGAAGGCCTTCGGCCAGGCCCCGGTCGGCAATGGCCCGTACAAGTTCTCCAAGTGGGACCACAACAAGGAGATCCAGCTCGTCAAGAACCCCGACTACAAGGGCAATGACGTGCCGAAGAACGACGGCATCACCTTCAAGGTGTACACCGACGACGACTCCGCCTACGCGGACGTCCAGGCCGGCAACCTCGACGTGATGGAGACCGTCCCGGCCTCCGCCACCAAGACCTTCCAGAAGAACCCGAAGGTCCAGGCCTACAACAAGGCCGGCTCCGTCTCCCAGACGTTCACCATCCCGTCCAACCTCGAGCACTTCCAGACCAACACCAAGGAAGGCCAGCTGCGTCGTCAGGCCATCTCCATGGCCATCAACCGCCAGCAGCTCGTCGACAAGGTCCTCGGCGGCGTCGGCACCCCGGCCAAGGACTTCACCTCCCCGCTCACCCCGGGCTACTCCGGCAGCCTCAAGGGCGAGGAGAACCTCGAGTTCAACGCCTCCAAGGCCAAGGACCTGTGGGCCCAGGCCGACGCCATCTCCAAGTACGACGGCCAGCTCACCTTCGCCTACAACGCCGACGGCGGCGCCAAGCCGATCTACGACGCCATCGTCAACCAGCTGAAGAACAACCTGGGCATCGACGCGGCCACCAACCCGATGCCGACCTTCCAGGAGTTCCGCGACGCGGTCACCAACCGCCAGATCAAGGGCGCCTTCCGCACCGGCTGGCAGCCGGACTACCCGTCCGCCGAGAACTACCTGTTCCAGCTGTACTCCTCCAAGGCCGCCGACGGCAACGGCTCCAACGACGGCGACTACAAGAACGCCGAGTTCGACAAGCTGATGGACGAGGCCTACGCCGCCAAGTCCACCGAGGCCGCCAACAAGATCTACCAGCAGTCGCAGGAGATCCTGCTCAACGACCTGCCGGCCATCCCGCTGTACTACAGCAACGCCAACGGCGTGGCCGCCACCACGGTCAAGGGCTTCGAGATGAACTGGCAGAACCTGCCGGTCTACGAGGAGCTGACCAAGTGAGCCTGACGCTCGCCTGATCCGGTCCCTCGCGATCGAGACCACAAGGGGCGGAACCCATCCGGGTTCCGCCCCTTTCGTTTCCCCGCGATTCATCGTTGTGAAACATTCGTGTCGGCCCGTGGGGTAAACTTACGGGGTACTGAGCGACCGGCCGGGCGCTTTGGCGCGCCCTCGACACGATGCCGCGCCGGGGCGGACGAGACCGGTCCGTGACACAAGGAGAAACCGATGGGCAAATATCTTCTGCGACGTATCCTGCAGATGATCCCCGTGGTTCTCGGTGCGACGCTGCTGGTCTATGCGCTCGTCTTCGCGCTGCCGGGTGATCCGGTCAAGGCGATGTTCGGCGACAAGCCGGTCAACGAAGCCGTCGCCGCCCAGATCCGCGCCGAATACAACCTCGACAAACCATTCATCATCCAGTACCTGCTGTTCCTGAAGAACGCGTTCACGCTGGACTTCGGCAACACGTTCGCCGGGCAGCCGGTCATCGACGAGATCGGACGCGCGTTCCCCGTCACCATCAAGCTGGCGGTCATGGCGTTCGTCTTCGAGGCGCTCTTCGGCGTGGTGCTCGGCATCGTCTCCGGCCTGAAGAAGGGCAAATGGTACGACTCGGTCATCCTGATCGTCTCCCTGCTGCTCATCTCCGTGCCGACGTTCGTCACCGGCTTCGTCGGCCAGTACTTCCTCGGCGTCAAGTGGAGCCTCATCCCCGTGACGGCCAGCGCGAACCCGACGTTCACCGAACTGCTCTTCCCGGCGATGGTGCTGGGATCGGTCTCGATGGCGTACATCATCCGTCTCACCCGTTCCGAGATCTCCTCGAACATCGCCCAGGACTACGTGCGCACCGCGCGTGCCAAGGGCATGTCGAACAAGGCGGTCATGGCGCGCCACGTGCTGCGCAACTCGCTCATCCCCGTCGTCACCTACCTCGGCCAGGATCTCGGCGCGCTCATGGGCGGCGCCATGATCACCGAGCAGATCTTCAACATCCACGGCGTCGGCTTCCTCACCTACCAGAGCATCCTCAAGGGCGAAGGCAACCTCGTCGTCTCCATCGTCACGCTGCTGCTGCTCGTGTTCGTGATCTGCAACCTGATCGTCGACCTGCTGTACGCGGCGCTCGACCCGCGCATCCGCTACGAGTGACGAGGGAGGAAAGGACATCATGACCGACGAAACCAAGACCCCCGCATACGAGCCGCTGCCCGGCCAGGAGCGCTACGTCGCCCCGATCGACGAGACGCCGCTCCAGGCCGTCGACAAGGTCGACGAATCCGCCCCCGCCACGAGCATGTGGGCCGACGCGTGGCGCACGCTGCGCAAGAACCCGCTGTTCATCGTCTCCGGCGTGCTCATCGTCATCATCGTCTTCGTCGCCCTGTTTCCGGGCGTCATCACGAAGATCGACCCGAACTACTGCGATCTCGACAACTCGCTCGAACCCGCCGAGGCCGGCCACCCGTTCGGCTACGACTTCCAGGGCTGCGACGTGTTCGCCCGCACCGTGTACGGCACCCGCACCTCGCTGTCCGTGGGCATCCTGACCACGCTCATCGTCGTCGCCATCGGCACGCTCATCGGCGCCGTCGCCGGCTTCTGCGGCGGCTGGGTCGACGCGCTGCTGAGCCGCATCATCGACATCTTCTACTCGATCCCGTTCCTGCTGGGCGCCATCGTCGTGCTGCAGATGTTCCGCACCTCCAGCTCCATCTGGAAGGTCGTGCTCGTGCTCGCCCTGTTCGGCTGGGTGTCCACGGCGCGTATCGCCCGCGGCTCGGTGATGGAGGCGAAGAACCTCGAGTTCAACACCGCGTCCACCGCGCTCGGCTCCACACCGATGAGGAACCTGTTCCGCCACATCATCCCGAACGCGCTCGCCCCGATCATCGTCATCGGCACCACGTCCCTCGGCTCCTACATCGTGTCCGAGGCGACGCTGAGCTTCCTCGGCGTCGGCCTGCCGACCACGACCGTCAGCTGGGGCGGCGACATCTCGCAGGCGCAGGTCAACCTGATGACCAACCCGATGGTGCTGTTCTACCCGTCCATGGCGCTGGCCATCACCGTGCTGAGCTTCATCATGATGGGCGACGCCGTCAAGGACGCCCTCGATCCGAAGAGCCGCACGGCCTGAGTGTGAGGTAGGAAGACAAATGGAAAACACGAACGATGCCAAGATCGTCGAGATGCAGAAGGCCCACGGCCCGCTGCTCGAGGTGAAGAACCTCGCCATCGACTTCACCACCGACGACAAGCGCGCCGTGCACGCCGTGCGCAACGCGTCCTTCTCCGTCTACCCCGGCCAGTGGGTGGCCATCGTCGGCGAATCCGGCTCCGGCAAGTCCACGTCCGCCATGGCCGTGCTCGGCCTGCTGCCCGGCACCGGCCACGTGGTCGGCGGCTCCATCAAGCTCGACGGCCAGGAGCTCACGGGCCTGAAGCCCAAGGACTTCGACAAGCTGCGCGGCGACAAGATGGGCCTCGTCCCGCAGGACCCGATGAGCAACCTCAACCCGGTGTACCGCATCGGCACGCAGGTCAAGGAGGCGCTCACCGCCAACAACATGGACGTGGCGCACGAGAAGCGCTCCGCCCTCGCCAAGGCGCTGGCCGGCGAGGAGGCGGACGTCGAGCTCAAGGGCAACGACGACGAGACGTTCATCGGCTCCGCCGAACTGCCCGCCCTGCTCGACGCCGCCAAGGCCGCGCTGGCCGAGGCCGGAGTCGGCGATGAGGCGGCCGCCAAGTCCATGGACTACTTCAAGGGCGAGTGGGTGCCCGGCTCCGAGACCCGTTGGCGCGTCGCCGACGACCTCATCAAGGCCGGCGTCTCCGACGACAAGGCGTGGTCGATCGCCAAGACCCACGTCACCGGCTCCACCGTGGACGACCGCATCGCCGGCCTGCTCTCCGAGGCAGGCCTGCCCGACGCGGCCACCCGCGCCCGCCAGTACCCGCACGAGTTCTCCGGCGGCATGCGTCAGCGCGCGCTCATCGCCATCGGTCTCGCCTGCCGTCCCGACCTGCTCATCGCCGACGAGCCGACCTCCGCGCTCGACGTGACCGTGCAGAAGAAGATCCTTGACCACCTGCACATGCTCACCGACTCGCTCGGAACCGCCGTGCTGTTCATCACCCACGATCTGGGCCTCGCCGCCGAGCGCGCCCAGCACATCGTCGTGATGTACAAGGGCCAGGTCGTCGAGTCCGGCCCGTCGCTCGAAGTGCTCCAGCACCCGCAGCACCCGTACACGAAGCGTCTGGTCGCGGCCGCCCCGTCGCTCGCCTCCCAGCGCATTATTTCCGCGCACGAGCGCGGCGAGGATGCGGACGCGCTGCTCGAACACCACATCGTCGGCGAGGACAAGCTCAAGAAGAGCGATGACGTCATCGTCGTCGAGCACCTGACCAAGGAGTTCAAGCTCCCGCGCAAAAAGGAGATGTTCAAGGCCGTCGACGACGTGTCCTTCTCCGTCAAGCGCGGCTCTACGCTGGCCATCGTGGGCGAATCCGGCTCCGGCAAGTCCACCGTGGCGAACATGGTGTTGAAGCTCCTAACGCCCACCTCCGGCAAGGCGCTCTACGAGGGCAGGGACATCGCGGAACTGGCGGGCAAGGACCTCCTCGAGTTCCGCCGCCACGTGCAGCCGGTGTTCCAGAACCCGTACGGCTCGCTCGACCCGATGTACTCGATCTACCGTTCGATCGAGGAGCCGCTGCGCATCCACGGCATCGGCGACAAGACCAGCCGCACCAAGCGTGTGCGCGAGCTGCTCGACATGGTCGAACTGCCCGAGTCCGTGATGACCCGCTACCCGAACGAGCTGTCCGGCGGCCAGCGCCAGCGCATCGCCATCGCGCGAGCCATGGCCCTCAACCCGGACGTGATCGTGTGCGACGAGGCGGTCTCCGCGCTCGACGTGCTCGTGCAGGACCAGGTGCTGCACCTGCTCAACGACCTGCAGGCCGAAAAGGGCCTGAGCTACCTGTTCATCACCCACGATCTGGCCGTCGTGCGCCAGATCGCCGACGAGGTCGTGGTGATGCAGCATGGCCGACTGGTCGAACACGCCACCACCGACGAGGTGTTCAACCACCCGAAGATGCAGTACACCCGCGACCTGCTCGACGCCATCCCCGGCGGCAAGCTCCAGCTCGGTCTCGACTGAGATCGCAGCGTGATCGACGAAGGGCTCCCTCGCACAATGTGAGGGAGCCCTTCGTCATAGATGCCCGTATAGTGAGGCGCATGATCTCCATCACGACTTCGAACATGAACGGCATCCGCGCGGCGAAACGCAAGGGCGTGGAGGAGTGGGCGCGGCGCAACACGCCCGACGTGTGGTGCATGCAGGAGGTGCGTGCCCCTCAGGCCGAGCTCGATCCGATCCTCGACGGTCTCGCCGCCGACTACGCCGAGGCCGGCCGCATCGAGGGCCCGGCCGCGTTGACCTGCGTCAACGAGGTGTGCCGCGTCAAGGGCCGCGCCGGCGTCGCCCTGCTCTCCGACCTTGAGGTGACGGCCACGCGTCACGGTCTGCCCGGCCTCGACGAGGACGTCGACTCGGGCCGCTGGATCGAGGCGGACGTCACCACCCCGCAGGGCTATTCGATCACCGTCGCATGCGTGTACGTGCATGCCGGCAACGCCGACGACGAGACCAAGATGGCGCAGAAGTACCGGTTCCTCGACACCATGCTCGAACGCATGGGCGAGCTGCGCGACGAGGCGGCGCGGGGCGGGCGTCAGGCCGTGCTGTGCGGCGATTTCAACATCGCGCACACGCCGCTCGACATCAAGAACGCGAAGGGCAACGTGAAGCACGCCGGCTTCCTGCCTGACGAACGCGCCTACGTGGACCGCTGGCTCGACGAATACGAGTTCGTCGACGTCGTGCGCGACCTCGCCGGCGACATCCAGGGGCCGTACACGTGGTGGAGCCAGCGCGGCCGCGCCTTCGACAACAACGTCGGATGGCGCCTCGACTACCAGTTCGCCACACCGGAGCTCGCTGAGACCGCGCGCGGATTCGTCATCGACAAGGCCCCCACCTATGATCTGCGCTGGTCCGACCACGCGCCCCTCACCATCCGCTACGACGTGTGACGCCATGCGGGCGTCCGGAGCCGCTGACGGCAGGTGAAGGTGTTACCCTTAACAAGGTCGCAACTGCGAGACACTGCGTGATGCCACAAGACATCGCAAGACATGAAACGAGGATCCATGGGACTGTTCGGATTCGGCAAGAAGAAGGACAAGGCGGAGAAGAAGCCCGTCGAGACCGAGGACGAGGACGCCAAGGCCGCCGCGGCCGCGAACGCCGCCGCCAAGGCCGACAGCGAGACCGCCGAGGAGACGGCCGCCGCCTCGCTGCCGGAGGCGAGCAGCGAATACGTGGGGCGCGGCGAGGAACGTGGCCCGTGGGACGTCGATGACGAGGACGTGCCCGACTACGACGACTATCTCGACCTCGGCGCCTACTACCTGCCGTTCATGCAGCACATCGAGCTGCGCATCAAGGCGAACCGCGCCACCCGCGCCATCCTCGGCTCCACCATCACCTACAAGAACTCCAGCCTGGAGATCGAGGCGTATGCCGCGCCGAAGACCCTTGGCCTGTGGGAGGACTGGCGCGACGACTTCCTCGCCGCCAACAAGAAGGCATCCGCCGTCGAAGGCGTGTTCGGCACCGAGCTGCGTCTGCCCGTCGAGATCAAGGGCGGCAAGACGCTCACCACGCGCATCGTCGGCGTGGACGGCCCGCGTTGGATGCTGCGCGGCATCTTCTCCGGCGTGGCCGCCACCGACCCGGACGCCGAGGAGACCGAGGCGCTGAACCGCTTCTTCTCGGACATCGTCGTCGAACGCGGCGAGGAGCCGCTCGCGCCGCGTGACCTCATCCCCATGCACCCGCCGGTCGCGCCCGCCGAACGCAAGGCCGCGAAGGCCGCCGCCGAAGGCGAAGGCGAGCCGGAGGGCAAGGAGCATCTCAAGGACGTGCCCACCCGTCCGGACGGCCCGCTGAGCCAGGACCAGCAGACGGAAGTCAAGACCACGCTCTCGCGCGGCCCGATGTTCTCCGAAGTCCGCTGACGTGTCGGAGCCCGAACAGAGGAAGCGCACCGGTCTCGGCGCACTCGCCGGGGCCGGCGACCACGCGGGCGACGGCGTGGGGGAGGACTTCTCCGTCATCGAGGCGATCGGCGGTCCGCGCGGCGTCGTCGAATCGATGCTGCCTGGCGTCGTGTTCGTCGTCCTGTTCATCGCGACGAACGACCTCAATCTCACCATCGGCGTGTCCGCCGCGCTGGCCGTCGTGCAGGTGCTCGCCCGTCTCGTCCAGCGCCAGTCGGTGATGGGCGCGCTGAGCGGCCTCATCGCCGTGGGCATCTGCCTCGTCTGGGCGTGGAAGAGCCACGAGGCCCGCAACTACTACATGCTGGGCTTCCTCACGAACGGTGTGTACGCGGCGTTGCTCGCCGTCTCGCTCGCCGTGCGCGTGCCCGGTCTCGGCATCGTCATCGAGTTCATCCGCCAGATGCCCACCGAACGGTTCGGCGCATGGTTCCACGACTGGATGGACGACAAGGCGCTCAAGCGCGCCTACATGATCATCACCGGCCTGTGGCTCGGCCTGTTCGCGCTGCGTCTCGCCGTGCAGGTGCCGCTCTACGTGACCGACCACGTGGCCGCGCTCGGCGTGACCCGCCTCATCATGGGCATCCCGTTCTGGGCGCTCGCCATCTGGGTGAGCTACCTCGTCATCGCGACGCCCCTGCACCGCCACAAGGCGGCCGCGAAGGCCGCACGCGAAGCGGCCGAATAAGCATCGCATCAGCATCGAAAGCCAACCGAACAGCCAACCGAAAAGGAATCCATGGAAGCCGAAGTCCGCATCGAACGCTACGCCGACCAGGGCCGCTGCGTCGCCCACATCGACGGACGTGTCGTGTTCGTCCGCTTCGCACTGCCCGGCGAGCACGTGCGCATCGCCCTCGACGAGCCGCACGACCGCGACGACCGGTTCTGGACCGGCGAGGTCATCGAGGTCATCGAACCGAGCGAGGACCGCGTCCCGCCCGCATGGCCGCTCGCCGGTCCGCTCGCCATGGGCGGCGGCGTCGGCGGCGCCGACCTCGTGCACGTCTCCCTGCCCGGCCAGCTCAAGTGGAAGGCGGTCACTGTCTCCGAGCAGCTGAGCCGGCTCGGTCATATCGACGTGGCCGTGCCGATCGAACGCGCGGAAGGCGACGAGGAGCTCGGCGGCTTCCACTGGCGCACGCGCATCGAGATGATCGCCGACGAGGAGGGACACCCGTCGATGCGCCGCCGCGGCACGCACGTGCGCGTCCCCCTCGACACGATGCCCCTCGCCACGACGACCCTGCTCGACGTGGCCGGAGAGCACCACGTGTGGGACGGCGGCTTCGAACCCGGCTCGCAGATCCGTATCGCCGCGCCCGAACCGCGCGGCGGCGTCGCCATCCGCGACAACCACGCCGTCCTCGTCGACGGCGAACTCGTCGCCGGTTCGCGCGTGCTCAACGAGCAGGTCACGGTCGCCGGCGCCACGTTCACCTACGAGGTCGACGCGAACGGCTTCTGGCAGGTGCACCGTGAGGCGCCCGTCGTGCTCGCGAACCATGTGATCGACCTGGCCCGCCGCGAACTCGACGGCCGCGACGACGCCGTCATCTGGGACCTGTACTCCGGTTCCGGCCTGTTCACGTTGCCGCTGGCGACGCTCGTCGCCGCGCGCACGCGCATGTTCAGCGTGGAGGGCGGTCGCGACGCGGTGAAGAGCCAGCAGCGCAACCTGCGCCGCATGAACCTCGCGGACGTGGACGCGCGTTGCGGCGACGTCGCCCGCACGCTCGCCCAGGTGCCCGCGCATCTCGCGAAGCCCGACCTCATCGTGCTCGATCCGCCGCGCGCCGGCGCACGAGCCAAGGTGTGCCGTCAGATGGCGGAGGCCGGCGCCCGTTCCATCATCTACATCGCGTGCGATCCGACGAGCCTCGCGCGCGACACGGGCACGCTGCGCGGACTCGGTTACGAACTTGCCGACGTGCGCGCCTACGACATCTATCCGATGACCCATCACGTCGAGACGGTCGCGCTGTTCCGCCGTGGAGGGGACGCCGCGTGACGGCGTGGTCGGCCGCGTCGGGTGCGTCGGGTGCGTCGGCAGGGCCCGGTTCCGCGTCGTGGCGTATGACGCGTGCCTCGCACCGCGCCATACGCATGGCGGCCCGCGTCGGCGCGTCCCTCGCGTGCGCCGCGGCGGTGCTGTCGCTCGCCGCGTGCACGCCGCGCGGCACCGCGGTCGGCGACACGCAGGGGCGTGCGCCGTCGCCCGCGCACGTCGGCACAATGCGCGACGACGCGGTGATCGGCGTCGTCGGCTCCGCCACGGCCGCCGCCGATTCCGCGGTACTGGACGCGTTCTCCGACGCGGGAATCGAAGCGGTATACGTGTCCGTGAAGGATTCCGCTTCCGGTTCTTCCGATGATTCCGGACACGCGGCCGCACGTGCCCAGCAGGGCGTGCGTGACATGGTCTCGCGCGTCGTGAATCTCATCGTCATCTCCGACATCGACGTCACGGTCGATGCCGACGGCTGGGATGCCGCCCTGCAGGATGCCCGTAACGCCGGCATTCCCGTCGCGCTGCTGTCGCCCGTGCACGCGCCCGACGACGAACGCCTCTACGCGGCCACGCTCGCCATCAACGACCGTGCCGCGGACGCCACGCCGATCGATGACGCGTCGATGGCTATCCTCAACGACGAACCCCACGCCCGTGAAATCACGGTAAGCACGGTGAGGTAGACGGCATGCCCGGCGTCGCCGTCGCCGTAGGTTCACCCGCGGTGAAGCCGACGCTCCCCATCGTACGGAGCAGCGCACGGTAGGGTAGTGGGCATGAGTGCGAATTCGGCAGCGTGCGCGACGAACCACGCGGATGGTGGCAAGTCCGGTGGCATGGGCGATGACGGCAATGAAAAGACCGGGACCGGCGGCGGGACCGTGCCCGCGCCCGGTGCCGCCATGCCCCACGTGGACGAGACCGGCCTCACGACCGCCGAAGTGAGCGAGCGCGTCGCGGCCGGGGCGGTCAACAAGGTGAAGGACTCCACGTCGCGATCCGTGAAGGACATCGTGCGCGCCAACGTGTTCACCCTGTTCAACGGCATCATCCTCGCCGCGATGATCCTCGTGCTCGCCACCGGGTCATGGAAGGACGCGGTCTTCGGCTTCGTCATCATCATCAACACCGGCATCGGCATCGTCACCGAACTGCGCGCGAAACGCACGCTCGACAAGCTCTCCATCCTCGTCGCCTCCGACTATCTCGTGCGCCGCGACGGCCGCGACGTGACCGTGCCGCATGACGGCATCGTGAACGACGACCTGCTGTGGGTGCGCGCCGGCGAACAGGTTCCCGCGGACGCCGAGATCGTGCGCGACTGGGGGCTGGAACTCGACGAGTCGATGCTCACTGGCGAATCCCGCACCGTGCGCAAGCACGAGGGCGACGACGTCTACTCCGGATCGACCGCGGTCTCCGGGCTCGCGCTCGCACGCGTCACCGCGGTCGGCGCGCGCTCGTACGCGGCCACGCTCACCGCGAAGGCCAAGGTGTACAAGAAGACCGTCTCCGACTTGGGCAAGGGCATCAACACGATCCTCAAGTTCATGACCTTCCTCGTCGTGCCGCTGTGCGTGCTGCTCATCATCTCCCAGATCCACACGGTCGGCGGATGGTCGGTCGCGCTCGCCACCGGACAGTGGCGGCAGGCGGTCGTCTCCGCAGTGGCCGGCGTCGTCGGCATGATCCCGGAGGGACTCGTGCTGCTCACCTCGCTCAACTTCGCGGTCGCGGCGATGCGTCTCGCACGGCACTCCACGCTCGTGCAGGAACTGGAATCCGTGGAGACGCTGGCGCGCGTCGACTGCCTGAACCTCGACAAGACCGGCACGATCACCGACGGCGGCATCGCGCTCGACCGCGTGGTCATGCTGCACGGTGACGACGGCGGCGGTGCGTATGGTGACAGTGACAGTGACAGTGACGGTGACGGTGACGGTGACGGCGATGCGACGGCCGCCGAGCGGGAGACGACGCAGGCGCTCTACGATCTCGCGGACGAGGAGCAGCCGAACTCGACCGGACGCGCCGTGCTCGACGGGTTGGCGAAGCGGGGATATGCGCCGGGCGAGGTGGCCGCGCGCGTGCCGTTCTCGTCGGCGCGCAAGTGGAGCGCGATCACGGTCGCGGACGGGACGACATGGTATCTGGGGGCGCCGGAGGTGCTGCTGTCGGCGCTCGACGGCGACCATGCGGCGCTGCTGGAACAAGTCAACGCGTACGCGGGGGAGGGGAGCCGCGTTCTGCTCGTCGCACGAGCCGGAAGGCCGCTGGAGTCTCTCCCTCAGTCGGCCGGCTCCGACGGTTCCCTCCTCACAGGAAGCCGAGAGGAAGTGAGGCTGGACCCACGGGCGGTGCCGGTGGCGCTGGTGCTGTGTGCGGAACGGGTGCGGGCCGACGCGGAGTCCACGCTCGCATGGTTCCGCGAACAGGGCGTGCGCTGCCGCGTCATCTCCGGCGACAATCCCGTCACCGTCGGCGCGATCGCACGTAAGGTGAGACTCGCCGGCGAGAGGGAGCCGCGCATCATGGACGCGCGAACGCTGCCCGACGACCCCGCCGAGCTTGGGCGCGTCCTCGAGGACGTCGACGTGGTCGGTCGCGTCCTTCCCGACCAGAAGAAGCTCATCGTCGACGCGCTGCACGCGCGCGGCTACACGGTCGCGATGACCGGCGACGGCGTCAACGACGCGCTCGCGTTGAAGGAGGCGGACCTCGGCATCGCGATGGGCAACGCCGCGCCCGCGACCAAGGCCGTCGCCCAGGTCGTGCTCGTCGACTCGAAGTTCTCCCACCTGCCCGACGTGGTCGCCCGCGGGCGGCAGGTCATGGCCAACATGGAGCGCGTCGCCGGACTGTTCCTCGTCAAGACCGTGTATTCGGCGCTCATCTCGCTCGGCGTGGTCCTGACCGCCATCCCGTACCCATACCTGCCGCGCCACATCACCTACATCGGCGCGCTCACCATCGGCATGCCGGCCTTCATCCTCGCGCTCGCGCCCAACACGCGCCGCTATATCCCCGGGTTTTTGAGGCGCGTCGTCGGATTTGCGCTGCCCGGCGGCATCGCGACCGCCCTGTCCGTGCTCATCACCGCGTGGACGCTGCCGCGCATCATGGGCTGGGACGTGGCCGGCTCGCCGGCGGATCTCGCCTCGCTGCGCGCCACCGAGGCGATTGTCCTGTTCGTCATGGGCGTGTTCGTGCTCGCCCGCGTCGCCCGTCCGCTCAACGGCTGGCGCGGCGCGCTCGTCGCCGTGTTCGCCGCGGCCGGCGTCATCGGCATGTTCATTCCGTTCGTCGCACGCTTCTTCGCGCTCGTCGTCCCCACCGGCGCGCTCGTCGTCCCCACGCTGATCGCGCTCGCCGGCGCGGCGGCCGTGTTCGCCGTGTGCCTCGCCGTTGCGCCGTGGGCGTCGCGCACGGCGCTCGGCAGGCTGCTCGGCCGTCGCCGCAGATGACCGCGGCGGGAAGTGAACGTTCACGCCGCACGCGTGCCGCAGACGCGGCGCGGGCGGCGTATTGTCTCACGTTTCAAGCCGACACGCCAGAGGCAAAGTTACGTTCCCGTACCATTTCAAGTGGATAATCGGCGACATCAAGCCGGTCCAATGATTCGGAGGAAGCATGTCCCTACGTGACGACCAACTGGCGACGCTCCACGCCGCCGGCAAGGATTTCGACTACTACAAGATCGCCGACCTCGACGGCGTCGACCACCTGCCCTATTCGCTGAAGGTGCTCGTGGAGAACCTGGTGCGCAACATCGACGGCGCCAACATCACCGACGACCACGTCAGGGCGCTCCTCGACTGGGATCCGGACGCCGAACCCAGCCACGAGATCCAGTTCACGCCGTCCCGTGTCGTCATGCAGGACTTCACCGGCGTGCCCTGCATCGTCGACCTCGCCACCATGCGCGACGCCGTGAAGAACCTCGGCGGCGACCCGGAGGTCATCAACCCGCAGGTCCAGTCCGACATGGTCATCGACCACTCCGTGCAGATCGACAAGTACGCGCTGCCCAACGCCGTCGAACTCAACATGGACATCGAATACCAGCGCAACGGCGAACGCTACCAGTTCCTGCGCTGGGGCCAGCAGGCGTTCCGCAACTTCCGCGTCGTGCCGCCGGGAACCGGCATCATCCACCAGGTCAACATCGAATACCTCGCCAAGGTCGTCATGACCAAGGCGGGGGAGCGCGGACGTCAGCTCGCCTACCTCGATTCGTGCGTCGGAACCGACTCGCACACCACCACCGAAAACGGCCTCGGCGTGCTCGGCTGGGGCGTCGGCGGCATCGAAGCCGAAGCCGCCATGCTCGGCCAGCCGATCTCCATGCTCGTGCCGCGCGTCGTCGGCTTCAAGCTCACCGGCTCCATCCCCGAAGGCGTGACCGCCACCGACGTGGTGCTCACCATCACCGACATGCTGCGCAAGCACGGCGTCGTCGGCAAGTTCGTCGAATTCTACGGTGAGGGCATCGCCTCCGTGCCGCTCGCCAACCGCGCTACCATCGGCAACATGAGTCCCGAATTCGGCTCCACCTGCGGCATCTTCCCCATCGACGACGTCACGCTCGACTACCTGCGTCTCACCGGACGCAGCGAGGAGCAGGTCGCGCTCGTCGAGGCCTACGCGAAGGCCAACAAGCTGTGGGGCGACGCCACGGACCCCGACTACGTCGAACCGAAGTACTCCGAATACATGGAGCTCGACCTCGGCACCGTCGTGCCGTCCATCGCCGGCCCGAAGCGCCCGCAGGACCGCATCGTCCTGTCCGAGGCGAAGGAGACGTTCGAGAAGACGCTCCCCGCCTACGAGACCGAAAGGACCGTCAAGGAGCCGGTCGCCGTCTCCACCGACTTCCGCGGCGACTTCGAACTGAACAATGGTGACGTGGCCATCGCCTCGATCACCAGCTGCACCAACACCTCCAACCCGTCCGTCATGGTCGCAGCCGGCCTCATCGCCCGCAACGCGCACCTGAAGGGCCTCAAGCCGAAGCCGTGGGTGAAGACCTCGCTCGCGCCCGGCTCGCAGGTCGTCGCCGACTACCTCAAGGCCGCGGGCCTGCAGGATGATCTGGATGCGCTCGGCTACCAGCTCGTCGGCTTCGGCTGCGCCACCTGCATCGGCAACTCCGGTCCGCTGCTGCCCGAGATCAGCGAGGCCATCAACGCGAACGACATGACCGTCACCGCCGTGCTGTCCGGCAACCGCAACTTCGAAGGCCGCATCAGCCCCGACGTCAAGATGAACTACCTCGCCTCGCCGCCGCTCGTCATCGCCTACGCGCTCGCCGGCACGATGGACTTCGACTTCGAATCCCAGCCGCTCGGCGTCGGGCCGGACGGCGAGGACGTGTACCTCAAGGACATCTGGCCGACCAACGACGAGGTCGCCGCCGTCGTCAACGGCACCGTCAGCCGCGAGATGTTCCTCAAGGACTACGCCTCCGTGTTCGAAGGCGACCGCCGTTGGAAGGGCCTCGACGTGCCCGAGGGCGAACTGTTCGCCTGGGACCCGAAGTCCACGTACGTGCGCCGCCAGACGTTCTTCGACGGCATGAGCGCCGAACCGGACCCGGTGAAGGACATCCACGGCGCGCGCGTGCTCGCCCTGCTCGGCGACTCCGTCACCACCGACCACATCTCCCCGGCCGGCGCGTTCAAGGCGTCCAGCCCCGCCGGCAAGTACCTGACCGAGCGCGGCGTGGAGCCGAAGAACTTCAATTCCTACGGTTCCAGGCGCGGCAACCACGAGATCATGGTGCGCGGCACGTTCGGCAACATCCGCCTGCGCAACCTTCTGCTCGCCTCCACGGGCAACGAGGTGACGCCCGGCGGCTACACCTACGACTTCACCACCGGCGAGCCGTCCACGATCTTCGACGCGTCCCTGAACTACAAGGCCGCGGGCACGCCGCTCGTCGTGCTCGCCGGCAAGGAGTACGGTACCGGCTCCTCGCGCGACTGGGCCGCGAAGGGCACGCTGATGCTCGGCGTGAAGGCCGTCATCACCGAGAGCTTCGAACGCATCCACCGCTCGAACCTCATCGGCATGGGCGTGCTGCCGCTCCAGTTCCCCGAAGGCGAGTCCTACACGTCGCTCGGCCTCGACGGCACGGAGACCTACGACATCGCCGGCGTCGAGGAGCTTAATTCCGGCGTCACGCCGAAGACCGTGCATGTGACCGCCACGAAGGCCGACGGTTCGACGGTCGGATTCGACGCGGTCGTGCGCATCGACACGCCCGGCGAGGCCGACTACTACCGCAACGGCGGCATCCTCCAGTACGTGCTGAGGAACCTCATGCGCAAGTAGCGCGGGGGCCGACCACCCTCCGGCGCTACGCGCCACCTCCCGCCAGCGGGAGGACAGGAGGCGCCAGTCAGCGGGAGGTGGCGCGCAGTGAACGCGGCACAGGCCGCGGATGCGGCCGGACAGGATGCGGACGCCTGCGGGGGTGTGGTCGTTCGCATCCTGCTGACAGACTGGAGGACAGGACGCGTTCGCCGGCGGGAGGCATGGCTGTGTATGCGCCCCGCCGGCAGGGCTCCGGGGCATACGACTTGACGAAGCGCGGCGACACCGTCTGCCCCCGCTGGCGGGGGCTTCCGCGAAGCGGGTGGGGGTGGTCCCCGCGCTCACCCGGCCTGTTGGCGGTACTTCTTCCAGATTTCCGACAGTTTCACACCATCCGACGTGCGCTTCCACACATCCAGACCGCCGCTGGCCTTCCCTCCGGCCGCAGCCTTCGCCGCAGCCGTGGGGGAGGCGTGTTCGGAACCGTCGTCAAGACGGAACCTGCCGTTTTCGGTCACGGTCGCATACCAACGTTCGCCCTTGCGCGGGCGGTCCCAAACGAGTTTCTCGCCGGGGATGAGCAGTCCCGCCTTGACGACCTGACGGATGGTCACGCGACGTGACCCGTGCGTCGGTTTCGCCGTCGTATCCTGCATAAGCGCGGCATCGCCCTGCCCGGTCAGATCCGTATGGTTTTCGTCGTATCGGATCTGCCAATAGTCGGCGATGAGTCGGATCGTCTCTTCCTGACGGTGCTTGATCATCGCCGGCGTGCACTCGTTGAAGTCCTTAAGACCCGCGGTCAGCGGGAACCGGCGCGAATCGCCGCGCATGAGCATGCGGTCGCGGCGCGGCGCGTATTCGGCCATGCGGTCGAGCTGGTTGTCGGCACCCTGCGCGAGCGCCATGTTGCCAAGACGGTACATCCAATAATCATGGTCGTCCTGCGACCAGTTCGCGAACGAGGCGGATCGCTCGATGTCCAACGGCATGATGGATAGGGCGCTGAGTTTGCGCGGGCGTGACAGGTGCATGCCCGCGGCCTGTTCGTTCGCGCGGATGAGCAGCAGACGCACCAGCTCCTCGTCGCCCTGCATTTCGCCGTGCAGGCGCACGAGCGCCCCGGCACGGTCATCCGCCTTGATGGTGAGGCCGCGTACCAGATTCGTCGGATAGCCCTTGTCGAGGTCGCGAATCGCGGCGGTCGCGTGGCCGCGGCGCCTGAACGCATCGACCCGGTTCAGCGTATCCACGCCGGTGACGCGTTCCAGTGAGGTGAGCACGTCGACCAGTCGCTGCGCGTCATGGCCTCCCAAAGTCTTCACGGTGGCGTTGGCACGTGCCGCGCGACTGCCGCGTGAGGCGAACGGGGAGACGTCCGGCGAGCCGAGATGACGGTATGAGTGGACGAGAATCCACATCGCCACGGCCTTCCACTCGTGGTTGTGGTAGTCGTTCAACGCCTCCAGGCGGATTTTCACATCGTCGGGCAGTACCGTGTCGGACGCGTGGGCGATGATCTGCCATGCGGTCGCGTAGGGGGCGAGCGTGCCGTCGATGAACGCAGGCACGTCGCCCGCGTCGATGTGCGGCTGCAGCACGTCGGCAAGGAACTCCTCGATGAGCTTGTCGGTGGAGTGCTTGTGCGTGAGAATCATATGCAGCGTCGAGAAGAACTCCTCGGTGGACTGCGGGTCGTCGCCGAGCGGGTCCATCACGTCGTCCCAGCGCTGCGCGTAGGCATCCATCTCGGCCGGTTTCAATGCGGATGTGGCGCGCGCCTTGAACACGTCGGACGCGGTGAGCGGAAGACCCCGCATGTTCATCACATCGAAGATGCGGTGCGCGCCGTCCAGGTCGTCCGTGGTGACGATGACCAGCGTGACCATCTTGACCATGTACGAGGCGAACGCGCGGCGTTCCTCCTCATCCAGGGTGGACAGTTCGTCGTAGACGCGTTTCGTGTTGCGCATGATGTTGCGCTGGGCGGTGGTCGTCCAATCCTCGTCGGTCAGGTCGAACAGGGCCTCCAGATTGCCTTCCTGCACGTATTCGCGGAAGAAGGCGGCATCCCGCTCACGCAGTGTGAGTCGTGGTTCGTTGGCGATGCCGCGCAGCTTGTCGCCCGGATCGACGATGAGATGATCGAGCAGCGTCATCCATTCGGGGTCGCGTTCCAGATCACGCAATGCGGCGATGATGATCGACAGGGAGACGAGACGCTGCTGTCCGTCGATCACCTCGAAGCGGCAGCCTCCCTCGCGCACCAGGATGAGCGAACCGAGGAAGTAGGGTGTCTCCGGGGTCTTGCACGCCTCCAGCAGATCGTTCACCAATTGCAGGATATGCTCGGGCCTCCAGATATAGGCGCGTTGGAACGAGGGAATCGACAATAGGTAGTCCGGCGTGAACACGTCACCCAGCGGCAGTTCCTTGGCGTTGATACCCATCTCATTTCCTTCCGGCGACTTCGGCCGGCTCCGCGGACCGCTGCGGAGCGTGACGACCCTCTGCGTTTTTTCACGTAACAGCCTAGCAGCGCAAGGTGCGGACGGCCGGTACAGCGCGTCTGGAATATCGTGACGCATGTCGCATTCCGGATATGCGCGTCGATGAATGCGCCGTCGGGCGCCGTCGGGCGACGGCGTGCGGCTATGGGCGCAACGGAATATCGGCCCGTTCCACCAGACGCGCCATCTGCACGCGTCCCATCGCGAGCTTGTCCGCGGCGTTCGACAGGTGCGCTTTCGCGGTGCGTTCCGAAATGAACATGCGGGAGGCGATCTGCGCGTTCGTGAATCCTTCGGCCGCGAGAATCACCGCCTCGCGCTCCCGTTCGGGCAATGCGTCGAGCATGGCGCGGGCCTCGTCGCGCCGTGATGTCGGACGTTGTTCGCGCAGTCCGATGATGAGCTGCCGCTGGCTCGCCGGGTTGAACTGGGGTGCGTCGGAGCAGATGCCGAGCACTCGGCGGATGATTTCGTCGGGGGCGTCCGTTTTCGAGACGAATCCTTCCGCACCGGCCTCCACGGCGCGTTCCACGGTGTTCGAGGGGCTGAGCGACGTGAGCATGAGCACGTGCGGCGGCCGGGGGAGCGCTCGCATCCGCCGTGTCGCGGCGATGCCGTCCATGTCGGGCATGGCGATGTCCATGAGCACCACGTCGGGATGCTGTTCGGCGGCCTGACGCACGGCATCCTCCCCGCCGACGGCGGTGAACGCCACGACGACGCGCCCGTCGGAATAATCGGTGAGGATCAGCGACATCGCCTGGCAGATCATCGGATCGTCGTCGACGATGCCCACCCGTACCGGCATCCGCGCCATATCATGCTGCTGTTCTTCGCTCACGATGCCATACTATGGCACGATCGCGGTGCCATGGGGAATCGGCACGGTCTGTTCGTCCGGGCTTCGCCATGTCCACGGCAAGGTGACGTCCATATGGAATATACGTCGGTCGTCCACGCCATAGCGACAATCCCCACCCACGCTCCGCGCTCTCGCGGTGACGCCGGGTAGTCCGGCGCCCGACGGCCTGTCGTGTCCCGTGGCGACGTCCGCAGGACCGACGACGGGTCCGGAGACAGGTGGAACCGTCGCGTCGGTGGTCGGGGGTGCGGGCGCGCCTCCGGTGGTCGTGTTCGGCAGGGGATTGGTCACGTGGATGCGTACTCCGGATTCGGGGTTGGCGTTGACTTCCAGCGACACGGGAGCATCCGACGCGTGACGGCGCGCGTTGGTCAGCCCCTCCTGCACCGCCCGGTAGGCGACTTTCGCCACGGTGTCGTCGAGCGCGCCGAGCTGCCGAATGTCGATCCACGTGTTGAGCGGCATCCCGGCGTTCCGGGCGTCGTCGACGAGTCGGTCCAACGCCTCACGGGTCAATGCCGTCTCATCGGATGGGGCCATCTGTTCCCAGGCCGTCTGAGGATGGCGCAGCATATCGATGATCTGATGGGCCTCGTCCAAGGCTCCGGCCGCCTGACGGCGGATGTCCTCGGCCTTGCGCGCGATGGCCTGGGACTGTTCGGATGGCGGCAGCCGGCCGGCCTCCGCCTGCAGCGCGCTCGCGTTCAATGCGAGCAGGGACAACGAATGGGCGAGCGTGTCAT
Source organism: Bifidobacterium sp. LH_417 (assembly GCF_056357035.1). NCBI lineage: Bacteria > Bacillati > Actinomycetota > Actinomycetes > Bifidobacteriales > Bifidobacteriaceae > Bifidobacterium > Bifidobacterium sp. LH_417. The sequence goes on from NZ_JBKEVI010000001.1 coordinate 470,759, forward strand.
GCGCTTCGGCGGCTATCGCGTCGGCGAGGCGTTGGTCGGCGAGATCGTCACGGAGCGTCTGCGCGTGGAATACCGCGGCGTCGGCCTGTGCCTGTGCGGTCGACAGACTCGCCCGGGAGCGGATATGCAGTCCGGACAGGGTGGCGATGAGCGTGCCGATGAGGCCCACGACCACCGCGGTGATGACGATGGGCGTCTCCCCGGTCATCATCCTGATGGGCACGCCGTTGGTTCCGGTGTCGGGTTCGGCGAAGACGATGTGCCAGAACGAGGCGTCGGCCGGATGCAGCGCATCCCTGAGCTGCGCCCATACCGCCACCGAGGCACCCGCGGCGACGGCCCGGATGGTACGGGTGCGGTCCGAACGGCGGGCGACGAGCGAGGTGAGCGCCATGAGCATGAGCAGCGGATCATAGGGGAACACCGCCACCACGGCGCAGCAGATCCAGAACACGGCTTCGGGATGACGGTCTCTGGCGGTCAGCAGCAGGGGGAACGCGAAGGCGAGCAGCGTGCTGAGCATCATCCACAGATAGACGCCGCCATGAGGATCGCGCGTATACGGCGTAGCGGCGTACGCGCATTGGACCAGGCACATCGTCGCGGCGAACGGGACCATGGCGAAGGTACATGCCCGTTTCGTGCGCACCGGAACCTCGTCGGCCGGTGCGGCCGTCTGCTGCTGATGTGCGTGCGTCATGCACTCCACTGTATGGCCAAGTCCCGGTGCGGCGCCATGGGACATGCGGACGTGTCGCACACGGCCGACCCGCCCGATGGGGCACGGGGAAACGTCCGTTCGTACACTGACGTAAACCTCCATGACCCTGTAGCGTCGTCGGAAAGAGTCGCGGACGACGGGTCCGCTCCACAGGGAAGGAAGAAAACCATGGACAAGACCAAGGCGAAGAAGCCGATCTTCAAGAAATGGTGGTTCTGGGTCATCGTCGTTGTGGTGGTGCTGGCCATCGGCGGCGCCGTCGGCGGCGGCTCGTCGAACGGGGCCGGAACCTCATCGTCGACATCCACGAGCCAGAAGACGCAGAACGGGGATGCTTCGAAGTCGGACGATACCGCGTCGTCCGGGAAGATGACCGAGAAGACCGTCGAATTCCAGGCCACGGCCACCGGCAACGGCACCGTGATCTGGACCAAGAGCGGTTCAAGCAACACCGAACAGTTCTCCGGTACCTGGTCGAAGACCTTCACCGGCGACGAGGCCAAGGACCTCACCGGCGTGAGCGTCACCGGCGACATCATGGGCGGGAACGACCAGCAGGTCACCTGCAAGATCATCGTCAACGGCGAGGAGAAGGACGCGAAGGAGGCCAGCGGTTCGGCCGGCAGCGCCATGTGCACGGTTCCGCTCTTCTGATCCGGGGACTCGTCGATTCGGGGCCGCGGTCGTTCCGTTCCACGTGCGCTCGCGGCCTTGGAAATGGCGGGGACGGGCGAAACCCGACGAATCGTCGGGAATCGTCCGTCCCCGTCGCCGTATCCGGAAGCGGATGATGCGATGGGCTGAATTCCCAGACAACGCCCAGTTGCCTGCGTAGGATGGGAACCGTCGATAACGAGAAGGAGCGAACATGACATTCGGTCAGCAGCCCCAGCCCAATCCCAACTACGAGCCGCAGGGCAACAGCACGTTGAACACCGGCTACGGCGCGCCGCAGTATCAGTACGCGGGCCAGCAGAACACCAATTACGTCAACTACAACCAGCAGATGCCGCCCCAGTATGGTCAGCCCCAGTACGCATACGCGGGGCAGGGCGGCGCGGCTGCCACCGTCGACGGACAGGTCGCCTACTCCTACGAACAGGCGGAGCGCGTCTCCGTCACCAAGGCGTACGGCGAGATGACCATCGGCCTCGTCGTGACCGCCTTGGTCGCCGTGCTCGCGCAGATCACCGGCGCCTACTACTACTTCCGCGACTACACGGGCATGATCGGCCTCATCGGCCTGTGCGTCGTGCAGGTGGGCATGGCCATCGTGCTCGGCATGCGCATCACGAAGATGAGCGTCGGGGGAGCCCGCGCCATGTTCTACGTGTACGCGGCACTCATGGGCTTCACCCTGAGCTCCATCTTCTGGGTGTACGACCTCGGCCAGATCGGCATCGCCCTCGGCGTCACCGCCGCGTTCTTCCTCGCCCTGACCATGTTCAGCCTCACCACGAAGTTCGACATGCTCAAGTTCGGGCCGATCCTCATGGTGGCGCTCGTCGTGCTCATCATCACCCAGCTGGTGCTCGCCTTCATCCCCGGCGTGAGCGGTATGACGCGCCTCGTGTGCGCCATCGGTCTCGTGATCTTCGCCGGCATGACCATGTACGACGCCCAGTCCACGAGGGCCCTGTTCAAGGCATACGAGGCCCAGGGGCCGGAGATGATCAAGAAGATCTCCATCCTGTGCGCCCTCAACCTGTACCTCGACTTCGTGAACATGTTCCTCTACATCCTCCAGCTGTTCGGCAGCAGGGACTGATAGGAGAGCATCTCAGTCACCGGGACCCGACCACCATGTGGTCGGGTCTTTCCATATGCGCGCATCCGCACGGTAGGTTGAATCCTTATGGGAAAGCAGGGAAGACAGGACGTCATCGGCACGCTGTGCCTGACGGTATGCGCGCTCATCTGGGGATTCGCCTTCGTCTCGCAGGTGCAGGGCATGGATGCGGTCACCCCGTTGTTCTTCAACGCCGCCCGGTTCACGCTCGGAGCGGTCTCGCTCCTGCCCATCCTGCTCATGCGTCGGAGGAAACGGACGGGAACACCCACGCCCGCCGCGTCGTCCGACGCCGTGGTGCCCGATGGCGTCATGCACGCTGCCGACGTCCCGACGCCTGAACCGCGTTCGCCGCGTCCCTTCCTCGCCAACCCGATCGTCGTCGGCGTCATTTGCGGCATCGTGCTGTTCAGCGCGAGCACGCTCCAGCAGTACGGCATCCTCTACGGCAAATCCGCCGGGCGCGCCGGGTTCCTCACCGCCTTGTACATCGTGATGGTGCCGCTGCTCGCTTTCGCGTTCCTGCACCGGCGCATCAACGCGCTCGTCGGCGTGGCGGTCGTGCTCGCCGTCGCCGGATTCTACTGCCTGTGCATCACCGACGGATTCGGTTCGATCGGTCTCGCCGACCTGCTGCTCCTGTTCACCGCGCTCCTGTTCGCCACGCACATCCTCGTCATCGACGAGCTTGGCGCGAAAGTTGATGCCATCGTGCTCTCGTTCGTCCAATTCTGCACGACGGCCACACTCAGCTGGATCGGCTCCGCCATCGAAGGCTCGATCGACTGGGCGGGAGCCGCCTCCGCGTGGATGCCGATCCTCTATGCGGGCATCGGCTCAGTGGGCGTGGCCTACACGCTGCAGGCTGTCGGACAGCAGTGGGTGCCGCCCACGCGCGCCAGCCTGCTCATGAGCCTCGAATCGTTCTTCTCCGCCGTGGGCGGCGCGATCTTCCTCGGCGAGGTGATGACCCCGCGCGGCTACCTCGGCTGCGCGCTCATCTTCGCGGGCACCATGCTCGCCCAGGCTCCCGCGAAACTGCCCAAGTGGATGCGTCGGAACGACGCCGCGCAGACCGCGCAGACCGCGCCGGAGGAGCCGGCGGAACCGAGGGAGTGAGCGGCTTCAGTCCGTGGTCTTCGGCGTCTGATCGACCACCGGCGCGCCGTTGATGTCGCGGTGAATGTTCTGCATCTGCACCTCGATGTTCTGCAGGCTCCGCGCGCAGTCGAGCAGCGTCTGCGAATGCTCGCTGAGCTTCGCGTCCGGTAGGTCCGCCTTGTAGCGCAGCGCGTGCTCGAGGCTCGCCCAATAGTCCATGGCGATCGTGCGGAACTGCACCTCCACCGGCGTGTAATGGGCTCCGGACGAGAGGAACACGGGCACCGCGTAGATCACGTGCAGGGAACGGTAGCCGTTCTGCTTGGGGCGCTTGATGTAGTCCTTGACGCGCAGCACCTGGATGTCCGACTGTGCCGACAGGTAGTTCGACACCGAATACACGTCGTCGCGGTAGTTGCAGATCACTCGGATGCCCGCCACGTCGAACAGGTTGTCCTTGATCGAATCGACGGCGATCGGCAGCCCCTTGCGCTCCAGCTTGCCGATGATCGACCCCACCGATTTGAGACGACGCTCCATGTGGTGGATCGGATCGTGCGCGAAGCGCACCTGGAACTCGTTGTCGAGGATCTCCAGCTTCGTGGAGATCTCGTACATCGCGCCTTCGTACACCTGCATGAGATCGACGAACTCGGTGATCTGGTTGGCGTCGAAGACGCTGTCCGACAGGTTCAGTCCCTTCAATCGGGCCTTGAGGTCGGAGGTGCTCAATCGGGAATGACGGTCAAGTATCACGGCAACGATTATAGCCGCGGGGACCATGCGAATCCGGACGTCTGCTGAAAATCTCCCCACCTGCCGCCGATGGCGGGCGTCCATGGCGGGCATCCATGGCGGGCATGCGCGGACGTCCGCCCCGCCCGGCCGCGCGCATACCATGCGCGGGACATGCCGTGACCCGGCCGTCCCATAGAATGGAACGCTGTGAACGAAGACATGATGACCGAGGCGGAGCGTGCCTCGTACGACGTCGAGACCGCCGACGCGGCCGCAATCGCCGGCCGCCGCGGCAAGGGCGTGTTCCACATCGACACGCTCGGCTGCCAGATGAACGTGCACGATTCGGAGCGCATCGCCGGCGTGCTCGAGGCGGACGGCTACGTGCCCGCCACCGAGGAGCAGGTCGCCTCGCGCGACCTCGACCTGATCGTGCTCAACACGTGCGCGGTGCGTGAGAACGCCACCGAGAAGATGTACGGCACGGTCGGACGCTACAACCGCGTCAAACTGCACCGTCCGAACCTGCAGATCGCGGTCGGCGGCTGCATGGCGCAGATCGACAGGAAGAAGATCGCCGACAAGGCGCCGTGGGTGTCCGCCGTGTTCGGCACGAAGAACCTCGAATCGCTGCCGCGCCTGCTCGACCAGAACCGCGCCACCGGCAAGCCGCAGGTCGAGGTGACGGACGCGCTCGAGCATATGCCCAGCGACCTGCCCGCCGCCCGCGCATCCCGCGTGAGCTCGTGGGTCGCGATTTCCGTGGGCTGCAACAATACGTGCACATTCTGCATCGTGCCCACCACGCGCGGCAAGGAGCGGGACCGCCGCCCCGGCGACATCCTCGACGAGATTCGCCGCTGCGTCGCCGGCGGTGCGAAGGAGATCACGCTGCTCGGCCAGAACGTGAACTCGTTCGGCTACGGTATCGGCGACCGGTACGCGTTCAGCAAGCTGCTGCGCGCCTGCGGCGACATCGAGGGACTGGAGCGCGTGCGCTTCACCTCGCCCCACCCGGCCGCGTTCACCGACGACGTGATCGCCGCGATGGCCGAGACGCCGAACGTGATGCACCAGCTGCACTTCCCGCTCCAGTCCGGCTCCGACCGCATCCTCAAGGCGATGCGCCGCTCCTACCGTTCGGCGAAGTTCCTGGACATCCTCGGCCGCATCCGCGCCGCCATGCCGGACGCGCAGATCTCCACCGATGTGATCGTCGGCTTCCCCGGCGAGACCGAGGAGGATTTCCAGGCCACGCTCGACGTGATGCGCGAGGCGCGGTTCTCGTCCGCGTTCATGTTCATCTACTCGCCGCGCCCCGGCACGCCCGCCGCCGCCATGGAACAACTGCCGCACGACGTCGTCCAGGAACGCTTCGAGCGTCTCGTCGCGTTGCAGGAGCGGATCACCGAGGAGAACCTCGCCACGTTCGAAGGGCGTGACGTCGAGGTGATGGTCACCGGCCAGCAGGGCAAGAAGGATTCGGACACGCACCGTGTCACCGGACGTGAGAAGACCGGCGTGCTCGTCCACATCGGCGTGCCGGAAGGCGAGCCGACGCCGACGATCGGCGACTTCGTGACCGCGACCGTCACGCACGCGGGCCGCCACAACCTCATCGCCGACCCCGATCCGAGGAAGGGACAGACCTACCATGTCCGTCATTGAGGACACCGAACACGTTGACGACACCGGACGGACCGACGAACCGCGCGTCGTCTCGATCGTCGGCCCCACCGCGTCCGGCAAGACCGGCCTCGGCATCGCCATCGCCGAACGTCTCGCCGCGGCGGGGCAGAAGGCCGAAATCGTCAACGCGGACGCCTACCAGATGTACCGCGGCATGGACGTCGGCACCGCGAAGGCGACGAAAGAGGAGCAGGCGCGCGTGCCGCACCATCTCATCGACATCATCGACCCGGACGACACGATGACCGTCGCGCGCTTCCAGAAGCTCGCCCGCGACACGATCGCCGACCTCAAGGCGCGCGGCGTGCGCCCGATCCTCGTCGGCGGCTCCGGCCTCTACGCACGGGCCGCCATCGACGACATCTCCTTCCCCGGAACCGATCCGGCGATCCGCGCGCGGCTCGAGGAACGCGAGAGGACGGAGGGCGCGGCCTCGCTGTTCGAGGAGCTCAAGGCGAAGGACCCGCAGGCCGCCGCACGCATGGACCCGCGCAACCCGCGCCGCACGATCCGCGCGCTCGAGGTCATCGAACTGACCGGCAGGCCGTATTCGGCGAGCCTGCCGCGCTACCGCTACGTGATTCCGTCCGTGCAGATCGGCCTCGACCTGGACCGTCGCGAACTCGACCGGCGCATCGGCATCCGCACCGCGAGGATGCGCGAGGACGGATTCCTCGACGAGGTGCGCCGCCTGCGCCCGCATCTGGGCTTCACCGCCGGCCGCGCGCTCGGCTACCAGCAGATGATCGATTTGCTCGACGGCATGTGGGACGAGGAGGAGGACGCCTGGGCGGACATCGCGCAGAAGACGCGCCGTCTCGCCCGCAAGCAGATGGGATGGTTCGGCCGCGACCCGCGCATCCACTGGCTTGAGGCGCTGAACCCGCGGCTCGTCGACAACGCGATGGCGATCATCGCGCACGCCGACGCCGGCGACTATGACGTGATCGACGCGCACGCCGACGAATACGTCCAGCACCATCTCGGCGACATCGCCTGAATCCGGATATGAACAGGCCTCCGGGACGTCCGCAGGAACGTTCCGGAGGCCTTTCGATGTGGAGTGGGCCCGAGGCCGCCGTCAGCGCGATCAGTGCGCGGGGCCCTGCTCGAACCCGGCGATGAGGAACACGCGCGTCGGATTCGCCGGGCGCACGATTGAGGAGAACATGCGCTCGAAGCCGGACGTGTCGCCCCGGTAGGCCGCATGCTTCGCCGCCTTGTACGCCTCGCGCGTCACCGGACCCCAGTCGAGGTCCCAGCCGGCGTCGTGCGCGAGACGCGAGGCGAACATGCGCAGCGTCATCGCGTTGCCGCCGCGGAACGGATGCAGATAGCCGAGCTCGTCGTACACGTGGGCGAGACGGTGCGTGAACTCGCCGCGGTCCAACGCCTGCAGGTTGCGTCGCTCCGCCAGCTCGGTGGCGATGTTGAGCGCCCCCGTCTCGATCAGACCGGCAGGGAAGAACGCCTCCGGGTTATGGGCGCGCGCCGTGTCGTTCGTCACGCCGCGCGACGTGTCCGACGTGCGCAGACGTCCCGCGTCGTCGAACACGCCCTCGAACAGGCCCTTATGGATGGCGGTCAGCTCGTCGAGGTCGCCGGTCGGCCGCCACGGGCGTTCGACCAGCAGCACGGTGCGGGCGAACACGGACGCCGCGCGGTCGCGCGCATGGTCGTCAAGCGAGCCGTCCGCGAGCCGCGAGGCGCCCACCACATGCGACGTCTCGCCGTCCGCCGCGTCGATGAGGGCACCCACGTCGATCCGGTCCGCCTCATAGTCGGCCGCGGCGCGCATCGTCGCATCGCCCGGCGTCATCGAATCCAACGCGCAGTTCTTCAGTGCAAATGCGACTGCGCTCGCACGTTCGGCTGGAGTCATGCACCCCATGATAGACCACGACGCGCGTTCCCGGGCGTCCCCCGAGACCGTCGTATGGGGAATTGACGATGATTCGCGCGGCGCGCGCGACACGGTACGAGCGATTCGCTACATTGGAGTGCGCTATGGCAAAGACACGAGGAAGCAGGGGCGCCGGCTCGGGCGCGAACGACGGGCGGACCCGTCGCATGGATCCGGTGAACGAGGGGGACTACATGGACGAACCGTTGTGGCGGCGCGCGCTGCTCGCCGTGCCGCGCGCCTTGGGGTCCGCGGTACGCTCCGTCTCCGGCGTGGGCGAATTCGACCCCGCGTACCGACGCGACGGCCTGTGCTTCGCGCTGCTCGTGTTCGGCGTGCTGTTCTGCGCGTCCGAATGGTTCCGCGTGCAGGGTCCGTTCGGCCGTCTTCTGCACGCGCTCGCAGCCGGCGTGTTCGGCGTGATGAGCGTCATGCTGCCCGTCCTGCTGTTCCTCGTCGCGTTCCGGCTCATGCGCAACTCCGGCAAAGGCTCCGGCAATCCGCGCGTCATGACCGGATGGGTGATGCTCCTGTGGTCGGTCTGCTCGATCATCGACGTGGCGCTCGCCGCCGGCACGCCCGGATTCGACTGGACCGCGATCCAGAACGCGGGCGGCCTCATCGGCTACGCGCTCGGCTCGCCGCTCGCCTGGGGGCTTTCGCGCGCGTTCGCCATCGTCGTGTTCGTGATTGTCGGCCTGTTCTCGCTGCTGCTCATCTCCGGACTGCACGTCACCGACCTGCCCGGACTGTTCCGCCGCATCGTCGCGCGCATTCAGGGCAGGCCCGTCGACGATGCGGACGGCAAGCGCGGCGACGACGAGTTCCCGAACGAGGTGCGCGTCGGCGACGGCGGCATCGCGCTCGCCGACGGCGTGCCCACGCACGACGGCGACGACGATGCGGATGACGGCGCGTCACGCGGCGGCTCTGGCGCGTTCGGATGGCTGTCGCGCCTGTTCTCGCGCCGCCGCTCCTCCGACGACCCGTCGCTCGACCGGTACGACGCCGACGACCCGTTCCGCGTCGCCGCGAAGCATCACGGCGACGCCACCGAAACCACCGTCATCGACACCGATTCGCTCGATCTGCCGGCCGTCTCGCCGACCTACGCCGACCCGTGGGCGCCGATCGCGTCCGCCGCCGACCAGGCGACCACCGTGATGGGCGCCGGCGCGCGCACGGCCTCCGGCATGGCGGCGGGCGCGGCCGGCGACGCGGCCGGCGTACCGGCGCGCGCCGCGCAGCCCGCCACCGTCGCGATGGGCGCCGGCTCGGGCGCCTACGGCTCCGACACCGGCGAACAGGACGTGACGCCCGCCAACGCGGTCGCGTCGGCCGGAACATACGATCCGCACGTCGACCCGTCCTCCGGCGAGGTCGTCGACGGGGGAGCGGGGACCATGGCCGCGAACGCCGGCGGTCCCACGGCGGGAGACGGCGCGGAACCGGCCGAACCGGTCGAACAGCCGTACCGCCTGCCCGACCTCAACCTGCTCGTCAAAGGCAAGCCGCATGCGGCCCGCACACCGGCCAACGACCGCGTGATCCGGGCCCTGACCTCCACGTTCCAGCAGTTCAAGGTCGACGCGAAGGTCGTCGGCTTCCTGCGCGGCCCGTCCGTCACCCAGTACGAGGTCGAGCTTTCTCCGGGCGTCAAGGTCGAGAAGGTCACCAACCTCCAGCGCAACATCGCCTACGCGGTCGCCAGTTCCGACGTGCGCATCCTCTCGCCGATCCCCGGCAAATCCGCCATCGGCATCGAGATCCCGAACGAGGACCGCGAGATCGTGCACCTGGGCGACGTGCTGCGCTCGCAGGGCGCGCTCGCCGACCCGAACCCGATGCTCACCGGCATCGGCAAGGACGTGGAGGGCAAGTTCGTCACCGCCGACCTCACCAAGATGCCGCACCTGCTCGTCGCCGGCGCCACCGGCTCCGGCAAGTCGAGCTTCATCAACTCGATGCTCACGTCGATCATCATGCGCGCCACGCCCGATCAGGTGCGCCTCATCATGGTCGACCCGAAACGTGTGGAGCTGTCCGCGTACGCGGGCATCCCGCATCTGCTCACGCCGATCATCACCGATCCGAAGAAGGCGGCGCAGGCGCTCGAATGGGTCGTCAAGGAGATGGACGCGCGCTATTCGGATCTCGAATACTTCGGCTTCCGCCACGTCAAGGACTTCAACAAGGCGGTGCGGGCCGGGCAGGTGCACGCGCCCGCCGGCTCGAACCGCAAGGTCGCGCCCTACCCGTACATCCTCGTTGTCGTCGACGAGATGGCCGATCTGATGATGGTCGCCAAGAACGACGTGGAAAGCTCGATCCAGCGCATCACGCAGCTGGCGCGAGCCGCCGGCGTGCATCTCGTGCTCGCCACGCAGCGCCCGTCCGTCGACGTGGTCACCGGCCTCATCAAGGCGAACATCCCGTCGCGTCTCGCATTCGCCACCTCCTCGGCCACCGACTCGCGCGTCATCCTCGACACGACCGGCGCCGAGACGCTGATCGGTCAGGGCGACGCCCTGTTCCTGCCGATGGGTGAGGCGAAGCCGAAGCGCGTGCAGGGCTCGTGGGTGTCCGAATCGGAGATTCGCAAGGCCGTCGAGTTCGTGCGTACCCAGCGCAAGCCGAAATACCGCGAGGACATCGAGCAGATGGCCAAGGAGGCGGAGAAGAAGGGGAGCGAACCCGACGAGGAGATCGGCGACGACATGGACGTGCTGCTGCAGGCCGCCGAGCTGGTCGTCACCACGCAGTTCGGCTCCACGTCGATGCTCCAGCGCAAGCTGCGCGTCGGCTTCGCGAAGGCCGGCCGCCTCATGGACCTGCTCGAATCGCGCGGCGTGGTCGGCCCCTCCGAAGGCTCGAAGGCCCGTCAGGTGCTCGTCCAGCCGCAGGATCTGCAGGCCGTGCTCGCGTTCATCCGCGGCGACGGCCCCGCGCCGCAGTCGGCGGGAGCGGCACAGGCGTAACGGACGGCCTCACGGGATTCTTTCAGGAACCCGTCAGGCCGTTCCCCTTTCGAGGTAGAGCAGTACGGGTAACGTGAAGACCATGACTGACGAACAGATCGTAGAGAACAAGAAACCGTCGCTGTTGGACGGATGGAACGCCCCGCCGAACCTCGTCACCTATTCGCGCATCGTGCTCGTCGTGGTGTTCCTCGTGCTATACGTGAAGGCCGGCCCGTGGGGCGGCGACGACCAGACCCTGCGCTGGGCCGCGGCGATCATCTTCATCATCGCGGCCTCCACCGATAAACTCGACGGGTGGATGGCCCGCAAATACAATCAGGTGACCGAACTCGGCAAGCTGATGGACCCGATCGCCGACAAGCTGCTCACTTGCGGCACGCTCGTCGTCGCCTCCGTGTTCGCCGAATTCCCGTGGTGGGCGACCATCCTGTTCCTCGTGCGCGAGATCGGCATCACCGTGATGCGCTTCTTCGTGATGGAGCGCCCCGGCGGCAAGGTGATCGCCGCCGCGTGGCCCGGCAAGCTCAAGACCCTCTTCCAGTGCATCGGCCTGGCCATGCTGCTGCTGCCCCTGTGGGTGTTCGACGGGGGGCAGTCCATGCCCATGTGGCTGAGCGCCTACTACTTCCTCACCTACGCGCTGCTCTATGTGGCGCTCGTCCTGTGCCTCTACTCCGGCGGCGTGTACCTGTACAACACGTTCATCGGATCGAGGAAGCGCTGACGTGCAGCGCGACACGTTCGCCGCGGCGATTCTGAGGACCTGCGAATCGCATGGTCTGAGGATCGCCTGCGCGGAATCCCTGACCGGCGGCCTGCTCGCCGACGCGTTCGTGCGCATCCCCGGCGCGTCGCACGTGTTCCTCGGCTCGGCCGTCACCTACGACATCCGTGCGAAGGCGTCGATTCTCGGCGTCGACCGCGCGCTGCTCGCCCGCGAAGGCGCCGTGCACCCCGAGGTCGCGCGGCAGATGGCCATCGCGACAGCGCGCCTGTACGCGCAGCCGGAGGACGGCGACACGGTGATCGGGCTTGCCACCACCGGCGTCGCCGGCCCGGGACCGGACGGCGACAAGCCCGCCGGACTCGTCTACATCGGTGTGTCGCTGCCCCGGGCGGCGGCCGCGCTCGCGCCCGATCCGCGCGGGACGTGGATCGGCGCGGAGACGCCGATCGGCACCGTGCGTCTCGACGCGACCGACGACCACGGCCGTCGCACCATCGCCGTCGAGCTCCGTCTCGACGGCACCCGGCAGCAGGTGCGCGAACGCACCGTGCTGCGCGTGCTGCAGAACGTGAGCCAGTTCACATCAACATTCTGAGGTTTTTCGCTTCGCTGTGGGAATAGTCCGCGTTGTCCGGTTGTTGGGAACAGTATCGAGTGATACGAGACCCCGTAGGAAAGGGATGGGAACCATGGAGACGATGACGCGTACCGAACAGACGACGATGAAGCCCGCCGCGGCGATGGTCCGCCCCGGCACCGCGCGCATGCGCGAGCTCACCCCCGCACAGCGCCGGGCGGTCATGTTCGCCCAGCAGCAGATGATCCAGGCGCGTGCCGCGAAGAAAGCGAAGGCCGAGGCCGAGGAGGCCCGCCGTCGCATGTGGGCGGAGACCGACGGCGAGGAGCGCCCGGTGCGCGCCGCCATGACGGACGAATCGGCCGCGAAGACGGAGACGCGCGAACCGGCGGAGCTGTCGCTGCGCGAGGCCATCGGCCGCGTGCTGCGCGACCTGCGCACGCGCGACCACAAGACCCTGCGCGAGGTCAGCGAGAAGGCCGGCGTCTCCCTCGGCTATCTGTCCGAGGTGGAGCGCGGCCAGAAGGAGGCCAGTTCCGAACTGCTCAGCTCCATCGCCGAGGCGCTGGGGGTCAGCACCGCGCAGCTGCTGCGCATGGTCGCCGACCGTCTCGACATGGTCGGGGCGTGAGCCGGTGAGGGAACGCGAGTTCTGGCAGCTGCTCGAGGAGGTGTTCGGCCGCAGCTACGGCCGGGCGCTCTCCCGCGACCAGCAGCTGCCGCGGTTGGCGAACATGACGGTCGTCGAGGCTCTGGACGCGGGGGAGGAGCCCCGCGTGGTCTGGAACGTGCTGTGCGACCAGATGGGGATTCCCGACGCCGAGCGTTGGGGCCGGGATCACAACGCGCCGCCGATGCCCGCGCGATGAGCGGGGAATGGCCCGTCCGTTGATGCGGACGGCGCGGGCGACGCGCCGATATATGTACTTTTCGTGAAGTCGAACAAATGTTCGTGCCGGTGCGCTATAGTTATCCACAGCGATAACCAACTGCGTTGCGCGCGGTGATGCCGCGCCATGGCGGAAAACCGTTGTCCCGATTGGGTTCATCGCCCCTCGGCGCGTCCCGTACGCCGCCGCGGAGGCGGGGCTCCGACCACAGGGGCGGGTTCTCCTTGCCGTGGCGGCGGCCGTCCCCCTACCGTGGGAACGACAACCCGCCGCAACCGTGAAGGAGAACACCATGGCACAGAAGACTAGCGCCGCATCGGGCAAGGGGCAGCCGTCCGGCGGCAAGGACGACCTCGACGCGCGACGCAAGGCCGCGCTCGACACCGCGCTGGCGCAGGTGGAGAAGAGCTTCGGCAAGGGGTCGGCCATGCGGCTCGGCGACCGTCCGGAGCAGAACGTGGAGGTCATCCCCACCGGTTCGCTCGCCCTCGACATGGCCCTCGGCATCGGCGGCCTTCCCAAGGGGCGCGTCATCGAGATCTACGGCCCCGAATCCTCCGGCAAGACCACGCTCGCCCTGCATGTGGTCGCCAACGCCCAGCGCAAGGGCGGCGTGGCCGCGTTCATCGACGCCGAGCACGCGCTCGACCCGGTATACGCCCGCAAGCTCGGCGTCGACACCGACTCGCTCATCGTCTCCCAGCCGGACAACGGCGAGCAGGCGCTGGAGATCGCCGACATGCTCATCCGCTCCGGCGCGCTCGACGTGATCGTCGTCGACTCGGTCGCCGCCCTCGTGCCGAAGGCCGAGATCGACGGCGACATGGGCGACAGCCACGTGGGCCTGCAGGCCAGGCTCATGAGCCAGGCGCTGCGCAAGATGACCGGCGCGCTCGCCCAGGCCGGCACCACCGCCATCTTCATCAACCAGCTGCGCGAGAAGATCGGCGTGTTCTTCGGCAGCCCGGAGACCACCACCGGCGGCAAGGCGCTCAAGTTCTACTCGTCGGTCCGTCTCGACATCCGCCGCATCCAGACCATCAAGAACGGCGAGGAGGCCATCGGCAACCGCACGCGCGTCAAGGTCGTCAAGAACAAGATGGCCCCGCCCTTCAAGTCCGCCGAATTCGACATGCTCTACGGCGAGGGCATCTCACGCGAGGGCTCCGCGCTCGACATGGCCATCCAGGTCGGCGTCGTCAAGAAGTCCGGCTCCTGGTTCACCTACGACGGCGACCAGCTCGGCCAAGGCCGCGAGAAGGTACGCCAGTTCCTCAAGGACAACCCGGCCATCACCGAGGAGATCGAGAACAAGGTCAAGGCCGAGTTCGGTCTCATCCAGCCGACCGACCAGTTCGCCGAGGACGACGCCACCAAGGCCGCCTCCGAGGCGGACGCGAACACCGAGTCGGTGGCCGCCAGCGAATCCAACACGGCGGCGAAGGCCCCGGCGAAGGGCGCAGCCAAGAGCCAGACGAAGCCGGCGGATGCCAAGACGCCGGACAAGGCCTGACATGATCAGCGCCGAGGCGTTTCTCGCGGGGATGGGGGAGCCATCCATCCCCGCGGTCCGGGACGATCCGTCCCGTCGCCCTGCCGTGCATGCGGGCGTCGTCCGTACCGATGATTGCATGCGCGGCGGTTCCGCGCGTGACGGGGCCGTCGCGCGTGACGACGCCGCGGACTTCGACGCATGCCGCGAGGCGGCGCTGCGTCTGCTCGACGCGGCGCCCCGCTCGTCCGGCGCGCTGCGCGACCGTCTGCTGGGCAAAGGATACGAGGAGGATGTGGTTGACGCCGTCATCGACCGTCTGATTCAGGTGCGTCTGCTCGATGACCGCGACTACGCCGAAAGCGCGATGCGGTACTGCGTGAACAGGATGATGGGGCGTCGCGGCGCCGTCGCGGAACTGACGCGCAAAGGCGTCACGCGGTCGATGGCCGAGCAGGTCGCCGGCGAGGCCGCGGTCGACGGCGCCTTCGAGGACGCCGCATGGGAGCTGGGACGCAAGATCGCCCGCAAGACCGAAGGCCTCGACCGTCAGGTGCGCATGCGCCGGTTCTGGTCGGCCGGCGGGCGCAAGGGGCACGATGCGGAGACGCTGCGCCGCGTCGCCGCGGAACTGTTCCGGTAATCCGGTTCGGATCATCCGTGAACCGAAACCACATCAAGACAAAATCAAGACAAATAAGGTGAGACCCCTTATACCCCGGGTTCTGTCGTGCCGTGCGCGAACGCGCGGCACGGATGGCCATCCATCTCGACCTGACGTCGCCGCCAGGCTCTAGCAGCCTACCCGATGGCACGGGCGAGCAGCCCTTACCGCCATCTGCTTGGCCTTGCTCCCGATGAGGCTTGCCATGCGGCCCGCTGTTGCCAGGGGCCCGGTGGTCTCTTACACCGCCGTTTCACCCTTACCCGTCAAGGACGGGCGGTCTGTTCTCTGCTGCGCTATCTCTCAGGTCGCCCTGGGCGGACGTTATCCGCCATCGTGCTCTATGGAGCCCGGAAGTTCCTCAGCCCGCGTCCTATGCAGAACTTGGGCCGCGGCCATCAAGGGGTCTCGACCGCACCACTATACACGACCGTCCGACACGTCCCCTCGGAACATGCTGGAAGACACGCGGGGAGGGCGGATTCGCACACGATCGAAACCCATGCAATCACGCGGATGTTACGGGCGTGACGCGGGAAAATGACGAAGTGTCGATAATCTTTCCGCGAGTTCTCCCGCCGTTAACGCCCGGTTCGTCTAGAATGGGGCGTACCCGGACGGTGAAGACGCCGTACGGAACGCAAATAGCGGGCAACCGCTTGAGTCAAGGGAGGTCCACATGGAAATCGTCGTTACCGGACGTCACACGCAGGTCAAGCCCAGGTTTCGTGATGTCGTAGAGAACAAGATGAATCGTGTGACCGCTATCGCGCCCGATGCGCAGCGTGCCCAGGTGGTGCTGTCGCATGAGGGCAACCCGCGTCAGGCGGACACCGCCAAGCGCGTGGAGATCACCATCATCGCCGGACGCACCGTGGTGCGCGCCGAGGCGTCGAGCGCCGACGAGTTCAGCGCGCTCGATCTGGCCATGGACAAGCTGACGCTGCGTCTGCGCCGCACGCGCGACCGCCGCAAGGACCATCGCCGCGGCTACACGAACCCGGTCCCGGTGGACATGGGCGTCGTCGAGCCGCCGGTCGTCGAGGAGGAGACCCCGGAGGAGGAGCCTAACAACAGCCCGGCCGCGGCAGTTGCCTCGGATCTCGGCCCCGGCGAATCCGTCGAGGTGCAGGTGGGCGACACCCCGATCGTCATCCGACGCAAGCTGCACATCGCCGAGCCGATGAGCATCGACGAGGCGCTGTACGAGATGGAACTCATCGGACACGACTTCTTCCTGTTCGTCAACAAGGAGACCGGACGTCCGTCCGTCGTCTACCACCGTCACGGCTGGAGCTACGGCGTGTTCGAGATCGACACCCCGGAGAACGTGAAGGCCGCCGAGTGACGTCGGTCCCGACGCACCGGACATCCGATCCGATCCGATAGACGAGGGCCGCGCAGTATACTGCGCGGCCCTCGCCGCGTTTCGGCCCATCGACATGATTCCGGGGATTTTGGTGAAATGCGCCGGCTTATCGGCAATATCGCGTAAGATAATCCGCAGTGTGTCTCTGCATGCGCGTCGTGGACCGACGGCGGGCAGCCGGTGGTCACGGGCGAATGTAGGGCGCTAACGAACGACACAGGAGCGAACAGTGGTAGATATCGTTGACAAGGCCCTGCGCATGGGCGAAGGCCGTCAGATCAAGAAACTCGAGAACGTCGCGAAGGCCGTGAACGCGCTCGAGGACGAGATCTCGGCGCTTTCCGACGAGGAGCTCAAGGCGCAGACCCCGAAGTTCAAGCAGCAGCTGGACAACGGCAAGAAGCTCGACGACATCATGCCCGAGGCGTTCGCCACCGTGCGCGAGGTTTCCAAGCGCACGCTCGGCCAGCGCCACTTCGACGTGCAGCTCATGGGCGGCGCCGCCCTGCATTGGGGCAACATCGCCGAGATGAAGACCGGCGAAGGCAAGACCCTCGTCGCCACCCTGCCGAGCTACCTCAACGCGCTCGAAGGCAAGGGCGTGCACGTGGTCACCGTCAACGACTATCTCGCCAGCTACCAGAGCGAGCTCATGGGACGCATCTACCGCTTCCTCGGCCTCAACGTCGGCTGCATCATCACCGAGCAGAAGCCGGCCGAACGCCGCAAGCAGTACAACGCGGACATCACCTACGGCACGAACAACGAGTTCGGCTTCGACTACCTGCGCGACAACATGGCGTGGGAGAAGAGCGAGCTCGTGCAGCGCGGCCACCACTACGCCATCGTCGACGAGGTCGACTCCATCCTCATCGACGAGGCCCGCACCCCGCTCATCATCTCCGGCCCGGCGGAGGGCGACGTGACCCGCTGGTACCGCACCTTCGCCAAGCTGGTCCTCAAGCTCGTGCGCGACGAGGACTACGAGGTCGACGAGAAGAAGAAGGTCGTCGGCATCAAGGATCCGGGCATCACCAAGGTCGAGGACTACCTCGGCATCGACAACCTGTACGAGCCGAGCAACACCGCGCTCATCGGCTACCTCAACAACGCGATCAAGGCGAAGGAGCTGTTCCTGCGCGACCGCGACTACGTCGTCACCCACGGCGAGGTGCTCATCGTCGACGAGCACACGGGCCGCATCCTGCCCGGCCGCCGCTACAACGAGGGCCTGCACCAGGCCATCGAGGCGAAGGAGGGCGTCGAGGTCAAGGCCGAGAACCAGACGTTCGCGACCATCACCCTGCAGAACTACTTCCGCATGTACGACAAGCTCGCCGGCATGACCGGTACCGCCGAGACCGAGGCGGCCGAGTTCATGAGCACCTACAAGCTGGGCGTGCTGCCGATCCCGACGAACCGCCCGATGATCCGTCAGGACAAGGACGACTTCATCTTCCGCACCAAGAAGGAGAAGCTCGCCGCCATCGTCAAGGACGTGGCCGCCCGCCACGCCAAGGGCCAGCCGGTGCTGCTCGGCACCGCGTCCGTCGAAAGCTCCGAGGTCGTCTCCACGCTGCTCGACGTCGCCAAGATCCCGCATCAGGTGCTCAACGCGAAGCAGCACGAGAAGGAGGCCGCGGTCGTCGCGGTCGCCGGCCGCAAGGGCGCCGTCACCGTCGCCACCAACATGGCCGGCCGTGGTACCGACATCATGCTCGGCGGCAACGTCGAGTTCCTCGCCGATGCCAAGCTCAAGTCCGAGGGCTACTCCCCGGAGGACACCCCGGAGGAGTACGAGAAGCGCTGGCCGGGCACCCTCGCCGAGGTCAAGGCGCAGGTCAAGGACGAGCATGAGGAGGTCAAGAAGCTTGGCGGCCTGTACGTGCTCGGCACCGAACGCCACGAGTCCCGCCGCATCGACAACCAGCTGCGCGGCCGTTCCGGCCGTCAGGGCGATCCGGGCGAGTCCCGCTTCTACCTGTCGCTCGAAGACGATTTGATGCGCCTGTTCAACACGCAGCTCGTCGCCCGCGTCATGGCCAAGGGCCTGCCGGAGGGCGAGCCGATCCACGCCAAGAGCGTCTCCAAGGGCGTGCGCACCGCGCAGAAGGCGCGCGAGTCGCAGAACTTCGAGATCCGCAAGAACGTGCTCAAGTACGACGACGTGATGAACAAGCAGCGCACCGTCATCTACTCCGAGCGCCAGGCCGTGCTCAAGGGCGAGGACATCCACGAGGACATCCTCCGTTTCATCTCCGACACCGTCGCCAGCTACGTGAAGGGCGCCAACAACGGCTCCGACAAGCCGAAGGACTGGGATTGGGAGGGCCTGTTCAAGGCGCTCAACACCGTGATCCCGACCGAGGTGACCGTCGACGAGGTCAAGGAGGCCGCCGAAGGCAAGAAGGGCGAGAAGGCCGTCGAGGCGGTGCGCGACGTGATCGTCGCCGACGCGAAGGCCAAGTACGCCGAATTCGAGGACACGCTCGGCGCCGAGGGGCTGCGACAGCTCGAACGCCGCGTCGTGCTCGCCGTGCTCGACCGCAAGTGGCGTGAGCACCTGTACGAGATGGACTACCTCAAGGACGGCATCGGTCTGCGCGGCATGGGCCAGCGCGACCCGCTGGTCGAATACCAGCGTGAAGGCTACCAGATGTACAACTCGATGGTCGAGGCCATCAAGGAGGAGTCCGTCCAGCTGCTCTTCCACGTGGACATCCGCGAGGTCGCCCGTACCGAGGACACGACCACCGAATCCGATGAGGATGCGGCCGTCGACGCCACCGAGAGCGAGCTCGGCATCACCGCCGCCACCGAGGCCGCCGGCCCCGACGAGGACGGCGAGAGCGAGGCCGAGGCCGCCGAAGGCGAGGTCGAGGAGGAGTCCGAGCAGGACGAGACCGAGAAGGAGGCCATCGCCGAGGCCGCGAAGGCGTCCGAGGCCGGCGAGACCACGTCCGCCATCTCCGGCCCCGCCCCGATCAGCCACGCCGAAGGCAAGGTCCCGGCCAACAAGCGTCCGAAGAACGAGGAGCTGAAGACCCCGTGGGCCGACGGCCGCACGTTCCCGGGCACCGGCCGCAACGCCCCGTGCCCGTGCGGTTCGGGCCGCAAGTACAAGATGTGCCACGGCCAGAACGAGAAGTGACGTCGGTGACGTCCATGATGTGACGTCCGTCCTTCGATGAGCGGCGGCTCCCTGCCTTCGGGCGGGAGCCGCCGCTTCCGTATCGCGGCCGTATGCGCCGCCGGGCGTTCTGCTATATGGAAGTTCCGGCGGGAGGAAACCCGAGGCCACTACAATGAGCGGCGTTACTGGTGAATCGGGCGCCGAACGCGCCAAGGAGGAACAATGGCAGAGATCACATGGAAGTCGATTCTCACCAAGCTGGTCGGGGGAGACCATCTGAGCGCCGGGGAATCCGAATGGTTCGTCGATGATCTGATGAAGGGCAACGCGAACCCGGCCGCCGTGGGCGCCGCGCTCGCGATGCAGCAGCAGCTCGGACTCACCCCGGAGGAGGTGTCCGGCGCGGCCAAGGCCATGGTGGCGCATGCGGTGCCGCTGAACGTCTCCGGCGAGACCACCGACATCGTCGGCACCGGCGGCGACGGATTCTCCACCGTGAACCTGTCGACGATGGGCTCGGTCGTCGCGGCGGCGGCCGGCGTGAAGATCGTCAAGCACGGCAACCGCGCCGCCTCCTCGAAGTGCGGCGCCGCCGACGTGCTCGAAGCGCTCGGCCTGCCGCTGGGACTCAGCCCCGAAGCGGTGGGGGAGATCGGCAACGAGGTGGGCATCACCTTCGCGTTCGCCCGCACCTTCCATCCGGCCATGCGCTTCGTCGGCCCGATCCGCGCAGCGCTCGGCATCCCGTGCGTGTTCAACGTGCTCGGCCCCCTCACCAACCCGGCCAAGCCCGCGCACGTGGCCATCGGCTGCGCCAAGCGCGAGGTGAGCCCGATCATGGCCGCCGTGTACGCCGCCAACGGCCAGTCCGGCATGGTGTACACCTCGCACGAGGGTCTTGACGAGCTCGCGCCCACCGGTCCGGTCTCCGTGTGGGAGATCCGCGACGGCAAGGTTACCGAGACCGAGTTCGACCCGACCGTCGAACTGGGATTGGCGAAGATCGACGTCGCCACGCTCAAAGGCGGCGAGCCCGAGGTCAACGCCCAGGCGTTCCGCGACTTCCTCGCCGGCAAGGACGTGCCCGCCCGCACCACCGCGCTGCTCAACGCCGCCTCCGCCATCGTCGCCGACGGCCATCTGGTCTCCGACGGCACGCTGGCCGAACGTTTCCGCGAAGCCTACGCGCTCGCCGAGAAGACCGTCGACTCCGGCGAGGCCGCGGCGCTGCTCGACAAGTGGATCGCCACCGCCCAGGCCAAGGCCTGACCCGCTCCGGAACGTGGAAAGCCCCTCCGCCTGACGAGGAGCGGAGGGGCAGGAAGGAAAGGAGTCCCACGGCCGCGTGAATCACACGGCCGTGAGGTGGGACGTCAGCCGAGCGTCATCGAATGACGACGCTCGTCGTGCCCGCGGTCAGCGGCACTTCGAGCCAGTCGCCCTTCTTCTTCGCGGCCGACCCGTCACTGCCATCGGGGTAGGCGACGGTCACGTCGGCGAGTTTGGCGCCCTTGAGCGGCCAACGCAGCGTGCCGTTCGTATTGCCCGGCATCGTCACCTGCAACGAGGTGCGGTCCTCATCCTGCTCGATGTCCACGGACACCGGGCCGCGCACGGTGATGACATCGCCCTTGGCGCGTTTGAGATCGGCCGGATGCGGTTCGACGAGGATCTCCGAGGCTCCGGCCTCGACGAGCCTCACACCAAGCAGCCAGCGGGCGATCGCCACGATCGGGCTGGCTCCCCACGGGTGGGAGAACGTGGTGTTCGGCTTGATCTCCGGGCTCCATGCCTCCATCGTCTGGGTCGCGCCCCAACGGTGGATCATCGACCACCAGGAGGTCTCGCTGTGCGAGCGCATGACCTCGAGCGCCGCCTGATCCTGACCGCAACGGTACAGGGCCTCCAGGAACCACGCCACGGCGTTGCAGCTGACCGGCACCCAGTCGAGACGACCGTCCGAGACCAGCCATTCGCCGATGCGCTTCATCTGGTCGGGCTCCGGCACGCCGAGCGCCGCCGAATACATGGTCGAATGGATGGCCGTATGGTCGGTGTCGCGGCCGTCATGGTAGGCGCCGAGCCGTTCGTCGAACATCTGACGGTTCATCGAATCGCGCATGCGCTCGGCCAGACGGCGGAAGCTGCGGGCGTCGTCATGGCGTCCGGACACCTCCGCGGCCTTCGACAGGTAGTCGAGCGCCGCATACTGCCACGCGTTGACGACGGTGTTCACGCGGGTGAACTCGAATCCGTCGATCTCCTTCGGCTGCGGCCAGTCGATGATGTCGTCGTTGAGCGGGGTCTTGCGGTCCTTTTCGATGAGACCGTCCCCGTTGAGCCAACGCAGCCCCTGCTCGCGTTCGTACAGGGCCCAGTCCTCGGCGAGCGCGTCGGCGTCGCCGGTCTCCAGATACTCCTCGTACGCCATCTGGATCGGCATGAACTTGTATTCGGTGAACTTGCCGGGGATGCGCACGATGTACCGGCAGGTCTTGCGCAGCAGGTCGTAGGAGTGCGAGTACACGACCTCGCCGCGGCCTCGGGTGAGCAGGTCTCCCTCATACGGCATGCGCTCGCGCGTCGGCGTGTCCATGTACAGGTCGTTGCGGTTCTCGATCATGCTGTTGGCGCACAGCCTCCACACTTCGTCGAGCACGTCGTCGGACGATGCGAACGAGCCGACCTGCGCGGGTTCGGGCACCACATCGTTGAGGAACGTGATGGCGTCGGACAGGTCAAGGTCGTCGACCGTGTCGATCTCCAGATAGCGGAAGCAGCGGTACCCCCAGTGTTCCAGGGTCTGGGCGCCTTCGCGCAACGTCCAGGTGTCCTCGTAGCGGATGCCGCTGCGCAGCTCGTATCGTGCCGATCCGTCCTCGTTGAGCTCCTCGCCCATGCGCAGCGTCAGTTCGGTGCCGGACAGGCTGCGCGGCGCGACGAGACTGGCGCGAACCGAATAGACGCGTTCCACGCCGGCGTCGAACAGCCAGCGGCCCGGGCCCAGTTTCGTCACGGATGCCGGATGGTATTCGATCCGTCCGATGCCGGCGGAGTCGTCGGCGTGGAGATTGTCGACCACGCCGCGCAGCGCGACGGGACGGAAGTCGGTGCCCGCGTAATGCGGCGCCTTCCAGCCGAGCGGTTCGTGCCGGGCGTCGATGTTCTCGCGCGGCGCCACGAAGTAGTTGACCTTCACGTTCATGTCGCCGGCCCAGGGCAGCCAGTCGAGTCCCGGACGTCCCTGCCATTCGGGGCCGGTGACGATGGTCTCCACATGGCCGTCGGCATAATGCACGTCGAGCAGCGCCTGCACGCGTCCGCCGGTCTGCGTCCACGCCTGGAAGGCGATGGTGTTGGTCGAGCCGGCCTTGAGCAGCGACGTGACGTCGTGGGTCTCGTAGGCGCGTCGACCGATGTCGCGCGTCGGCCCCTGGCCCGCGTACGCGTCGTTCACCCACACGCGGTACACATGCTGGCGCGCGCCGAACGGGGAACGGCCGGTGGCGTACAGGTATGCGCCGGTGATCTGCCCGTCAGGCAGATCGAAGTCGTGCCGGAGCAGCGCCCAGTAGTCGCCGGGGAGCACGTCGCCCAGCAGGCCGAACGCGTTCTCGTCGATGACCATGGCCCCGTCGGCCACATGCGCGTACGGCGGGACGACCGAGTCGTCGTCGTACGCGGCCTGGAACACGGGTTCGGTCTCGTTGAGGGGCACGATGGTCGCGTTCTTCACGGCGAGGGATTCGCCGGCGACCGTCTTGAAACCGTAGGACGGTCCGTCGAAGGCGATGTCGTCGTCCGAGTCGACGGGGACGTCGTTGATGAACGTGCCCGCATGATTGCCGTCGACGTTGATCGACAGATCCACGTAGTCGTGCAGGTCGATGCCGTCGGGCAGATCGACCGTCGCGATCGGGTTCTCATGGCCGTTGCGCATATGCACCTTGTACAGCTTGCGTTCGTCGGCGTCGAAACGCCACAGGTAGCCGTCCTGGCAGTCCACGGAGATGCGGAAGAACACGCCGGCGGACGTGCCGGTCACCTTGAAGCGGGTGGAGAACGTGCCGTTCATGCAGAGCGCCGGTCCCGGATCGGCCGGACGCACGTAGGCGCCTCCTTCGGTCCAGATGCCGGTCGCGTCGTCCCAATCGCGCGGGCCCAACGGTCCGACGACGACCTTGGCCGGTTCGCTCCAGCCGGTGAGCACGGAGTCGCCGCCGGCGCGTCCGATGCGCACGCGGACGCGCCAGAAGGCGATCTGACGGGAGGTGAGCCGTTCGAACGGCCACGGCACGGCGGTGCTCTGCGACGACCTGATCTCGGGCGTGCTCTGGATCGGGGCGCCGTCGGCGAAGCCCTCGGGGGAGCGGGACAGCTGGATCTGATAGGACAGCTGGTCGCCGCCCACGCCGGGGACGACCGGCACCTGCCACCACAGGCGCGGACGCGTCTGCGCGATGCCGATCGGCTCGTCGCGCAGCGCGGTCAGCAGTTCGTGCGGACGGTACAGACCATCGCCTTCGTCATTGGACGCCGCCTGGAACGCCGGTGTGCCCGAAGTCGGTCTGGTTGCTACATTCATGGAAGCTCCTTTGCCGCTTGATTTCCGTATGGATGCGTGGTCCCCATTATGCCGGCGGAACCCGCGGACCGGCATGATTGCCAAGATTTGCCGCTGCCGCCGCAGCCTGCCGGCGGCGTCCCGCGGCGCCGGCGGCCATGGCCTCCCCGGCCTTGTTGCCACAGTTTGCCGCATGCATGCGAACACCGTCGATGTTCGTTCCCAGCCGTTCTCCCCATTGGATTCCACCCGTGGGCGAGAGCGCTCCAGCGACGTTCGGACGGGGGAGCGGAGGCCGTCGCGGTTTGCCGGCCCGCCGTCCCGGCCCTACATTGAAGGGCAATTCAACCCATCTGCGTGGATGGTTTGGACGACATCATCGACATGGGCTTTCGACGGGGATTCTATCGCCGGTCAATCGCAAGGTCGCGTGCCAGGACAACAAACAGGCAAGGAGAGCATTCGCATGAGCGAATCCACGAAACTCGGTAAGTACAAGGGGCTGCAGATCGCCAGCGGTCTGGGCGGCATCCTGGGCTCCGGCTGCATCGTCGGTCTGAGCGCCACCATCACCGTCATCAAGGATTATCTGGGATTGAGCCCGGTGCAGGTGGGCGTGGTGTCCAGCGTGATGACGTTCTGCATCGGCTTCGGTTCGCTGTTCGGCGGCCGCATCGCCGACGCCATCGGACGTGTGCGCGTATACAACTACGTGAACTTCATCTACGCCATCGGCACCCTGATCATGGCGTTCACCCCGAACTACCCGTCGCTGCTCGTCGCGGCCGCCATCCTGGGCCTGACCTCCGGCACCGAACTGCCGGTGTCGCTGTCCATCATGTCCACCGACGCTCCGAACGAGGGCATCTCGAACAAACTGGTCTCCAGCCACCAGATCTACTGGCACTTCGGCCAGTTCATCTCCTATCTGGTGACGTTCTTCCTGTCCACCACCGGCATCGTCTCCGCGCGCGTGGTCTTCGTCTTCCTGACGGTCATCGCCCTGATCTCCGCCCTGTGGCGCACGTTCAGCAAGTCCCTGGCCGAGATCCACGCCGAGGCCGCGGCCCGTGAACTCGCCTCCGCCAAGGCGGAAGGCGAGAGCGAAACCGTCAAGGTGAGCGTGAGCTCCGTCCTGTTCGGCAAGAACAGCAAGGTCTTCCTGTTCTCCTTCATCGGCATCGGCGTCTACTACGTCGCATGGAACCTGCTGGCCAACACGTGGGGCCAGTTCCAGACCTACCTGCTGGCCGTGAACATCCCGGACGAGGCGCACCGCCAGACCTTCGCCACCGGCATCGGCCTGATCCTGCTCACCGTCGCCACCATCATGTCGGCCGTGTTCACCGGCATCTCCGCCAGCCATCTGCGCAAGCCGCTGTTCTTCCTCGGCGGCGCCATGCAGGTCGTCGCCATGGCCGTCATGGCCATCGGCATCGGCATGGGCAACGGCTCCCTGTGGTTCATCGTCGCCGGCCTCGCGCTGTTCAACATCTTCAACTCCTTCGCGGGCGAGGCGATGTACAAGCTGTGGACCCAGAACGCCTTCCCGTCCCAGGTCCGCGCCTCCATCCAGGGCTTCCTCAACGGCTTCTCCCGCATCTGCTGCGCCCTGTTCGCCATCGTCACCCCGACGCTCGTCGCGCCGGAGAACATCGGCGCCACCGCGTGGGGCTTCTTCGGCATCATCCTGGTGTCGTTCCTCGCCGGCGTGGTCATGATCAACACCGAGAAATCCCGCAGCGCCGTGCTCGCGGAGAACTGAGCCGCGGCGACGACGCCGGGGCGTGCGCGCATCGCCGTATGATGGGCGCACGCCCCGCCCGTATGGACACATGATCCAAAGGAGGAGACTGACGTGTCTGACAACAAGAAGGTGAGCCGGTTCTACCGGCCCCGCAGAATCACCCTCGGCAGGGGCATCTGCTACGGCATCACCGATTTCGTCGGCGGCGGATCGATGACGATCATCGGCGCGTGGATGATGTTCTTCTACACGCAGTACTGCGGACTGACCGCCACCCAGGGCGGACTGATCGTCGGCGTCTCGCGCGTGGTGGACGCGTTCACCACGCTGATGATGGGCTCTCTGACCGACCACTTCCACAAGACGCGGCTCGGCAGGCGCTTCGGCCGCCGGCACTTCTTCATGCTGATCGGCTCCCCGCTGCTGCTGAGCTACGTGACCCTGTGGATCGGCGGCATGGACTTCTGGTACTATCTGGCCACCTACATGGCCTTCGAGGTGATCTCCAGCGCCATCATGATCCCGTACGAGACGCTGCCCACCGAGATGACCAAGGACTACACGGAACGCACGAAGCTCTCCGGCTCCCGCATGTTCATCTCCGCCGGCGCCACGTTCCTCGCCACGTTCATCCCCGGCCAGCTGTTCCGCATCCTCGGCCAGGATTCCCCGATCCCGTTCCTCATCAACGGCGCCATCTTCGCCGTCATCTTCTTCGTGTGCTTCTTCGTGACGACGATGACCACATGGGAGCTGCCGGTCGAGGAGGTGCTGCGCCAGGAGGCGAAGGTCACCGAGGAGAAGGTCTCCCCGCTGGAGATCGTCAAGGAGTACGCGACCACGCTGAAGAACCGCAGCTTCCGCAAGCATCTGGCGATCTACCTGCTGTCGTTCACGGGCAAGGACACGTTCAACACGGTGTTCGCCTACTTCTGCACGTTCTGCCTCGGGCTCACGGCCACGGTCGCGGCGAACATGCTGTCGCTGTCCATCGTCGGACTGCTGGTGACGTTCGTCGCCGGCTATCTCATGATCAAACGCGGCCCGAAGTTCCTGTACGTGTCCGGATACGGGCTCATGCTCGTCATGCTGGTCGCCTACTTCTGCCTGTTCGTCTTCAGGCCGTCGCATCTGATCGCATGGCTGTTCGTCGTCTCGCTGCTCTACCAGATCGGACGCGCCACGCTCGAATTCACGCCATGGAACGTGTTCCCGTTCATCCCGGACATCGACGAGCTGGTGACCGGCCGCAACCGCGCCGGCGAGTTCGCCGCGGTCATGACCTTCTGCCGCAAGACCACCGTGGCCGTCGCCTCCATCGCCACCGGCTGGATCCTCGACCGCTCCGGATTCGTGCACGGCGCGCAGACCCAGACCCCGGGCGTGCAGATGGCCATCGCGCTGGTGCTCATGCTGTTCACAGGCACGCTGATCGTGCTCGCCCTGCTCGTCGCGCTGACGTTCAAGGTCAATCCCGCGAACCACGAGATCGTGCGCAACGAGCTCGAACGCCTCAAGAACGGCGGCAGCAAGGCCGACGCCGACGCGAAGACCCGCATGATTGTCGAACAGCTCAGCGGCACCCCGTACGACAGGGCGTGGCCCGTCGAACGCTGACGATGCCGGCGTCCACGTATCCGTCCGCATGTCCGCTGCAATGATGGTCCCCTTTCCCGCCCGCGCGGGGAAGGGGACCATCATGTTCTACGCGGTCGGGGCGGATCCTCTACGGAACGTGACGCGCTCTGCCACGTCACGACGCGTAGGCCGTGAGCCGGTCGACCTCGGCCGTGCTGGCGCGGTTCACCAGCGTCGTCGCGAACCGGATCGGCACCATCGTGTGATCGTGCGCGGTGTGCAGCAGGCGTGAGATGAGCTCCTGGACGGCCGCCTCGCCCATCTGCCGGCGCGGCAGCCGGATGGTGGTCAGGGCGGGCGTGGTCAGCGCACTGATGGGCGTGTCGTCGATGCCGATCACCGAGACCTGCTGGGGGACGGCGACCTGATGCGCCTTCAACGCGGCGATGAAGCCGATGGCCTCGAGATCGTTGTATCCGATGACCGCCGTGGTGGGGTTCTTGGCGTACGCGTCATAGCAACGGTAGCCGCCCGAGAACGTGGGATTGGGGCACATGATGCGGCGCAGACGGATATGGCGCGCCTCGCATGCCGCGGTGAGCGCCCTCCAGCGGATGCCGTCCTGCCATGAGGCCGCGGGGCCGGACAGGTAGGTGATCGACGCGTGCCCCAGCTCGTCCAGATGCTTGACGGCCTGGGCGATGCCCTCATGCGTATCGGCGATCACCGACTGCACGCCGCGTACCGAACGGTTGATGGTGATGACGGGTTTCGTCTCGGCCATCTTGCGCACGGCGGAATCGGACAGGCGCGACGAGGCGAGGACGATGCCATCGATATGCACGTTGGTCTGTCGCAGCGCGTTCTGCTCCAGGGCGCCGCTCTCCTCCGAGTCGATGACCAGAAGGCCGAAGCCTTTGCGCAGGCACTGATGCTGCGCGCTTTTGACCAGCTCGGCGTATATCGGATTGGCGAGATCGGCCACGACGAACGCGATCAGTCCGTTGAGATGGCCACCGTCGCCCGAAGTCGGATACGAGTGCACCGTTTCGGACCGGTAGCCGAGTTCGTCGGCGACGGCGAAGATCCGCTTCGCCGTGTCCACGTTCACACGGCCGGGGCGGGCGAACGCGCGGGAAACGGTGGAGGGGTTGACCCCGGCGGCGCGCGCGACGTCCCTGATCGTCACCTTGCCGTTGGTTGCCTTCCGTTCGTCGTCCATGACGATCTCCTTTCCTGCCGGGCCGGTCGCTGCCTCGTCCATGAGGACGATTCTATCGCCGCGACGATCGCCCGTGCCCCCCCACGTTTGGCAAACGACGGCAACGGGCGGTGTGGGGGCCGCGGAAGGCGTTCCATAGAAGACATCAATCAACGGCCCGAACGATTTCAAGGAGGAATCATGGCCAACCAGACGGTTCCGGACGCATGCGCGTACTGCGATGAGGGCGAGGCCCTCGACGCGTTCGGCATCAAGATCGCCGAGCTTGCCGCATCCAAGGTGGTGCTGTTCAAGGAACAGAGCCACCGGGGGCGCGTCATCGTCGCCTCGAAGCATCACGTGTCCGAGATCGTCGACCTCGACGACGGGCAGCGGAACGCGTTCCTCGCCGACGTGAACCATGTGGCGCGCGTCCTGCACGACATCTTCCAGCCGGACAAGATCAACTACGGCGCCTACGGCGACGGCGGCCACCATCTCCACTTCCATCTGGTCCCCAAGTACGCGGACGACGATTTCGAATGGGGGAGCGTGTTCCAGATGAACCCGCGGCGCGTGTACCTGGAGGAATCCGAATACCGTCTCATGGCCGAAGCCATCGCGTCGAGACTCTAGCGACGGCAACGGACGGCAACAACGGCAACGCATGGCAACAACGCTTCCCGACGGACGGTGAAGCCCATAATCAAAGGCATGGAAACAATGAAGAAGTTCATTCTGGACGACGGACGTCTGCTTTCCGGGGATCACGACATCGAAGGCATCGCCAAGGACCTCTACGAGGAGGTCCGCGACCTGCCGATCATCTCGCCCCACGGTCACGTGCCGGTGGCGTGGTTCGCGCAGGACCTGCATTTCGCCAATCCCACCAGCCTGTTCATCACGCCCGACCACTACGTGACCCGCGTGCTGCACTCGCAGGGCGTGCCGCTGTCCGCACTCGGCGTCAACCGCACCGACTACACGGACGATGAGGCCAGGAAGGCGTTCCTCCTGCTCGGCGAACACTGGAACGCCTTCGCCGGCACCCCGATGCGCTACTGGTTCGAAGATGCGCTGCAACGCGTGTTCGGCATCGACGAGAAGTTCGGTCCGGACACCGCAGGCCGCATCTACGACGAGTTCGACGAACTGCTCGCCTCCGACGAATTCACCACGCGCGAACTCGCCAAGCGCTTCAACATCGAGTTCATCTCAACCACCGACGATCCGGTCGACGACCTCGCCCTCCACGACAAGGTCAACGCCGACGAGGACTTCCCGGCCCGCGTGGCCCCCTGCTTCCGCCCGGACAAGTACCTCGAACCGGCGCGCGCCGATTGGCCGGAACTGGCCGCCGCGCTGGGCGCCGCCGCCGACGTGGACACCACCACGTACGAAGGGTTCCACGAGGCGATGCGCCGCCGCCGCCTCTACTTCAAAGAGCATGGCGCCGTCGCCTCCGACCACTCCCACGCCGACGCCGGCACCGCGCGGCTCACCGAGGAGGAGGCGCGCACGCTCTACGCCAAGGCGCTCAAGGAATCCATCGATCCGGACGACGCCACCCGTCTGCGCCGCCACTTCGTCAACGACCAGGCGCGGCTCGCCCAGGACGACGGCCTGGTCATGACCATCCACCCGGCCGTGTACCGCAACTACGACCACCGCAACTTCGTCGAATACGGTCCCGACACCGGTGCCGACATCCCCGACAAGGTGGACTTCGCCGCAGGCCTGCGGCCGCTGCTCAACGAATACGGGAACAACCCGGACTTCCACTTCGTGGCGTTCACGATGGACGAGACCGAATACTCGCGTTCCCTCGGCCCCCTCGCCGGCTTCTACCCGGCGTTGTACGTCGGAGCCCCCTGGTGGTTCATCGACGCCCCGGAACCGATCCTGCACTACTTCCAGTCCACGGTGGTCGCCGCCGGCTTCACCAAATTGTCCGGATTCATCGACGACACGCGCGCCCTGTGCTCCATCCCGTCCCGCCACGACATGAACCGGCGTCTGACCGCGCGCTTCGTCGCCGGCTTCGTCGCCGACCACCGCCTGAGCCTCGACGAAGGACGCGACATCGTGCGCGCTGCCGTGCGCGACCAGCCGCGCAAGGTGTTCAAACTCGATTGACGCGACGGACACCGCGTCCAACGCAACCTCATCACCAATCGCAATACAAGCAGCAAAGGAAAGGAACCATGACCGATTTCACCGAGAAACCGCGTCTGACCCGCGCCGAACACGGTCGTCCGGCGGCCCCCGAACGCATCATCCACCTGGGCGTCGGCAACTTCACCCGCGCCCACCAGGCGTGGTACACCGAACACGCGCCGGACGCCGACGAATGGGGCATCGCCGCGTTCACCGGACGCAGCCGCCGCATGGTCGACAACCTCGACCCGCAGGGCGACGTGTACACGCTCATCACCTCGGCGCCCGAAGGCGACTCGTTCGAAGTCATCTCCTCGCTGTCCTCCGTCCACGCGGGAGGCGACGTGGCCGCCCTGCGCCACCGCTTCGCCGACCCGAGCATCGCCATCGTCACCTCCACCGTGACCGAAGCCGGCTACATGCGCGACCACAACGGCGATCTGGACACCGCCAACGAGCTCGTCGCCGCCGACCTCAAGGCGCTCGCCGACGACCCGAACGTGGAGACGCTGAACACGATTCCCGCGAAGATCGTCTCCGGACTGCTCGCCCGCCGCGCCGCGGACGCCGGTGCGATCACCATCCTGCCGTGCGACAACCTCCCCGGCAACGGCCAGGCGTTCCGCCGCGTCGTCGAACAGGCCATCGAAGCAGTCGACCCGACGCTGCTGGACTGGGCGAACGACAACGTCGCCTGGGCGTCGTCCATGGTGGACCGCATCACGCCCGCCACCACCGACGACGACCGCGAAACCGTCGCCGAACAGGAAGGATGGTACGACGCGGCCCCCGTGCGCACCGAACCGTTCCTCGAATGGGTGATCGCCGGCGACTTCCCGAAGGGACGCCCCGCCTGGGACGAGGCCGGCGCCACCATCACCGACGACGTCGCACCCTACGAGCAGCGCAAACTGTGGATGCTCAACGGATCGCACACCACGCTCGCCTACGTCGGCCCCCTGTTCGGCTACGAATCCGTGGCCGAGGCGATCCAGGACCCGACCCTGCGCGAATGGGTCAACGAATGGTGGGGACTGGCGGGCAGCTACCTGTCCATCCCCGCGGACGAATACCGCGAGAAACTGCTCGAACGGTTCTCCAACCCGCGCATCCACCATCATCTCATGCAGATCGCCGCCGACGGATCCCAGAAGATCCCCGTGCGCATCGTGCCCGCCGCCAAACACGCCCTGGCCGACGGCAACTCCTTCTGCCCGGCCGCCCGCGCCATCGCCGCATGGATCCTGTTCCTGCGCCGGTTCGGCGACGACGGCGCCAAGGACGTCGACCTCGCCACGGTCAAGGCGCTCGCCGACGCGCACGGCGAACATGCGACGCGCGACGTGGTCGCCTACCTCGACAAGGACCTCGCCGCCGACGAACGCTTCGTGAACGCGGTCGACGTCCAGATCGAAGCCGTCTCCAAAGCCGCCGAGGACGCCAAGTCCGCAACGGACTGACGTCCGGTTCGTCCGGCCTTCCGGTTTATCCGGTCCGTCCGGCACATCCGGTCCGGAACGCGACCATACCCAGCAACGTACCCATCCAACCAACAACCAACAACACCTCGGACGCGGAAGGAACCGCGCCGAATCCAAGAAAGGAAACAACCACCATGGCAATCGAAAAGGCTGAAGTCTTCGTCACCAGCCCCGGACGCAACTTCGTCGTCCTCAAGATCACGACCACCGACGGCGTGACCGGCCTCGGCGACGCGACCCTCAACGGCCGCGAACTCGTCGCCGCCGAATACCTGAAGACGATCGCCCCCTCGCTCATCGGCAAGGACGAGGACAACATCGAGGACATCTGGCAGTACCTGTACAAGGG
This sequence comes from Bifidobacterium sp. LH_417, assembly GCF_056357035.1. Taxonomy (NCBI): domain Bacteria; kingdom Bacillati; phylum Actinomycetota; class Actinomycetes; order Bifidobacteriales; family Bifidobacteriaceae; genus Bifidobacterium; species Bifidobacterium sp. LH_417. The sequence continues at coordinate 503,610 of NZ_JBKEVI010000001.1, forward strand.
CGCCTACTGGAAGCGCGGACCGGTGACCATGGCCGCCATCTCCGCCGTCGACGTCGCCCTGTGGGACATCAAGGGCAAGAAGGCCGGCATGCCGGTCTACAAGCTGCTCGGCGGAGCCTCCCGCAAGGGCATCCTCACCTACGCCCACGCCTCCGGCGTGGACCTGCCCAGCCTGTTCGACAGCATCGACATGTACCGCGACCTCGGCTTCAAGGCGACCCGCGTGCAGTACGCGCTGCCCGGCATCCCCTCCACCTACGGCGTCGCCGGCTCCGCCAACGCGCAGAAGGGCGAAGGCGAGAAGGGCGTGCGCTACGACTACGAGCCCGCCCGCCGCACCACCGTGCCGGTCGAGGAGGTGTGGGACGCCCGCACCTACCTCAACACGCTGCCCGGCGTGTTCGAGGAGGTGCGCAACAAGTACGGCAAGGACCTCATCCTGCTGCACGACTCCCACCATCGTCTGCGCCCGATCGAGGCCGCCCGCTTCGGCAAGCTCCTCGAACCGTACGACCTCTTCTGGATGGAGGACACCACTCCGGCCGAGGAGAACCAGCAGTTCCTGCGCATCGTGCGCGAGCACACCACCACGCCGATCGCCATCGGCGAGATCATCAACTCCTGGTCCGACTACATCACGCTGATCGAGGAGCAGCTCATCGACTACGTGCGTTCCGCCGTCACCCACACGGGCGGTCTCACCCACATGAAGAAGCTCATGGCCTTCGCCGAGCTCTTCGGCGTCAAGTCCGGCTTCCACGGCCCGACCGACGTCTCCCCGGTCGGCATGGCCGCGAACCTCCACCTGGATCTCGCCATCCCGAACTTCGGCATCCAGGAGTACATGAAGCACTCCGACGAAACGCTCGAGGTGTTCCACACCTCCTACACCTTCAACGACGGCTACCTGCACCCCGGCGACAAGCCCGGCATCGGCGTCGAATTCGACGAGAAGCTCGCCGCCAAGTACCCGTACCAGCCGGCCCCGCTGCCCGTCGACCGTCTGCTCGACGGCACCATGCACGAGTGGTGATCGGCGCATGACCACCACCGGCACCCCGCAACCCAGCCCGGTCCGCCACATCATCGTCATGGGCGTCGCCGGCACCGGAAAGACCACCATGGCGGAGGAACTGGTGAGGATCCTCGGATGGCCCTACGCCGAGGCCGATGACTTCCACCCCAAGGCGAACATCGAGAAGATGGCCTCCGGGCATCCTCTGACCGACGAGGACCGCTGGCCCTGGCTGAGGTCCCTGCGGGATTGGATGACCCGACAGGCGCATGAGGGCCATTCGACCATCGTCACCTGCTCCGCACTCAAACGCGCCTACCGCGACGTGCTGCGCGAAGCCGACGGCGAAGTGCTGTTCGCCGAACTCGACCTCGACGAAGCCGACCTCGCCGAGCGCATGACGAACCGCGAGCACTTCATGCCGCTGTCGCTGCTGAAGTCCCAGTTGGACACACTCGAACCGCTTGAGGCGGACGAGCACGGACTGCGCATGGTCAACAAGGGCGAGGTGGACGAGTTGGCGCACAGGCTGCTCGAAGGACTCGGCGTCAGCGCCGGGTGATCCACCGCATGATGGGTGGCGGCTATCGTCCGATACCCGCCACCCATCATGCGTATCGGAGCAACGGCCTCTTCGTCGGCGCGGACGGGTATCGCTCCGCGCCATCACCTCATATCCGTTTCATGTATACGTCTCGTATACGGCATTCAGACATTCAGAATAATCGAAGGAAAGCAACAATAATGACTGAGCCTACGGCAAACATCGGTGTTATCGGACTTGCGGCGATGGGGTCGAACCTGGCCCGTAATCTCGCGCATCATGGCAACACGGTGGCGTTGTTCAACCGCCACTGGTCGCGTACCGAGAAGCTCATGGAGGAGCACGGCACGGAGGGCGCGTTCGTCCCGACCAAGACGTTGGAGGAGTTCGCCGCGTCGTTGAAGCGCCCGCGCACCGCGATCATCATGGTCAAGGCCGGCGGCCCGACCGACGCGGTCATCGAGCAGCTCGAGCAGGTGTTCGAGCCGGGCGACATCATCGTCGACGGCGGCAACTCGTTCTTCAAGGACACCATCAAGCGTGAGAAGGAGGTGCGCGCCAAGGGCTTCCACTTCGTGGGCTGCGGCGTGTCCGGCGGCGAGGAGGGCGCGTTGAACGGCCCGTCCCTGATGCCCGGCGGCACCGCGGAATCCTGGAAGACGTTGGGGCCGATCCTCGAGTCGATCGCGGCGAAGGTGAACGGCGAGCCGTGCGTGACGCACATCGGCACGGACGGCGCCGGCCATTTCGTGAAGATGGTGCACAACGGCATCGAGTACGCGGACATGCAGGTGATCGGCGAGGCGTACGACATCCTGCGCCGCGGCCTCGGGATGGACGCCGAGGAGATCGCCGGCGTGTTCGACGAGTGGAACAAGGGCGACCTCGACTCCTACCTGATCGAGATCACCGCCGAGGTATTGCACCACAAGGACGCCGCCACCGGCAAGCCGTTCGTGGACGTGGTCGTCGACCACGCGGGCATGAAGGGCACCGGCACGTGGACCGTCCAGACCGGTCTCGAGTTCGGTTCGGCCGTGCCGGCGATCGGCGAGGCCGTGTTCGCGCGCGCCCTCTCCTCCCACGGCGAGCTGCGCGAGGCCGCCCAGCAGGAGCATCTGGCCGGCCCGGACAGGACCATCGACCTGGACGGCGAGGAGAAGGCGGCGTTCGTCGAGGACGTGCGTCGTGCGCTGTTCGCCTCCAAGGTCGTCGCCTACGCGCAGGGGTTGAACGAGATTCAGGACGGTGCGAAGGAGTACGGCTGGGACATCGACCTGTCCGAGGTGGCGCGCATCTGGCGCGGCGGCTGCATCATCCGCGCCCAGTTCCTGCTCGACCGGATCACCGAGGCGTTCAAGGGCGACAACCCGCCGGCCTCGCTGCTGTTCGACCCGTACTTCGAGAAGATCATCGGCGAATCGCAGGACGCGTGGCGTCGCGTGATCGTCAAGGCCGTCGAGGCGGGCATCCCCACCCCGGTGTTTTCCAGCTCCCTCGCCTACTACGACGGCCTGCGCTCCAAGCGCCTGCCCACCGCGCTGACCCAGTCACAGCGCGACCTGTTCGGCGCCCACACCTACGGCCGCGTCGACAAGCCCGGCGTGTTCCACACGCTGTGGGCCGAAGAGGGTAAGCCGGAGATCGAAGAGTAATCTTCGATCTCCGGCTTAGGGAAGCCCTGTGGGCTTCCCGGCCCTCTTCGGGGCCGGCGATAGCCGGCCAAGACAAAACGAAGCCTGAGATCGAGGCGTAGCCCCTTTTCCGGCGCGATAAATCCCGGACGACATGCCGCTCGTCCGGGATTTCTTGTGCTGGTCTCGTCTCAGTGCGACATTTCCCGGAAAACGGTCTTGTTCTCCGGGAAATGTTGTGCTGACCTCAGCTCAGTGCAAGGATTCCCGGACGATAGGGCGGATTCCCGGGAAATATCGCGCCGGACACCTTCAGACACCCCTACCCCTTCAATGCACCCCATCAATGCGATAAATCCCGGGAAACAAGGCTGTTCTCCGGGATTTCTTGTGCCGACTCCGACTCAGTGCAACAAATCCCGGGAATAAGCGGCTTCTTCCGGGAATCATCGCACTGATATCGTCTCAATGCGACAAATCCCGGAGGATAGGGCCGTTTCCCGGGAATCATCGCGCGCGAAAAACCGAACCGAAAGCGCTCAGACGCGGGCTCCGTCGTCGAAATAGCCGCCGCGGTCGCCGGTCTGGCGGCGGCGGGTCAGCAGCTTGCCGATGAGCCCGCCGAGGCCGATGATCGTGCACATGCTGAACACGAAGCTCAGCAGCCATCCGAGGAACGGCACCGAGCCGATGCCGGGGATGAACATCGTAGCGATCGAGCCCACCAGCCCGACGGCGAGCAGAATCCAGCACACGAGTGTCGAACGCTTCACCGGGCCGATCTCGGGGTTCGGGGGAGTGAAGCCGCCGTCATCGTAGGCGTCCATCACCCGGTCGGTGTCGAGCCAGCTGGAGCCGGTGAAGTCGCGCGGCCCATGGCTGGCCCCCGTGCGGGAGAACGCGTCGGGCTTCAGGTCGTCGATGTCGATGAGCCGTTCCTTCTCGCGGCGCTCCGCATGCTTCTCGAATCGTTTCGCATTGCGCGACGACGCCACCGACTTGAGCTCGTCCTTGTGCTCCGCCTCGAACGCCGCCCACGCCGCGTCGAGATTGCCCAGATCGGGCTTCGTCGCCTCGTCGCGTCCGGCGTCGGACGGCGTCTTCGCCGTCTTCCCGTCGTCATCCGGAGCGGGGTTTGTACGCTCGTCGTCCGCGTTGGTATTGTTGAGTTCAGTCATACATACCACTCTAATGCGCGGCCACGGTCTGCGCGGGGAGGGAAACGCCAAGTGCTCTACTGGTTCTTCGTCAAAGTGTTCGGTCCCATCGCACGCCGCCGCCTCGGTCCCACGGCCAAGGGGTTGGAGAACATCCCGCGCAAGGGCGGCGCGATCATCGCCGCCAACCATCTGGCGGTCATCGACGACGCGCTCATCCCGATCACCTGCCCGCGCATGGTGCATTTCATGGGCAAGGCCGAATACTTCGAAGGCAAGGGCGTCAAGGGCAAGTTCAAGAAGTGGTGGTTCACGTCCGTGGGCGTGTTCCCCGTCGACCGTTCCGGCGGCAACAAGTCGTTGGGCGCGCTCGAGCACGCGCGTGAGATCATCGAGGACGGCCACCTGTTCGGCATCCACATCGAGGGCACGCGCAGTCCCGACGGCCGTCTGTACAAGGGGCATACGGGCGTGGCGCGCCTCGCGCTCGAGACCGGCTGCCCGATTGTGCCGACCGCGCTCATCGGTTCCGATAAGCTCCAGCCGATCGGCACGTCGATTCCGAAGAAGGGCAAGACGCAGGTGATCTACGGCAAGCCGATCCACGTGGAGAGGAAGGCGGCCGACGAGATCACGCACGATGATCTACGTTCCCTGACCGACCATCTGACCGCGGAGATCCAGAAGCTCAGCGGTCAGGAGTATGTGCCCGAATACGCGCAGAAGGTCAAGGCCGAGCTCAAGGCGAAGAAGGAGGCCGAAGCGGCCGTCACACCACGGTGAGCGTGACGACCGTCTTGTTGCCCTTCTCGTCGCGCACGCGCACCTGCTGGCCGGGATCGGGGCTCTGCAGGCGCACCGTGTGCGTCACGTCGCCGAGCGGCGCCGACTTCTTCACCTGCAATCCGAGCGCCTCCAACGTCTTGGACGCCTCGTCGTAGGTCTTGCCGCGCACGTCCGGGATGGTCACCATCTCCGGGCCCTTCGAGACGACCACGTCCACCGAGTCGCCCCAATGCAGCTGCGTGTCCTTCGCGACGGACGAGGAGATCACCTTGCCGGCCTCGATCGTGTCGCTGTACTCCTCGCTCCAGTTCGCCTTGAGTTTGAGGTCGTCGAGCGCGGTTGCCGCCTCGTCCTTCGTACGGCCCACGATGTCGGGCATGGTGACGGGCATCGGGCCCTTCGACAGGGCCACGTCGATCTCCGCGTTGTGTTTGAGTGTGGTGCCCGGGTCGGGGGAGATGCTCAGGGTCGCGCCTTCGGGCAGCGTCTCCGAGTATACGTCCTTCGACTCGTCGTGTTTGACGTTCGTGAATCCGGCCTTCTTCAACGCGTCGAGCGGCGCCTTGCCGTTATCGGTGTTCGGGTCGAGGATGTCCGCGGGGATGGTGGCCATCCTGACGCCGCGGGATACGACGACGCGCAGGGTGGGCGTGTGGCGTTTGCTCACGTGCGCGGCCACCTGGGCGTCCTTGCCGTCCAGCGTGGCGAGCACGATATGCCCCTTCTCGACGGTGTCGCTGTACGCGGCCGACGTCTTGTACGGGATGCCCGTCACTTTGAGCGTGCTCTCGTACGTCTTCCATGCGGCGCCTTCCAGCGTGCAGGCGCGGTCCGTCTCGCAGGTCACGTCGTCCGGTTTCGGCAGCTCCCAATAGCTGCCCGGGCCGCGGTAGTACCACCATGCGCCGCCGCCACCCGCCGCGAGCGCGATGGTGAGCAGCACGGCGATCGTGATGATGATGGCCTTGCCGTGGCGTTTGCGCGGCGTCGTCGCGCCCGGTGCGGCGGCCTGCGCCGTCGGTTCGGCGGCGAGGTGCTGCGGCGGCGCCGTCTTCGCGCCGAAGCCGCCTGTGAGCGGGGTGGTGGGGCGCGACACCGCGGCCGTGTTCGTCCGTGCGTCGCCTTGGACCGGCTGCAGGGCGACGGTTTCGGCGTTCGACGCCGCCACGTCGGTCGTCGCGACGGCGGATGACACGGCGGGGTTGGATTCCACGGTGCGCGGCGCCGCATCGGTTATGGGGCGTTGTCCGGTCAGCGTGGATTCGTCCGCGAAGTCGAGCAGGCTGAGCGCCTGCGTCTCCTTCGGTTCGGGCATGGGGGCGAGCACCTGCGTGGCGCCCGCCTCGATGGCGGTGGTCGGCGGCAGCGTCTCGGTTTCCGCGGCCTGCGTGGGGGGCGTCGTTTCCTGCGGCAGGGCGCGCGTCGGCTGCGGTGCCGTCGTATCGTGTGCGGCCGGCGTGGCGTTGGCGGATGGCGTCTCGTGCGACGGCTCCGCGTGTGCGGGCGGCGCCGGCGGCTGCGGCGTCGCCGGGGGAGCGGGCGGCAGGCCCGCCCCGGCGAGCCGTGCGCCGACCGGCGTGCGTGCGCCGTCGAAACCGGCGGCGTCCGCGGCGTCCGTGGCATCCGCCGACGCCGGTCGCCGGTACTGCCACGCCTCCACCGACAGCGTGCGCATCACGTCGCGCAGTTCCGCCGCCGCGGCGGTCGCGTCGGCGGGGCGCGCGTCGATGGCGCGTTCGGTCAGGTGTGTGACGAATCGTGCGACCGCCGGGTCGATGCCGGGGCACGGCGTGGTGAGGGGCGGCACGTCCTCATGGACGTGCTTGAAGACGAGCGTGACGGGATTGTCGGAGATGAACGGCACGTGGCCGACGAGCATCTCCCACGCCATGATGCCGACCGCGTACAGGTCGCCCTGCGGGGTCGCCTCGTTGCGTTCGATGGTTTCCGGCGGCAGGTAGGCGGCGGTGCCGAGCAGCATGCCGGTGGAGGAGAGCGTCGCCTGCGAGGTGGCCTTCGCGAGACCGAAGTCGGTGATCTGCACGCGGCCTCGATCGTTGAGCATGATGTTCTCGGGTTTGATGTCGCGGTGTACGACGTTCACCTGATGCGCGCTGGACAGGCCGTCGAGCGTCTCGGCGACGACGCGCAGCGTCTGGCGTACGCTGAACACGCCCTGCTCGTTCATCTCGTGGCGAAGGTTCACGCCGTGCACGTACTCCATGACGAGGTAGGCGCGGCCGTCGGATTCGCCGGCGTCGTACACCTGCACGACGTGCGGGTTGGCGATGCGCGCGGCGGACCGCGCCTCGCGGCGGAACCGTTCGAGGAACTGGTCGCGGTGCGGTCCCTGCGCAAGTTGCGTGTGCATCATCTTGACGGCCACCGTGCGGCCGAGCCGTTCGTCCTGCGCCTCGTACACCGTCGCCATGCCGCCCTGCGCGATTCGGCGCACGATGCGGTAGCGGCCTTCGATCATCTGGCCTACGGGGGTGTTTGCGGCTTCACTCATAGGGTTGCGTCCGTGTCCTTACGTCACTCACGAAAATCACCGGGTCGTTTCCCGCCGCGCGCGCCGCAGCGGAAGACTCCCTTGCCGTTCCACTCTAGCGTTCGGCCACGTCCGGCACGAAACGCGCGCACGCGTCCGTGAGGCGCCTGTGCGCGGCCGGCCCGAGGCCGAGCGCGTCGATCGCCTCGCGTGATTGCGTCCACAGGTCCGCGATGCGTTCGCGGGAACGGTCCACGGCGCCGGTGGAGGCGAACAGGCCGATCGCGCGGCGTACGTCCGCCTCGTCGCGCGCGGGGGCGGAGAACATGGCGACGAGTTCGGCGCGCTCCGTGTCGGACGCGGCTTCGAGCGCGTCGGCGAGCAGCACCGTGCGCTTGCCTTCGCGGATGTCGCCGCCCACCGGCTTGCCGCTCGTGCGGCTCGACCCGATCACGTCGATCAGATCGTCCTCCAATTGGAACGCGAGACCCAGCGGCACACCCACGGCGAGCGCCTTCGCGCGCGCGTCCGCCGGGGCGTCGCCGGCGGCGAGCAGTGCGAGTTCGAGCGGCGCGATCGTCGTGTAGCTGGCCGTCTTCCAGCGGAACACGCCGAGCGACGCCTCCGCGAGCGCCTGCGGGTCGGCCAGCGACGCCTGTTCGACGGCGAGGTCGAGCACCTGTCCGATCTCCACCTCGCGCTGCATGGTGAGGAACGCGGAGACCAGCGCGGACGGGTTCTCGAGCCGTGCGGCCGCGCTGTTGGCGATGTCGACGCAGGCGGTGGCGAGCAGGTCGCCGAGCATGAGCCCCAACCCGCGGCCGATCGCCGCGTCGCCGGTGCGGTCCTCCAGCGCCCGGTGCGCGCTTGGCTTGCCGCGGCGCAGGTCGGAGTCGTCGATGATGTCGTCGTGCACGAGCGCCGCCGTCTGGAACACCTCGATCGCGCACGCCATATCCACCATCGCGTCGCGCGCCGCCGTGTCCCCTCCGAACGCGTCGTACGCGGCGAGGGCGAGCAGCGCGCGCAGACGTTTGCCGCCTTCGCTGGAGGTCACGCCCTGACGTACGACCGCGTCCATCATCGACCGGCAGGCGGCGGGGATGGGGGAGCCGGCCTCGGCGGCGCCTTCGGCGGGCACGCCCGCCCGTTCGGCCACCAGGGCGGCGATACGCGGTTCAATCAGGGAACGGTCAACGTCTCTCAAGCACATGCCTCTAAGTTATCCACAATGTGCGCCGAACACAAGAACCCAATGGTTCCAAGGCCTCGCAGGGTACTGACCACATTGGCCGTGGAGCGTGCGCGCGGCGGGTCCGCGCCGTCATACTGGCATCACGGCCGAGGAACCCCGGCCGTGACGGAACGACCATCGAACGACCATCAAGGAGGATGCCATGACGAAGCACCGACGCACCCGTAACGCGAATCCGCACGATCCGCCCGGCCCCGAGGGGAGGAGGCAGCGGCCCGTGCACGCCGACAGCCCGGACGAGTGCCGCGAGTTCCTCGAAGGGCTCGACGAGCTCGATGCCGACGTGATCGACGGGCTCGTGGGGCGCCTGCGCGCCGATCGGCGCGAACGCGGCCCGGAATCGGGCAACAACGAGTGGATGGACGGTCCGCTCGACGAGTGGCTCGACAACATCGACCACGGCCGCGTCGACCTCGACGAGGAGACGATGGCCACGATCGCCGTCGGCATGCACGAGGTGCTGGCGATGCGCGACGCGCTGATCCTCTCGCTGATCGTCGACCGGGCAGCCTGCGACAGGGACACGCTGATGACGATCCTGTCGCGCCCGCGCACGCCTCCCGTCTCCGCGCTGGTGCGCGACCTGATGACCGCCGCCTTCAAGGACGACGACGGGCCGGACATGGACCGCTGCCAGGCGGGGATCACCATGTTCTCCGCCATGGCGTGCCTGATGCCGCTGTCGATGACGGCGCAGCCGTTCGCCGCGATCGCCTACATCCTGTGGTGGCTGGGCGACTGCCGCGCCCCCGTCTACGCGCTGCGCTCGCTCGCCGCCGACGAGGATTGCACGCTGGCGGCGATCGTGCTGGGCGCGTCGGAACGCGGTCTGGGACCGGCGTGCAGCTGCACTTGAGCGGTGCCGTGGCGCGTCCGGGCGCGCGGGTTTCTTCGCGACGGGAATAATCGTCCCTATGGGGTGGTTTACTCACATAGTTGACGATTTGCCCTTGCCAGAAGTGTGCCCTTGTGGTATATGAGGCGGGGCGAGGAACCGCGAGGAGGAACAGTTTGGCTACCAAGAGCACGACGGCCGGCGACAAGACCGAGGACACCAAGGACACGAAGCCCGCCGCCGCCAAGAAAGCCAGCACCGCGCGCAGGACGGCCGCGAAGAAGACGGCCGCGAAGACCACGGCACGCAAGGCCGCCGCGAAGCGTCCGCGCAGGAAGAAGGACGAGCCGGCGAAGCCGGTCGAGGCGGACGAGGTCGACGAGCTGGACGACGAGAAGGACGATCTCGACGTCGACGATCTCGACGACCTCGACGAGGACATCGACGGCGGCGACGTCGACGACGAGTCGGATGATGCGGACGACGAGGATTCCGACGACGACCTCGACGATGACGACGACTCCGATGACGATGATGACGACAAGCCCGCCGAAACGGAGGAGCCCAAGCAGAAGGGCGCCTTCGTCGTGCGCGACGATGACGACGACTACGAGCCGCGTCCGCGCCGCCGCGGCGGCAAGGTCGGCAACCCGAAGCGCCGCGTGATCACCGCGGGCGCCACCGCCGATCCGGTCAAGGACTACCTCAAGCAGATCGGCCGCGTCAACCTGCTGAACGCCGAGCAGGAGGTCGACCTGTCCGAGCGCATCGAGGCGGGCCTGTACGCCCAGCACCTGCTGGACACCGAGGGCGACACGATGGACTTCAAGCGCAAGCGCGAGCTCAAGTGGGCGGCGAACGACGGCAAGAAGGCCAAGGACCACCTGCTCGAAGCCAACCTGCGACTCGTCGTCTCCCTCGCCAAGCGCTACACGGGCCGCGGCATGCTCTTCCTCGACCTCATCCAGGAAGGCAACCTGGGCCTGATCCGCGCCGTCGAGAAGTTCGACTGGAAGAAGGGCTTCAAGTTCTCCACGTACGCGACCTGGTGGATCCGCCAGGCCATCACCCGCGCCATGGCCGACCAGGCGCGCACCATCCGCGTGCCCGTGCACATGGTGGAGGTCATCAACAAGCTCTCCCGCGTGCAGCGCCAGATGCTGCAGGACCTCGGCCGCGAGCCCACGCCGGACGAGCTGGCGCGCGAGCTCGACATGCCGGTCGAGAAGGTGCAGGAGGTGCAGAAGTACGGCCGCGAGCCGATCTCGCTGCACACCCCGCTCGGCGAGGACGGCGACTCCGAGTTCGGCGACCTCATCGAGGACACCGACGCCATCGCCCCGTCCGACGCGGTCGCGTTCTCGCTGCTCCAGGAGCAGTTCAAGAGCGTGCTCGAGACCCTGTCGCCGCGCGAGTCCGGCGTCATCAAGATGCGCTACGGCCTGGAGGACGGCCAGCCGAAGACCCTCGACGACATCGGCCGCGTGTACGGCGTGACCCGCGAACGCATCCGCCAGATCGAGTCGAAGACCATGTCGAAGCTGCGCCACCCGTCCCGTTCGCAGACGCTGCGCGACTTCCTGGATCAGTGATCGGCGGCCGCCGACCAACCATCGTTCAACACTAGGGGATTATGGCGAAAGAGGAATACGGCGCCAAGGATTTGGCCGTCCTTGAAGGCCTGGACGCGGTGCGCAAGCGTCCGGGCATGTACATCGGTACCACCGACTCGCAGGGCCTCATGCACTGCCTGTGGGAGATCATCGACAACTCCGTCGACGAGGCGTTGGCCGGGTTCTGCACGAACATCGTCGTGACGCTGCACACCGACGGATCGATCGAGGTGGCGGACGACGGACGAGGCATCCCGGTCGACAAGGAGCCGAAGACCAAGCTCACCGGCGTGGAGGTCGTGCTCACCAAGCTGCACGCCGGCGCGAAGTTCGGCAACTCCTCCTACAACGCGGTCGGCGGCCTGCATGGCGTCGGCTCGTCGGTCGTCAACGCGTTGAGCTCCCGTCTCGACGTGTGGGTGGACCGCGACGGGCTCACGCACCACATGTCGTTCCATCAGGGCCATCCGGGCGTGTACGCGGACGCCGACCCGGCGAACCCCTCGCCGGACTCGCCGTTCAAGCGCACGCGCAAGAACCGGCCCACCGAGTTGGAGATCGTCGGCAAGGTGCCCGCCAAGCGCACCGGCACTCGCATCCGCTACTGGGCGGACAAGGAGATCTTCAACAGCACCGCCGAATTCTCCTACGAGCAGCTCATCGACCGCGTGCGCCAGACCAGCTTCCTCGTGCCGGGTCTCAAGATCACCGTCGTCGACGAGAACGTGCCCGAGACGGGCGACGCGTCGCTCGACGAGATGCGCGAGGTCGACGCCGTCGCGCCGGCCGGGACCACGGCCGCCTCCGAGACGGAGACGGCCTCCGAGACCCCCGATGACTCCGACGCGCCCGCCGCGTCCGGGGTCGCCGAGCCGTCCGAGGCGGTCGCCGTGGCGCAGGCCGACGCGGCCGCGCACACGCACGCCCGCGTCGAGGAGTTCCTCCACACCGGCGGCGTCAAGGACTTCGTCGACTTCCTCTCCCACGGCGAACCAATCTCCGACATCTGGCGCATCCAGGGCGAAGGCACCTACGAGGAGGAGACGCAGGCCGTCGGCGAGAACGGCGAACTGCACGCCCAGAACGTGACGCGCACCTGCGGCGTCGACATCGCCCTGAGATGGGTGAACGGCTACGACACGGTGATGCGCAGCTTCGTCAACATCATCGAGACGCCCGGCGGCGGCATGCACGTCGACGGGCTGATGAACTCGATCACCCGGCAGGTGCGCAAGGCCGTCGAGGCGAACGCGCGCAAGCTCAAGGTGAACCTCAAGGACCAGCACATGCGCGTCGAACGCGACGACATCATGGCCGGTCTCGTGGCCGTCGTCACCGTGCGCATCGCCGAACCGCAGTTCCAGGGGCAGACCAAGGACGTGCTCGGCACCGCGCAGGTCAAGCCGATCGTCACCCGCATGACCGACAAGCAGTTCGGTGAGATGATCACCGGCGCCAAACGCGGCTACAAGGAGCAGTCGGCGCGCGTGCTCGAGAAGATCGTCGGCGAGATGCACGCCCGCGTCCAGTCGCGCAAGGCCAAGGAGGTCACGCGCCGCAAGAACGCGCTCGAATCCGCGTCGATGCCGTCGAAGCTGTCCGACTGCCAGCCGGGCAACGACGACGTGGCCGAACTGTTCATCGTCGAGGGCGACTCCGCGCTCGGCACCGCGAAGGCGGCCCGCAACTCCGGCTTCCAGGCGCTCCTGCCGATTCGAGGCAAGATCCTCAACGTGCAGAAGGCGTCGATCACTCAGATGCTGTCGAACAAGGAGTGCGCGGCCATCATCCAGGTGGTGGGTGCCGGAAGCGGGCAGAGCTTCGACATCGAGCAGGCGCGCTACAACAAGGTCATCATGATGACCGATGCCGATGTGGACGGCGCGCACATCCGCATCCTGCTGCTCACCCTGTTCTACCGGTACATGCGTCCGCTCATCGAACACGGCCACGTGTACGCGGCCGTGCCGCCGCTGCACCGCATCGCGCTCGCCGGCTCGCACAAGGGCGAATACATCTACACGTATTCGGATGACGAGCTCGCCGGCAAGCTCGCCGATCTGGATCGTCGCCACATCTCCTACAACCCGGACATCCAGCGCTATAAGGGTCTGGGCGAGATGGACGCCGACCAGCTGGCCGACACGACGATGGATCCGCGCACGCGCATGCTGCGCCGCATCCGCATGGAGGACGCCGCCCAGGCGGCCGAGATCTTCAGCCTGCTCATGGGCGACGACGTGCCGCCGCGCAAGGCGTTCATCGTCGAGAATGCCGACGATTTCGACCGTTCCAAGATCGACACCTGATCGTCGCCGCATCCCATGCGGAGGGATACGGAAAGCGCCCGGTTGCATACGGTTGCAGCCGGGCGCTTTCCGTATCTGCGGCGCATTGGGTGCCTCCGGGACTATGCTTGTCCCACGTGAATACCGAGATGAGCGCAGAAGAGAGCGGCGACATGGCGGACGGCGACACGATTCGCGTCGTCCCGTCGGCACGCGTGGCGCAGGAGCAGGCGACGGAGCCACCCGCCGACACCGAGCGCATTCCCGTGGTCCATCCCGCTGCCGACATGATGCCGGCGGCCATCCCTCCCGTCACGCCGTCGAGCGAACGGTCGAAGATCCAGTCGCAGGAGAGCCTCGCCTCCCTCGTGCAGGCGGTCGAACAGGAGGTGGCCGCCGGTGGCGTGCCGTCCCCGCTCACCCAATCCCAATCCCAGCCGTTGGTCGTGCAGGCGCCCACGGCCACGCAGCCCGTCGTGCAGGTGCCGGCCGGCGTCCAACAGTCCGTGGCGCAGTCGGCGGCCCGTGCGTCCAAGCCGTCGCTCGCGCAGTCGGTGGTCCAGTCGGTCACCCAGTCCATGCCGGTCATCGTCACCAACGGCACCGGTTCCGGGCTCAAGCCGGTGGTGATGACCGGCGTCATCCCCACCGTCGTGCTCGAAGGCGGGGCGAGACCCGTCATGCCGCAGGAGGTGCGTGACCGGCTGCTCAGCCTCGAACGCGCCGAAGGCTCGGTGGCGGTCGTCGGTTCGATGAACGCCGACTACACCGTGACCGCCCGCCGGCTGCCCGAACCCGGCGAAACCGTCCGGGGCGGGGCGTTGAGGATTCTCCCCGGTGGCAAAGGCGCGAATCAGGCGTCCGCCGCGGCGCATCTCGGCGCCAACGTGTGCATGTACGGCGCCGTCGGCAACGACACGAACGCCGACTTCCTGCTCGGCGAACTCGACGCGGCCGGCGTCGACACCAGCGAGATCCTCCGCACCGAGGGAGCGAGCGGCACCACCGTCATCACCGTGGACGCGGACGGCGAGAACACGATCGTCTACTCGCCCGGCGCGAACGGCAAGGTGAGCGCCGGCTACGTGCAGTCGCACCGTGACGCGCTCGCCGAGGCGAGCGTGCTCGGCCTGTGCCTGGAAAGCCCGATGACCACCGTGATCGCTGCCGCCGAGGCCGCGCACGAGGACGGCGTGACCGTGCTGCTCAACGAGTCCCCGTTCCTGCCGGAGCTGCCGCACGAACTCGTCACCTCCACCGACATCCTGCTCGTCAACGAGCATGAGGCCGCCCAGCTGCTTGAATTGGACGAACCGGACGGCGGCGACTGGTCGGGCTGCGACTGGGACGACGTGGTCTCGCGCATCGCCGACTACGGGTTCGAACGTGCGATCGTCACACTGGGCGATCAGGGGTCCGTCGTCATTGAGAACTACCGGTGGTATCGCGTCGACGTGGCCAAGGTGCCGGCGAAGGATACGACCGGATGCGGCGACGCGTTCATGGGCACCGTGCTGTCCGGATTGGCGGCCGGCTATTCGCTGCTCGAATCCGCGCAGATGGCCTCCTACGTGGCCGGCTATGCCGCCACGCGTCTCGGTGCGCAGGCCTCGTTCGGGTCGGCCGCCGACGTGGTCGCCTACTTCTCCGCGTGACGACTCGGACGCGGCACGGGAATTCCACGCCTCCCGCTACTATGTACGAGCGTACATAACGGGTGGCGTCGTCGTGACGCGGCGGAAACCGCCGTCCGACGCGATTCCGCGTGGTCTTCGCGCGAACCCGTGCAACCCCGCATAGTGGAGGAGAAGCCATGGCCAGCCTGCTGCTCGCCGTCATCTACGTCGCCTTCATCTCACTCGGTCTGCCCGACGCCCTGCTCGGTGCCGCATGGCCGACGATGGGTCAGGACCTCGGCGCGTCCGTCTCATGGGCGGGCGGCATTTCGATGACCATCTCCGCGGCGACCATCTGTTCGGCGCTTCTGTCCGACAGGCTCACCCTGCGCTTCGGTCCGGGACGCGTCACCGCCGTGTCGGTCGGCATCACCGCCGCCGCGTTGTTCGGCTTCTCCTTCGCGCCCAGCTACTGGGTGCTGATCCTGCTCGCCATCCCATACGGCCTCGGCGCGGGCGGCGTCGACGCGGCGCTCAACAACTACGTGGCCATCCACTACGAGAGCCGCCACATGAGCTGGCTGCACTGCATGTGGGGCGTCGGCGCGCTCATCGGCCCGTATGTGATGGGCTACGCGCTCGCCGGTGGCCAGGGGTGGCCGTGGGGATACCGTTACATCGGCATGCTGCAGGTCGTGCTCACCGTGGTTCTCGTGTTCAGCCTGCCGCTATGGAAGTCGCGCGGGCCGGCGGCTACCGGTGCGGTTTCGACCGTTGACGCGGTTTCGACCACGGCTCCTCAAGGCGAAGGTGAAGGCGAAACGGCCTCGGAGCCGCGCAAGCCGCTCGGTCTCAAAGGCGTGCTCGCCATCCGCGGCGCGCGAGAGATCCTCATCATGTTCCTGTGCTACTGCGCCATCGAACAGACCGCCATGCTGTGGGGCTCCAGCTACATGGTGCTCGGCCAGGGCATCGACAAGACCACCGCCGCCCGCTGGGCCAGCCTGTTCTGCATCGGCATCACCGTGGGTCGCGGCCTGAGTGGATTCATCACGATGAAACTGTCCGATCCGGCGATGATCCGCCTCGGCCAGACGCTCATCGGCATCGGTGCCATCGTCATGCTCATCCCATTGCCGAACCACATCGGCGTGCTCGTGGGACTCGTCATCGTCGGTCTCGGCTGCGCGCCCGTCTATCCGTGCGTCATCCACTCCACGCCCGGCTACTTCGGCGAAGAGAACTCGCAGGCCATCATCGGCGTGCAGATGGCGTTCGCCTACGTCGGATCCATGCTCATGCCGCCGCTGTTCGGCCTCATCGCCCAATACGTGAGCATCGGACTGTTCCCGTTCTACCTGCTCGCATTCCTCGTCCTCATGGTCGTCATGCACGAGACGCTGCGCCGCAAGCGCGCATGACGTATCCCGGCACCCGGGCTGCTCCTTCCAGGGCGGGTGCCGGGCCGTAGCGCGGAGATCGTCATTCCGGGCGATACGACGTTCGTGAAGCACTTGTCGCACGCACAGCCGATAATCGAACATATGTGCGAAGGATTGGCGGCGTTCTCCGAACCCACAAGGGTCTGGTTCCAGCGTGCCTTCGGTGAGCCGACCGAGGCGCAGCGCGAGGCGTGGCCGGCCATCCGATCCGGCGGCAACGTGCTGGTCGTAGCGCCCACCGGCTCCGGCAAGACACTCGCCGCCTTCCTCTCCGCCATCGACCGGCTCATGGCCCCCTGCGCCGATTCCCGCCCCCGCACCGACGTGTCGCATACGGACGGCGGTGCCGATTCTCGCCCCCGCCGGCAGGGGCGAACGGCCGTGCCTACGGATCTTGATTCTCGCCCCCGCGCCGATGCATCGCATACGGACGACGGTGCCGATTCTCGCCCCCGCCGGCAGGGGCGAACGGCCGTACCTACGGATCTTGATTCCCGCCCTCGCACCGACGCGTCGCATACGGACGGCGGTGCCGATTCCTGCCCCCGCCGGCGGGGGCTGTCGGCTATGCCGACTGGGGGTGGTCAGGCGCGAAGCGCCACAACCCGCGACGCCCGCGGCGTGCGCATCCTCTACGTCTCCCCATTGAAGGCCCTCGCCGTGGACGTGGCCAGGAACCTCGAAGCGCCACTGGACGGCATCGCCCGCGCATGCGAACAACTCGGTCGGCCCGCACCGCACATCCGCGTCGCCACGCGCAGCGGCGATACGACGCCCAAAGATCGCCGCGCCATCGCCGCGCACCCGCCGGACATCCTCGTCACCACCCCCGAATCGCTCTACCTGCTGCTCACCTCCAAGGCACGACGCATCCTCAGGACCGTGGACACGGTCATCGTCGACGAGGTCCACGCGCTCGCCGGCACCAAGCGCGGCGCGCACCTCGCCTTAAGCCTCGAACGGCTCGACGACCTCGTCACCGGCGACGCTCGCAATACGAGTGACTCCGGTACCGTACGTCGTGTGCAGCGTATTGGCCTGTCCGCCACCGTGAATCCGCCCGCCGAGGCGGCGCGCTTCCTCGGCGGGAACCGGCCGGTCACGATCGTGAACCCCGGTACGCGGCCGGGCATGGATCTGAAGGTCGTCGAACCGTTGGCGGACATGCGCGACCTCGCATCCGCGAACGTGCCGAACCGCGCCGGCGGCGTGGACGCCGACGGGCCACACGCGGGCACGCCGCACATCTCCGGTGTGACGCCCGCCATGCGCCGGCTCGCCGAGCGCAAGGGCCTCGCCGGCGCGGACGGCGGCCGGGCGGCGGATGACGACGTGCACGGTGATGGTGCCCGAGGCTCCTCCACGGCGATCACCGGCGCGGCGGGAGATCGCACGGCCGGATCGATATGGCCGATGGTCGAGGCGAGCGTGCTCGACGAGATTCTCGCGCACCGAACCACGCTCGTGTTCGTCAATTCACGTGGACTCGCTGAGAAGCTCACCGCGCGGCTCAACGACCTGTACTCCGACGTGATCGCGATGGCGCATCACGGTTCCGTGTCGAAGGACCGGCGCAAGCAGATCGAGGAACGGCTCAAACGCGGCGAACTGCGCTGCGTCGTCGCCACGAGCAGCCTCGAACTCGGCATTGACATGGGCTCCGTGGATCTCGTCATCCAGATCGCGCCGCCGCTGTCCGTCGCATCCGGGCTGCAGCGCGTCGGCCGCGCCGACCATCATGTCGGCGGCGTCTCGCACGCCCTGTTCTATCCGTTGACGCGCGAACAGATCATCGGCGTCGCCGCATCCGTCGAAAGCATGTGTGCCGGTGATATCGAACCGTTGGCCGTGCCGCGCAATCCGCTCGACGTCCTCGCCCAGCAGACCGTGGCGGCCGCCGCTATGGACGACCTCGACCCGGACGCATGGTATACAGCCGTGCGCCGTGCGGCACCATTCGCCGAGCTCGACCGCGACATGTTCGATGCCGTCATGGGCATGCTCACCGGCGCCTACGACACCGAGGAGTTCTCCGCGTTCCGCCCGCCGCTCATGTGGAACCACGAGGCGAACCGCATCGCCGCACGTCCCGGCGCGCAACGGCTTGCCGTCACCTCCGGCGGCACGATACCCGATCGCGGCCTCTACACGGTCGTCCTGCCCGAAGCGGACGGCAATCAGGGGCGGCGGCGGGTCGGCGAACTCGACGAGGAGATGGTATACGAGTCGCGCGTCGGCGACATCATCACCCTCGGCACCTCCACGTGGCGGATCGAGGAGATCACGCGCGACCAGGTGGTCGTCACGCCCGCGCCCGCACGCACCGCACGACTGCCGTTCTGGCATGGCGAGGAATCCGGCCGCGACGCGGGCTTCGGCCGTGCCAAAGGCCGGTTCATCCGTGAGACCGTGGCCGGGCTCGTCGAGGCCTCTCGCAGTGCCGCTGAAGGGAAGCCGTCGTCGCCTTCCTTCACTCCGGCCGTCCTCGACCGTCTCCGCGTCGACGGCCTCGACCGCAACGCCATCGCCAACCTCGCCCGGCTGCTCGCCGAACAACGTTCGGCCACCGGCGTCGTCCCATCCGACCGCACCATCGTCGTCGAACGATGCCCGGACGAGGAGGGCGATCAGCGCGTCATCATCCACTCGCCATACGGCCGCCGCGTCCACGAGCCATGGTCGATGGCCATCACCGCGCGGCTCGAACGCCGCTACGGCTTCGACGGACAGGTATATGCGGCCGACGACGGCATCGTCATCCGCATTCCCGACGGCGTGGAGACGATATCCGCACGCGACTTGCTCCTGTTCGATCCGGACGAACTCACGCGACTCGTCGAAACCCAAGTGGGGGAGAGCGTGCTGTACGCGGCACGGTTCCGCGAATGCGCCGCGCGATCGCTCTACCTGCCGCGTACCGACCCCGGACGGCGCGTGCCGCTGTGGCAGCAGCGGCTCCGCGCCGCCCAGCTGCTCGCCGCGGCGCGCACCCGCCGCAACTTCCCGCTGTTGCTCGAAACCGCGCGCGAATGCCTCCAGGACGTCTACGATCTGCCGGCCTTGCGCGACCTGCTGACCAGACTGGACGCCGGAACCATCGCCATGAAGGACGTGACGACCGAAACGCCGTCACCGTTCGCCGAAAACCTGCTGTTCGGCTTCGTCGGCTCCGTCATGTACCAGTACGATGTGCCGCAGGCCGAACGCAGCGTGCGCATGCTGTCCATGGATCCGGACGTGCTCGAACGGCTGCTCGGCGACACCGACATGAGCGCCGTGCTCGACCCGGACGTAATCGCCGAGGTCGAGCGAGAACTCGCCGGACGCACATTCTGGAACGAACTCGCGCCCGACGATGTGACCGGACGCGTCACCCGCTACGCGAAGACCCACGGGCCGTTCACCGCGGACCGGATGATCGCCGAGTTGGGTGTCGGCGCGGCCGAGGCCGTGCATGCACTGGACGAGCTCAAAGAGCGTGGGGAACTGCTCTCCGGGCGGTTCACCGCGGCTGTGGACACCCACGCTGCGGATGCCGGAGCCGACACGGGTACGGCCGATGCGGGCGGCAACGGCATCGAGTCCGGCCCGGGGGCGACTGCATTGGGCGCGGCCGATGTGGGCGCTGCGGGGGAAGTCGTGCAATGGCTGCATCGTGACGTGTTCCGCCGCATCCGCGCGCGTTCGCTCGTCAAGGCGCGCGAGGCGATACGCCCCGTCGCGCCCGCCATGTACCAGACGTTCCTGCTGGAACGGCAGGGTGTCGGCCCGGTCGGCGGCGAACGACTGGAGGGAGCGGACGGGCTGATGCGCGTCATCGAACAATTGGAGGGCGTGGCGTTGCCCGCCGCCGTCTGGGAGTCGTCCGTGTTCCCCGCACGCGTGGCCGGGTATACGCCCGCCATGCTCGACGAGCTGCTCTCCAGTGGGGAGGCGGTGTGGATCGGTTCCAAGACCGGTGCCACGAAACCCTCCGAGCCGGGCCTCGTCGCCTTCCATCCCGCCGATTCCGTGTTGGCTCCCTCCGGCGAGGAGGTTGTCGCCCATCGGACGACCGGGGACGAGACCGCCGAAGGGGAATCCCCCTACACCGCCGCCGTCCTCGCGGCATTGGCCTCCGGCGGCGCCTACCATGCGGTCCAACTCGCCGACGCCGCCAAACGGGTCTGGGCCACGATCGCCGAGCCGGACATCGACGCCTCCACTGGCGAAATTCTTATGCCGGAGTGGAACGCGGGACGATTCGAGGAGGCGCTGTGGTCGCTCGTCTGGCAAGGGAAGGTGACCAACGGCTCGTTCGCCCCCGTACGCGCGTTGGGTGCAGGAACACACAGAACGCATACGCCCGCGCGCGCGTCACGTCGCCGCATCCGCATGCGGGCCGTGACGCCGATGACGCTGACGGGCATGTGGTCGGCCGTCGGTGCGGATGGCGCGGACGTGACGGACAGCCGCGACGAACGGCACGCGCTCGAACTGGTGGAGATCCTGCTCGACCGGTACGGCGTCATCGCCCAGCCGATCGTGGACAGGGAACACGTTCCTGGAGGGTTTCCCGCGTTGTATCCGCTGCTCACGCGCATGGAGGAGCATGGCCGGCTCGTGCGTGGTCTGTTCGTGGAAGGTTTCGGCGCATCCCAGTTCGCCGAACGGGAGACGGTCGACGCGCTGCGCCGTGCCGAGTCCGGCGGGGGAGACGGGACGGGAACCGATGGGACGCGAAGTCGTATGCGTTCCCCCGTGGCGCTCGGCGTGCTCGACCCGGCGAACCTGTACGGGTCGGCGCTGCCATGGCCGGCCACGCCGCCGGGTGCGTCCAGGCCGCTTCGACGCGAAGGCGGCATCGTCGTACTGTCGGAGGGCACGCCGGTCGCCTATGCGACACCCAAGTCGAAGCATCTGACGGTGTTCGGCGGTGGTGCCGCGGTCGGCAACGGTATGGCGGTCGGAAACGGTATGGCGGTCGGAAACGGTATGGCGGTCGGAAACGGTACGGCAGCCGGAAACGGTACGGCAGCCGGTGTGATGGGAGAAGCTCCGGATGCCGGAACCGACGTGGGCCTGCGTCTCGGGCTGACCGAACTCGCCTACGCCCTGCGCCGCGGACTCGCCGCCGGCGGTGGAAGCGGCATAGGCACGGTCACGTTCGCCGACGTGAACGGCGTGCCGTTGAACGCGCGCAACCCGTACATGCACGTCCTCCACCAGGCCGGATTCACCCCGGTCCCGCAGGGCATGCGGCTGTATTAGTCCGCAGCCGCACGGTCGGCGAAATCACGGTCGGCGGAATCTGGTTGAATCGCACGACGTGAAGAAGTTCTGTGCGAAATGGTGGAAGCGCATCGCCACCATCGATATGCCGTTCGTCGCCGCCGTGACGCTCGCCGCGTCGCTCGTCGCCTCATGGCTGAAGCAATTCCCCGGATTCAGCCTGTTCGGCGCCCTGATCATCGCCCTGCTCATCGGCATGGCGATTCAGGTGCCCGTCCGCGACGGTTACGTGCGCGGCCGCGACGCCCGCAAGGCCGGCGTCAAGGACGCGGCCGGACTGATCTCCAACAAACTGCTGCGTCTCGGCATCATCCTGCTCGGATTCAAACTGAACCTCGCCGTCCTGTTCACGCAGGGCGCCAAATGCCTGCCGCTCGCGGCCCTCGTCGTCACGTTCGCCATCGTCGTATGCTATGCGATCGCGCGCCGGCTCGGCGTCGACCCGATGCTCGCCATCCTCACCGCGGGAGGCACCGGCATCTGCGGTGCGGCCGCCGTCATGGGACTGGCCGGTTCCATACGCGTGCCCGAAGAGCGGCAGGACGAGAAGAACGACGACGTGACCATGGCCGTCGCCATCGTCGCGATCATGGGCACCGTGTTCGCGCTCGCCGAGATCGCCCTCGGCCCACTCACCGGCATGACCACGACGCAGCTCGGCATCACGGCCGGCGCGTCCCTGCATGAGATCGCGCACGCGGTGGCCGCCGGCGACGCGTTCGGCGCGGTCGACGTCGCCACCATCATGAAGCTGTCGCGCGTGCTCATGCTCGTGGTCGCCGCGGTCGCCATCGCCGCATGGTGGGGGCGCGGCCACGCGGGCGACGCGGGCAAGGGGAGCGCGGCGAACGTGTTCCCCTGGTTCATGCTCGGCTTCATCGGCGCATCCGTCATCGGCACGTTCGTGCCGGGCGTCGCCGCGATCACGCCGCGTCTCGTGGACTTCGCCTACATCGTGCTCGGCATGGCCATGGCCGCGCTCGGCATCAACGTGAACTTCAAGGCCATCGCCGCGAAGGGGCGCATGGCGCTGCTGGCGAGTTTCCTCACGTCCGTGCTGCTCATGTGTCTCGCCGCCGGCGCGGCGGTGCTGTTCTTCTGATTCCTCCGAGCGCGTGCCGGTGAGGTGTTCCGGTGGCCGCCGGGTGCTTGCCGGGGCGGTGTTCCGGGTGCCGCCGGGCGCTTGCCGGGCGCGTGCCGGGGCCACCGGGTACCGCCGGGTGCCGCGCCGGCACGCGCTCTCGGTACGACGCGTCAGGACGCGGCGCCAGGGATTGTTCAGTACAGCTCCTCGAAGATCTTGCGCACGCGGGCCGCGTCGAGCGGCACGTAGTTGTTGCGCATGAGACGCGCCTGCGTCGTCATCACGCGATCCGTGAACTCGGGCAGATCCTCGCGGGTCACACCGTACTCGTGCAGCGCCTTCTTCGGCAGCAGCCGGTCGATGAGCCGCTCCAGCTCGTCATACACGTCGGCCACATCGCAGCCGAGCAGTCCGGCGAGCACGGCGTTGAGCTTCGCGATCTCGCCATCCGGCTTGATCTCCATGTAGTTGCGCAGCACGCCGGTGAACATCGCATAGTTCGATTCGCCGTGCGGCACATGGTACTTGCCGCCCAGCTGGTAGCTCAGCGCGTGCACGGCCGCGCAGCCGCCCGTGTCGAAGCTGATGCCCGCATAATCGGAGGCGATGAGGAAGTCGGTCATCAGCTCGTTGCGCTTCACGCGACGCTTCTCGGCGTCGTCATCCGGGCCGCCGGCCTCGACGATCGCCTGGTATCCGCCCACGATCATGCGCATCGCCTCATAGCCGAACAGGCGCGTGTACGGGGTCGCGTTCGGGGAGAGCGTGGACTCGACCGAATGCACGAGCGCGTCGAGCGAGCTGGTCATGAACACGTGGTCGGGCAGGCCGTACAGGAGCTCGGGGATGAGCGCCGCATGGTCGGCGAACATCTCCGGGCCGGCGATGCCCGCCTTGCAGCCGAGACGCGTGCGGTTGATGGCAGCGATCTCCGTGACCTCGCTGCCCGTGCCGCATGTGGTGGGCACGAGCACGAGACCCACCGTGCGCTTGAAATCGGGCAGATGGTCGATGACCTCGTCGATTGACGCGCCGCCCGCCACGGCCACGATCTTCGACATGTCCATCACCGCGCCGCCGCCGATCGCGACGATGCGGTCGTAGTCGAACGCCTGCGCATCCTCGATGATCGCGTCGATCATCACGTCGGTCGGCTCCTGGTTGCCGTACTTGTCGACGAGCAGTACGTTCGCGCCGTTGAGATGGGGTTCGAGGAACGCGTCGTGGATCATGCCGATGGTGACGACCAGGTCGCGCGGACCGAGCTTGAATTCCTCGGCGAATTCCCGGACCGTGTCGAACTGGTGGATGTCCTTCGGTCCTACGGTGAGCATCTTCATGGATGTGCCTGCCTTTCTTCATGCGCCCTATGCGGTTCCATAGGCGTCCGCTATGGTGAGTCCGCTCTGTTGGGATGTCGGGGGATCTGAAATCCCCGTTGCCGTGCGATGGTAATCCCGTACCGTGTCGCAGAGATTGCGTCATCCTGGCACGCCGGCGTGGTATCTGGCGGCAGGGTGATGGATGTGTATGGTTCCGATGCGGATGTGTACGGTTCCCCAACGGATGTGTACGATTTCGTCGGCAACCTGTACCTCAACATGGCCAACCTGCATGGTAGGTTTCCGAAGACGGTCAATCATGCGAGGAATCATCCGTGCGAAATCCTTGGAAATCCGCCAAACCGTGGTGCCCGCAACGGCGATGTCGCCGGGCTCTTCGGAACGCAACTCCACACGTTCAGCCCGATAAGGTACACGTCCGTGCGTGAATCCTGCACATTCGTATCCGAACCATGCATATCGATGGTTGAACCATACAGGTCCGCCCTTGAACCATACAGGTCCATACTCGCAATGGCGATGCTGAACGCCGCCGCCACCATATCAACGGAAGCTGATGCCGCCCTTGTGTCCGGTCGCCTTGAACGGCATCGCCCGTCGGCCGGACCTCGCCGGGGTGCGGGCTTTCGCGTTGGCAGGGAGTTTGACGTTGTCACCGGCGTGATTCGGGGCGTTCCAGGTGCCGCGGCAGTCATGCTGCGACGGCTTCGGCCAGCCAGAGACGTGTGTCGGTCGGGATGAATGCTCGCTCATACCGGCCCATTCTAGCGTCATCGGCGGGAGGTGCCAGACCACGGAACTATGGGCTATTCTTGATGGCAGGTCTTTCGATAAGCCGGAAATGGACATGGGAAGGGAGACGGTCATGGTCGCGACGTTGCGTGATGCCGTATACGGACAGGCAGTGGGGGATGCGCTTGGCGTGCCCTACGAGTTCAAACCGAGGGGAAGCTTCCATGCGGATGGCATGGTCGGTCATGGCGCGCATGACCAGCCCGCCGGCACATGGAGTGACGATACGAGCATGGCGCTCGCCGTCTGCGATTCCGTCCGTGCGAGCGGCGGGCGTATCGATACGGTCGACATGCGGGCGCGGTTCGAGGAATGGTATCGGCACGACGCGTACACGGTCGACGGTCTGTTCGACATCGGCAACACCACGGTCGAGGCATTATTGCAGGGGCGTGGCTGTGATGGCGAACGGGACAACGGCAACGGTTCGCTGATGCGCACGATTCCTCTCGCCTTCACGCACGCCACCGATGATGATATCCGTGCGGTGAGCGCGATCACGCACGCCCATGAGACGAGCATGGACGCGTGCGTGCGGCTGGTGGCGTTCGCCCGCCTGCTGGTCGATGGGCGTTCGCCGCGTGAGGCGTTGACGGAGGCAAGACCGGTGCGCGCCGACGTGGCCTCGCTGCCGGAGGAGTCGATTCGTTCCGGCGGGTACGTGCTGGACACGCTGCTTGCGTCGGTATGGTGCCTGCTGACTACGGACTCGTATGCGGACTGTGTGCTGAAGGCCGTGAACCTTGGTTCCGATACGGACACCACGGCCGCCGTCGCCGGTGGTCTGGCCGGCATCGTCTATGGCGTGGAGGGGATTCCCGCCGAGTGGATGGATACGTTGCGCGGCAAGCGGACCATCGAGATGTGCCTGTTCTGATTGCTACTGTGTTCGTAAGCAAGTTGTTCGTAAGCAACTTGTTTACGAACACAGTAGCAATCAGGTTTTTCGCATTGTGGTGTCCTCCCGCTGGCGGGAGGTGGCGCGCAGCGCCGGAGGGTGGTCGCAGGACGGGAATCAGCGACGGCGACCGCTCATGTTGCCGCTCTTGTCCGTCCTTGGAGACTGACGGTGAGATGTTCGCTGTCGAGCAGTTTCGCGAGCGTCGGCGCGTATTCCGCCCGTGCGATTCTGCGGCGTCTGTCGCCGATGCCGGACGCCGGCCATGTCAGCAGGTCGAACCGTGACGTTCGGGCGGTCCGGCGTAGCGTTCGGGGCAGTTCGATGATGCAGTGGCGTCCGTCCTCCGTCAGCGTGAAGACGGCCTGGCCGTCTGCCGATGGGGATGTGTCGGTGATGGGCGCCGACTGTTGCGTCGATGCGTCGTCGCTTGTGAAGGCCATGCCGGAGATGGGACGCGCGTCCGACGCATCCGTCGGGTCGGTCAATCCCAGTATGAGCGGGGAACGCGTGCCAAGCGAATCCGTATGACGGGCGCAGCAGCGGTACAGTCCGTCCGCGGTCCTGACGAGATCGCCCGCGTCGGCCAGCATCCGCACGACGCGCGACAGGTTCCCGCGCATGTCATCGCGGGAACCGTACCAATCGAGGATGCCGGGGTACATTCCGGACAGGTTGCGCAGCCACATCGCGCTTTTGCGGATGATGGTCGCCTCGGCCACGCCGTATGAGCCGCCGAATCCGTCGTCCAAGCAGAACGCCTGCATCCAGAAGCGCAGTGCGGAATAGGAGACGCGGCAGACGAACGAGGTTTCGCCTTCGCCGGGCATCCGCGGTATGCCGAGGTCACGTGACATGACGGTCAGCAGATCATCGGCCATTGCGACCCCGTTCGATGCGTGCCAGCAGCTCCTTCGCGGACGGGGATTCCTTGCCTCCGATGCGGACTGCCTGCGCGCGCTCCAACCCGAGCGCCGCATAGGTCTGCAAGGCGACGTGCGCGGCGATCCAGTGGTCGCCCTCGCTGTCGGACTCGAATCGTTCAGCGGCGGATGCGGGCAGCATCAGGGACGCCAACGGCAACGCAGTGGTTTTCTGCATGGTGTCGGCGGTGTTGAGGATGTCGTTGTCCTGAACGCTCGTGATGTGGAGCGCTTCTTGGGAGCGAAGCATGGTGATGGTGCCGACGGGCAATCTGAGATGCCGTTCGGTCGGCAGGTAGAACACGTGGTTCCATGCTTCGGCGGCGATGAGACGGAGATTGCCGTAGGCGCCGACGGGCAGGATGATCGTCGTGTCCGGGCGGAGTCGCGACAGCGCGAAAAGCAGGCTCTCGTTCACCGTGTCGAGGACATTGTCCAATACGAGGATGCCGTCGCCTGCGGCGTTTAGCATCTGTTCCAGTTCGCGGGCGTTGTTCCAGTCGGGTGGCGTCGCGACATGATGCGCCGGCTCCCCGTACATGGCATAGGACAGCGCGTTGGCAATGTCGGCCGCGAACGCGGAATCCACGGCCACGAGTCTTGTCGCGGACATGATCCGTCCCATGGCGTTCGCCAATCTGGTGGGCGCCTGCCGGGTGTTCTCGGTGCTCACTATGCCGAATGCGCGAAGATTGCCGGCGAATGTTTTGACGAACCTGTCACTGCCCTGCGTGAACGGTATCGGCGGGTATGCGACGGGGAGCGGGGACGTTGTCGTCTCGTCCGATTGCGCGTCCGTGCGGCTGCCGGCGGTCGGGGTGTTCGCCGATGCGGCCGTGGCGGTCGCCACCGCGCGCAGCCCCAGTTTCAAGGCCACGTCCTCGTCCAAACGGGCCAGCAGATCGTTCTTCTGCTGTTCGAGTTCCGCGAGCTTGGCTTCCTCGCGACGCGAGAGTTCGGCCAGTTCGGTCTCCTTGTGCTCGTGGAGACTCCTGATTGCCTCTCGTGCGTTGTCCAGCTGCTGGTTGAGCTCATCGACTTGCTTCTGCAGGGGAGATACGAGTTTGCCAAGACGATCGTAGGTTTCGGCGCGAGCCCGTACACGTTCCTCCAGTTGCGACAGCTCGCCACGTTGCTTTTGGATATGCTGTTCGAGTTCCTGGCGTTGTATGCCGGTCTCGGCGTAGATTTGCGCCTGTTTTCTGGTTCGTTCCTCCTCCAAATCCTGTAGCGCTTCCCGGCGGCAGGCATCGATGCAGGCTTGCTTGAACGATGGATTGCTGACGAGCGTGTCCCGCACCAATGCAGCCATTTGGCGATTGCCGTTGATGAAACAGCTGACCTCTTTGCGGATTCTACCGCGATCCGAAGCGGAAAGATTGCCATCGAATTCATCAAGATGCTCCGGCGATTGGCTTGCCTTATTCAGCAGTTCGGTGAGTTGTCGGCGCTCCGTTGCGAATGTCCTGCGTGCGGTCGACGTACCACCGCATATATTGCAGAGCGTACCTTCGCGGTGATCGTATGAGTATTTTCCCCGTTGATCGAGGTAGGGATAGCTTGGTGTACATGGCGCGGTAATCGCCGATATCGCCTGGCATGGTCGGTAGATACTTAATGTCGCGGTTAACGATGGTATATCGTTCCGCGGTGAGTGGCGCCGAAGGCTTGAGTCGTATGCGATTCCCCGAGTAGTCAAGATCGTCTCGTTCCAACAACACGGCATCGAGGCCGTGATCGGTTTCCGCATACAGCATGAGCACTTGTCGTGTCGGTGTACCGGAGTAAGACCATCCTGAGGTGAGCGCGTCTCGTAGATCTTCGATATTCTCCGCCGGACTGTTGATTACCTCATAGAAGTCGGGGGTGAAGGCGTACGGTCGGGTGTAGGGATCGCGTAGCTGAGGCCGTTCGGGATTCAACGGATTCGGTTTCCAAGCCACAAAGAGGAAATCCTCTCCTGACTCGTGCATTGCGTCTATCGTCTCTAGGAGATAGAGCGATTGGGGATCTTCCGGATCGGCTCGCTGGGCTGACTTGTCGTCACGGTATACCCAAGTGTAGGAGCCGGCCCCGTTGAGGTTCCGTCGGTAGTCAAGCAGTCGTATCAGATTGTCGATGTATCCGTGCCGGTCGCGTCGCGCCATGCACACGGATGCATGGGTGAATTCGGAATCCTTGATCCAAGGCATTAGCGTGTCCTTTCTCGGAGTTGCGCGATGGCGGTGCCGCGCGAGTGCTGGTGTTGGCGTTGGGGCTGTCGCGCGTCCAGCCGTTGTCGCGCGTCCAGCCGTTGCTGTGCGATGTCGGCGCCGATGCTCCACAGCGGTCGCGGAATAACGTCTTCGGTGGTATCGGCGGTTTCGCCGGTGTTGTCGTCGATGGTACCGACGTCCGCAGGGGACGGCCCTGAAGGCGTCGTCTCTTCCGGCTTCCCGGACTCATGGTCATTCTGCGACCACTCGTCGTACGGGTGCAGGTCGTCCGGGTAGTTGGGGCCGATGTATGCCGTGTTCCATGGCATACGTTCGGTCGGTTTGAAGAACAGGCAGTACGATTCCCTTTCGCTGCGTATGCCGTGTGCGGAGTCGAATCCGATCAGGCCGATGTCGCGCGCCCGGGCATCGCCCGGCATGAACGACCGGGTGTCCAGCGTATCGTCCATCGGGCCGTCCCCGATGAGATAGGGGGAGCGGTACGCGAGTGCCGAGCGCCGGAACAGCGGCTCGTCCACGCCCGAGGACCGCAGGCATGGAGGCCACATCAACTGCGCCGAACAGTCGTAGTCCGACAGGCAGTAGCCGTAGCCCTCCAGCCAGTGGTTGGCGGAGACCAATCGTTTCGATGAGGAGGAGATCCTCACCTGGTGCACCCGTAGCCGGCCGTCTCCGATATGGCCGACGCGGGGAGCCACGTCGAAGCGATGATTCAGGTTGCGCAGATGCCGTTCGTCGCCGACGATGTAGTAGTCGACGCCGGTCTGCAACGCCTCATGCTCGGGGATGCGTCTGCCGCCGTTGTCGCCGAACGCGCTGGAGAAGATCATCACGCCATCGCACGGTTGGGGCGCGCCCACGTTGCGCCGCCATCGTCTCGGAATGACGATGCGCGTTTCCGGGTCGCGGTCGGGATTGTCGAATCGGATTGTGTTCGAGCGTTTGGCGATCAATTGCCGCATGGGGTAGGCGACGCCGTCGACCGTCACGACGTCGCCGTCGGTCAGATGGCGCTGCATGTAGTGCAGGCCTCGTCGCCGCAAGGCGAACTCCATGTGGAACCGGCCATCGGAGTGCAGGCCGTCGGAGGAACGGACGCCTCCGGCGACCCGATCGCGGCGCAGGAACATGAGCAGGGAGGGCATGGTCGTCTCCGCCTCCGAAGTGGAACCGGAGTGGAAGTGCTCGCACTGCTGAGCCCAAGGGTCGCTTTTGCGGTGACTGAAATACGGGGCCTTCGTCTTGCGGTTGCCGCCGCCGCGGATGCCGAGCCGGCGTTTCCGGTCGTAGTCCGCTCCCATGGCGGAGGGGGTGAGCGGGCGCATGCAGTACGCGCAGTTGAACCTGACCGAATCGGGCGGTTTGCCGAACCGGTCGTTCACGTCCTGCGCGGTGACGTAGGTGGGCGTGGTCGTCTCGACCATCATCACGGCACAGTCCACCATGGCGTCCTACTCTTCCTGCCTCGCGTCGCGGTAGTACTCGTCGAGCATGGCGTCGCGCACGAACCGCATCGCCTCTTCGTCGCCGCCGAGTTTGCGGAACAGTTCCTCGTTCTCGGATTGCGTATCGAACATGGCGTCCGTGAACGCGGCTTCGAACGGCGTGCTGAAGTCGGAGCGCGAATTGTTCCGTGCCTGTCTGCCGAGCTTCTCGTTGCCGTGGAGCGATGCCATCATGCTCGCGAAGTAGTTCTTCGCCGGCGTGCCGAAGTCGGTTCCGAACAGTTCGTTGAGATGGTCGATGATCACGGACAGGTAGTCCTTGTCGTCGTCCATCGGCCCGACGCCGAGGGTGCCCGCGTTGTTCTTCACCTCTTCTCCGCCCGTCAGCGTGATCTCGGCTCGGCCCTGGTTCTTGATGCGCAGCGCGGAGACGGCGATCAGGTCGTTGATGGGCTCCTCCACCTCCTGCGGGGAGGTCAGTTCGTTGGCGAGGAACATCAGGTACGTGTCGAGTTTGAGCAGTTCCACGTCGTCGAACCGGACCAGCTGGGTGATGTACGTGTAGGTGCGCAGGAACTTGCGCACGCGCTTGCGGAACTCGTCCTGGCTGTGTTCGTCCAGTTCGTCGTAGCGTTCCTTCGCCGGTTCGAGTGCGCGCAGGACCTCCGGCATGGTGCTCTCGTCCGGTCGGGCCAGCCACACGTCGCACAGCGCGTTGACGTCGTCCTCGTCGTAGACGCGGAAATCGTCGAGCGCGGTCTGCATGCGGTAGATGACGTTCGGGTCGGTGACGCGGTCGAGTTCGGTCTGCGTGTAGTACGGCTCGAACGCCGCCTGGATCGTCTCCGGCTTGTTCGCGAAGTCGAGCACGATCGGCACGGTCTTGCCCGGGTACGTGCGGTTCAGGCGCGAGAGGGTCTGCACGGCGGCCACGCCGGTGAGCTTCTTGTCCACGTACATGGCGCACAGTTTCGGCTGGTCGAATCCGGTCTGGAACTTGTCCGCCACGACCATCAGGTTGAACTCGTCGGTGTCGAACCGGTCGGCGATCTCGCCGGACTTGAATCCGTTGAGATCGGTTTCGGTCACCTCCTTGCTGCCGACCTCGACCTTGCCGGAGAACGCGACGACCGGTTTGACGCCCGCGTATTCGAGTTTGCCGGCGAGGCGCTTCATCTCGTGGTAGTAGGCGACGGCGGCCTTGCGGCTGGAGGTCACCACCATGCCTTTGGCGTGCCCGTCGAGCAGCGGCATCACCTGGTCGTGGAAATGGTCGACGATGATCTGCGAGATCTTGGTCACGTTGCTCGGGTCGAGCTTCACGAAGTCCATGATCTCCTTCTTCGTGCGTCCCGCTTTGCGTTTCGGGTCGTCGGGGGTGTTCTTGACCAGTTGGAAGTAGGTGGAGAACGTCGTGTAGTTGGTGAGCACGTCGAGGATGAATCCTTCCTCGATGGCCTGTTTCATCGAATACAGGTCGAACGGTTCCGGCTTGCCGGTCGCCTCGTCGCGCGTGCCGAACACTTCCAGCGTGGAGGGTTTCGGCGTGGCGGTGAACGCGTAGAACGACAGGTTCCGCTGCACGCCCTGCGCGTTCAGTTTGTCGCGCACGCGCATGGCGGCGTCGTCGGCGTCCTCGTCCAGCCCGCTGTCGTCCCAGTCGAGATCGGCTTCGGCGGCCTCGTCGATCTCGTCCTCGTCGGGACCGGTGTGATCGCCGAGCGCCTGCTTGGTTTTGAGATGCGCCTTGCCGCTTTGCGACGAGTGCGCCTCGTCGATGATGACGGCGAACGTGCGGCCTTCCGTGTCGGTCTGGTTGTAGATGTACGGGAACTTCTGGATGGTGGAGATGATGATGCGCGCATGTTCGTTGATCGCGTCGCGCAGGTCCTTCGACTTCTTGGCGACGGCGATCGTGCCGTTCTTGTGCGGCATGTCCATGATGGTGTCACGCAGCTGCTTGTCGAGTACCACGCGGTCGACGAGCACGATGACCGAGTCGAAGTACGAGTCGCCGTTAGCGTGGTTGAGCGAGGCGAGATGGTAGGCGAGCCATGCGATGGAATACGACTTGCCGGATCCGGCGGAATGTTGGATGAGGTAGTTGTGGCCGGGGCCTTGTTCGCGGGTGGCGGCGGTGAGACGGCGTACGGCGCGCAGCTGGTGGTAGCGGGGGAAGACGACGGCCTTCATCACGGCGCGGGTCTTGACGGTGATCTTCCTGCCCTTCTCGTCCTCCTTGCGGTAGACGATCTGGACGTACCGTTCGACGATGTCGAGCAGCGAGTCGGGCGTCAGCATCTCCTCCCACAGGTACGAGGTGCCGAACTTGCCCGGTTCGGCCGGCGGGTTGCCGCCGCCCTCCTTGCCGTTGCCCCGGTTGGACGGCATGAACGTCGTGCCCTTGCCGTCCAGCCAGGTGGTCATGTACACGTCGTCCGCGTCCACGGCGAAGTGGACGAGGGAGCGCAGGTCAGGCTGGAAGACCTTCTCCTTGGGATCGCGGTCGGTCATGTACTGGCGGATCGCGTTGGTGACGGTCTGCCCGGTCTGGTGGTTCTTCAGTTCGATGGTGACCAGCGGGAATCCGTTGACCATGAGCACCACGTCGATGCGGTACTTCTCGTCCTTCCTCGTGGTGCCGTAATGGAATTCCTCGGTGACGCGGAACCGGTTCGCCCGGTAGCGTGCGACGGCGGTCTGGTTGAGGTCGCTCTTCGGCTTGAACCACAGCAGGCGGAACTTCGCGCCTGCTACTTTGATGTCGTTGTGCAACGCCCACAGCAGGCCCTTGTCGGCGATGGTCTGCTCGATGCGCTTGATGACGTTCTCGCCCCAATGCGCGCCGTATTGGCGTTCGACCTTGGAGACCTCCATGGACTGCGTTTCGGTGAGGAATTCGAGGAGCGTCTGCTCGTCGATGGCCGTCTCGCGGTTGAAGTTCCGGTCCATCGTCGACTGGGGCACGTAGACGTACCCCTGCTTCTCGAACCCGTCCAGCACATGGTTCTGGAACGTGTGCTCGTTCATGCTGCGCGTCGGCTTCACTGCCATGATCGTTTCCTTTCCTCCCGTCACTCCACGCCGGGAACTTTGACCTTGCCGGTGACACACTCGCTGATGAGTGCCTCCCTGTATTCCCTCAACCGGACAATCAACGACTGCTTCTGAGCGATGAGGGCGTCGATCGCCGCGGTTTTCTCGTCGAGATAATCCGCGATGGCTTTGCGTTCTTGTGCTGGGGGAACGAGGATGTGGACTTCTTTGAGGATTCGTTGGGTGATGCTGTA